>WTHR01000020.1 GCA_011523045.1 Gammaproteobacteria bacterium | reverse complement strand
AGATATGCGTATCGACTGCAATAGTCGGCTCTCCGAACGCCGTGTTGAGTACGACATTTGCAGTTTTCCGCCCCACACCTGGCAGTGCCTCGAGCGCTGCTCTGTCGTTCGGGACTCGGCCTGAATATTTTTCGATCAAGATTGAACAGGTCTTGATGATGTTCTGTGCTTTGGTGTTGAAGAGTCCGATAGAGCGTATGTAGTGCTTAAGACCCGGAACGCCGAGGTCATAAATTGCCTGAGGGGTGCCTGCGTGTCGAAACAGGGGCCGGGTGGCCCGGTTAACTGAGACATCTGTTGCCTGTGCCGACAGGATGACAGCAACCAGGAGTTGAAAACGTGTCCGGTACTTGAGTTCAGTAACGGGCTCGGGGATGGTCTCCTGGAGCCTTGCGAAGAGTTCAGAGCGTTGCACCTCATTCATCACAGACAAAACCCCCTCGGTTTTGTTCACGCTTGACCCGTACGCGGGCAACACTGTCGGCGATGGTTTTCTTGAGCGCGACACTGTTTGCCGCGCGATGGGGTTTTTCGAGATTCCCCAACCGCTTAGCACGTTGGCGAAAATGGGCACGATGAACCGGCGCCATCGCCAGTAATGACTCTTGAAAAAGTTGTGAATCTTTTTCGCGTGCGGGATCGGGGTGGATGCAGTCGACCGGACAGGCCGGGAGACAGAGTTCGCACCCGGTACAGTCGACGGCTGAAACGGTATGCATGAGTTTGGCGGAACCGATAATGGCATCCACGGGACATGCCTTGATACAAAGCGTGCAGCCGATGCACTCCGCCTCGTCGATTGAAACTGATTCCGGTAAGGAGAGGGTATCGTATGCAGGATCCAATTGGTCGTCGGTTCCGCCGGTCAGCCGATTCAGGTCATCGAGGACCCGCGCGCCTCCCGGGTCGCATCGGTTTGGCCGGCACCGTCCGCGGGCGAGCGCGTCGGCAAAATCGGCACAGGATGGGTAGCCGCAGCGCTGGCACTGAAGCTGCGGCAGTAGTTCATCCAGTGCCGCCGCGAATTGTTCGACAGACTGCCTCATAGGCTGTTCCGCAATACTTCGTAAAAACGCTTGAGATCCTGTTCTGTATTGTAAAGATGGGGGGTCACCCGAAGCGCATCACCACGAAAACCCACATAGACTTTTTCAGCCCGAAGTTGTTCGGCGACCTCGGGTCGGGGTCTGTCGGGAAATCGGATTCCCACAAAGTGGGGCGCACGGAATCTGGAATCGGTGACGTCGAGACCGAGGAGTTCGGCCCCTTGCGCTATCTGGTCAGTCCGTTGGGCGAGCGCCGATTCGATAGCAGGGACGCCCCAATCGGTAATCTGGGTGAGCGCATTCACCAGGGCAGGCAAAAGCGCGAAATTCGCAACCTCCCCCACGTCATAACGGCACGCCCCGCTTGCAAACTCGGTACGGTAGCGGATATCGCTAAAAGCCTCAGCGTTCTTGCGGGAAAAGATGGGGAGTTCAAGGGGTTCCCCCCGGTGGTGCCGGGGGTCAACGTATAACAGACCCGTAGAATAAGGGCCGAGCAGCCACTTGTAGGCCGCCGCGACCGCAAAATCTGGCCGAATCTGATCCAGCTCGAAGGTCATCGCACCAAGGCTCTGTGTTAGGTCAAGAACCAGGGCACCCCCTAACAGGTCGAGTCGTTGCCTTACCTGATTAAGATCGACAAGAGTGCCGTCGGACCAGTGGCACTGGGGCAATGCAGCAATCGCTGTGTCCACATCGAGCGCTTCCAGAACTCCACTCGTCCAGTCTCCGTCAACTGGACGGGCCACCGTGCGGATCGCGGCGCCGGATTCTTTGGCGACGCGTTCCCAAATGTAGAAATTAGAGGGGTACTGCTCGGCGAGAACGACAATGTTCCCGCCTCTATTTACCGGAAGATTTCTTGCCGCGGTCGCGAGTCCATAGCTCGCAGAGGGGACGATTGCGATATCGTCTAGTGTGGCTCCAAAAAGGCCCGCGGCCAGTTTCCTCACCTCTTTGGCTGTTGAAAAGAAGTCCGTCGGCCGAATTTCCCACGGCCGGCTCTTGCGTTCCAGCCCTTGCGTGCCCGCGATGACCGTGGATCTCAACAGTGGGGAGATATAGGCACAATTCAGATAGCAAACGTCATCAGGGATTTCGAAGAGATCCCGTTGGGGCGGCAGGACGCTTGAGGTCTTCAACGAAAGCGTTTCGTTATCTTAGCGTACCCGCATCCCGGGCTGCGCCCCGCTATCGGGAGAGAGCACGAAGATTCCGTCGTGATCATCAACACCTGACGCGGCGAGGATCATTCCGTTGGAGATCCCAAAGCGCATCTTTCTCGGAGCGAGATTGGCGACCATCACGACCTGTCGACCTACCAGTTGCCCAGGGTCATAGGCGCTCTTTATGCCCGCAAACACCTCTCGGGTTTCATCGCCCAGATCCAAAGTGAACTTCAGCAGTTTATCCGCGCCCTCAACGTGTTCAGCAGCAATAACGCGAACGACGCGAAGATCTACTTTTGAGAAATCATCAATAGTGATCTGAGGGGATAACGGTTCGTCCCGCAGGTGTCTTCCGGCGGCAGATTCCGTGGCTTCAGAGTTCATCAGTTGGGTTTCCTCCATCATGGCTTGGGCCTTGTCGGGATCAATTCGGTCCAATAGGCGTGAAAACGGGCCGATCTGGTGATTGAGCAGAGGTGTTTGGATTTGGTTGAACGCGCCTCTTTCGTTAACCGGGTGACGCAGGAATCGGGCGCTGCGCTCGGCCAGGTCCGGTACCACGGGCGCAAGCCAGGTGATCAACATGCGGAACAGATTCAGGCCATGGGTGCAGACGGCATGGAGTTCGTCCCGGCGATCCGGGTCCTTCGCTATGATCCAGGGTTTGAGATCGTTAATGTATTGGTTGGCCGTATCGGCAAGCGACATGATCTCGCGAACGGCTCTGCTGTACTCGCGCCGCTCGAAGTGCTGGCAAATGACATCGTGTCGCTCACGAAACTGTTCATTGAGTGAAGCCTCGGGCTCTGCGTCGGACAACTGGCCGGAAAAATGTTTCTCGATGAACCCTGAGCAACGGCTCGCGATATTGACAACCTTGCCGACCAGATCTGCGTTCACACGGGTAACGAAATCCTCCACGTTGAAATCAAGATCCTCCACACGGTTGTTGAGCTTTGCAGAGAAGTAATACCGCAGGTAGTCGGGATCCAGGTGATCGAGGTAGGTGCGCGCGGTAATGAACGTGCCCCGTGACTTGGACATCTTCTGTCCGTTTATTGTCAGGAATCCATGGGTAAATACGGCGGTGGGAGTCCGGAAGTCGGCCCCGTGCAGCATGGCAGGCCAGAAAAGCGTATGGAAATAAAGAATGTCCTTGCCGACGAAATGATAGAGCTCCGCGGTGGCATCCGGCCCCCAAAAAGTATCGAAGTCCACCCCATTGGCGCTGCAGAAATTCTTAAAACTCGCCATGTAGCCGATGGGGGCATCCAGCCAGACATAAAAATACTTACCCGGCGCGCCGGGAATTTCGAAACCAAAATAGGGCTCATCACGGGAGATATCCCAGTCCTGAAGGCCTGCGTCAAACCATTCGTTGAGCTTGTTGACAACTTCGGCCTGCAGCCGGCCGGATCCGGTCCACTCCCGGAGCATGGCCTCAAAGTCGGAAAGGCGAACGAAGTAGTGCTCTGAGTCGCGTAATACGGGCGCCGTGCCTGAGATGACAGAGACCGCATTGGCGAGGTCCGTGGGGGCGTAAGTTGCCCCGCACACCTCGCAGTTGTCACCGTTCTGATCTTCCGCACCGCAGCGGGGGCAGGTTCCGCGAATGAAGCGGTCTGGCAGGAACATCTCTTCGGCTGGATCATAGGCCTGTGTGATCGTCCGGGTTTGAATATGACCTTTTGCCTTCAGCCTCTCGAAGATCAATTCCGAAAAGTGGCGATTCTCAGAAGAGTGGGTGGTGTAATAGTTATCAAACGTTATATTGAATCCCGCGAAATCCCGCCGGTGTTCATTGCCCACCTTCTCGATCAACTCCTCGGGAGAGATCCCCTCCGAGCGGGCCTTCAACATGATGGGTGTGCCGTGAGTATCTTCGGCACAAATATAGTAGGCCTCGTGACCGTTCATCCGCTGAAAACGCGTCCAGATGTCAGTCTGGATGTATTCCACAAGATGGCCGAGATGAATCGGTCCGTTGGCGTAAGGTAAGGCGCTGGTGGCGAGGATCTTGCGCGGGGCGTCAGTCATGCGATGGCTTCTGGCGATGGAATTTCGGTTTTCGGACGGTATTGATTCGCAAAAAGAGCAGCGAGCCAGAGTATTTAATAGCGAACGGAGTATATCCGAACAGCAATTTGCCCGGCTCCGGTGTGGTAGCATCACGACCCCTTGATTCAGGACTTGGGACAATCAAAATCCCATAAACCCCAATCCAATAATTCGAGACAACGACACCGATGACAGACAGTTCGGACGAAAAGATTAATAGCGCGGTAGCTGCCATTACAGACCCTCACACCGGGACCAGCCTGGGCGATGGGAAGAGCATCAGTGAGGTGACTGTGACGCCGACGGGGCTGGAGATCCGTCTGACCCTGGGATATCCCGCAAACGGATGGCATGACGAGCTGAAAAGTCTCGTTCGAGACGCCGCGGCCGAGGCTGGGTACTCTGGAGACGTGCAGGTGACCATTGAGACAAAGGTCGTTGCGCACGAGGTTCAAAAAGGAGTCACCCCCATCAAAGGGGTCAAGAACATCATCGCGGTCGCCTCCGGCAAGGGCGGGGTCGGCAAATCTACCGTGTCCTCGAACCTCGCGCTGGCATTGGCAGCAGAAGGCGCCGCTGCCGGCATCCTCGATGCTGATATCTACGGGCCGAGTCAACCACGGATGCTGGGAATCAGTGGCCGACCCCAGACGAGTGACGGTAAGACGCTGGAACCTATGATCAGCTACGAGCTGCAGGCGATGTCTATCGGGTTTTTGATTGACGAAGACACACCCATGATTTGGCGCGGGCCGATGGTGACTCAGGCCCTGGAGCAATTACTTAACGACACCCAATGGCGTGAACTCGATTACCTCGTTATCGACCTCCCGCCGGGTACAGGAGATACCCAACTTACTTTGGCGCAGAAAGTCCCTGTCTCGGGGGCGGCGATCGTGACGACGCCGCAGGACATCGCCTTGTTGGACGCAAGAAAAGCTCTCAAGATGTTTGAGAAGGTAGAAATCCCCGTGCTGGGCGTCATAGAGAACATGAGTACGCATATCTGCAGTAAGTGCGGACACGAGGAAGCGATCTTTGGTACCGGCGGCGGGGAGCGCATGGCATCCGAATACGGTGTCGACATCCTCGGCGGTATTCCCCTGGACATCCGGATTCGAGAAGATGCTGATGGAGGACGGCCCACCGTCGTGGCGGACCCGGACGGGGCGGTCGCTGGCAATTACCGGAGCATTGCTCGGCAGGTAGCAGGGCGTCTTGCCGCGCGAAAGCGGAATTACAGTGAGGTGTTTCCCTCCATCGTAGTTCAAAATACCTGATCTTTTTGCTACAGGCCGAAAGCATGGCGATCAAGTCAGACCGTTGGATTAGAAGGATGGCGGAGCAGGGCATGATTGATCCCTATGAGCCAGGCCAGGTATCGACGGTAGCGGGACAAAAAGTCGTCTCCTACGGCACGTCAAGCTACGGGTACGATATTCGCTGTTCGAGCGAATTCAAGATTTTCACCAACATCAACTCGGCAATCGTTGATCCAAAAGCGTTTGACGAGAGCAGTTTTGTCGACTTTGAGGGATCATGCTGCATCATCCCGCCGAACTCTTTCGCTTTGGCCCGCACGGTTGAGTATTTTCGGATTCCCAGAAACGTCCTGACGATTTGCCTGGGAAAATCAACCTATGCTCGGTGCGGTATTATCGTCAATGTCACTCCTTTCGAGCCTGAGTGGGAAGGGCACGTTACCCTGGAGTTTTCCAATACGACTCCCTTACCGGCGCGGGTCTATGCAAACGAAGGAGTTGCGCAAGTGCTCTTTTTTGAGTCGGACGAAGTTTGTGAAGTGTCCTACAAAGACCGTAAGGGCAAATACCAGGGCCAAAGCGGCGTCACCCTGCCGCGGGCTTAGAGCGTGCTTCTTTCTGTCGGAGGCGGCTAATGGCGGGTAGTGTGCTGGGAACCCTTTTTCGGGTATCAACCTTTGGCGAGAGTCATGGGCCTGCTTTGGGCTGCGTTGTCGACGGCTGTCCGCCGGGGTTGGCGCTGGCGGAATCAGATATTCAAGGAGATCTCGATCGTAGGCGGCCCGGGCAATCGCGATACACAACTCAGCGACGTGAGCCAGACAAAGTGGAAATCCTTTCAGGCGTCTTCGAGGGGAAAACCACCGGCGCTCCAGTTGCGTTGCTGATTCGAAACGAAGACCAGCGTCCCAGAGATTACGCAAAAATCCGCGATCAGTTTCGCCCGGGCCATGCTGACTTCACCTATCTGAAGAAGTATGGATTGCGGGATTATCGGGGAAGTGGTCGGGCGTCTGCCCGGGAAACCGCAGCGCGAGTGGCGGCCGGAGCGGTGGCGAGAAAGTTGCTGCTCGATCGGGTGGGCATCTGCATTCAGGGTTGTATGAGCCAGATCGGGGACATAAAAGCACAATCGTTTGACTGGGCAGCAGTTCCTGAAAACCCTTTTTTCTTTCCAGCTGCAGATCAGGTCGATGAGATAGCTGCTTTGATAGATGGGTTACGAAAAGCGGGAGACTCTATTGGCGCCAAAGTGATTGTTCAGGCAGACGGGGTGCCTGCTGGACTCGGAGAACCGGTCTTTGATCGGCTTGATGCAGATATCGCTCATGCGATGATGTCGATAAATGCGGTGAAAGGCGTAGAGATCGGAGCGGGGTTCAACTGTGTGAGGCAGCGGGGCACCGAGCATCGGGACGAGATGACACCTGAAGGATTCCTGAGTAATAACGCAGGAGGAATCCTTGGCGGGATTTCGAGCGGACAGCAGATCCACACGGCCTTGGCGCTCAAACCAACGTCAAGCATCCCGACTCCTGGAAGAACGGTCGACACCGACGGCCAAGCGGTGGAAGTCGTCACCACAGGGCGCCACGATCCCTGCGTTGGTATTCGAGCAGTCCCTATCGCCGAGGCGATGCTTGCGCTGGTGCTGGCAGATCATTTTTTGCGCCAGCAGGCGATCGGCGTTGAGGATAGCGGTCCGCTGATTCCGCCCCGGTCTTGAGGGGCATTGCTGGCTCAAGTACGCGCGAATTCCCGTTGCGATCGAGACTGGGATGACGGGGTCAACTTTGAGTTATGACAGGCTTCGTGAGTAAGTACCTGAATCACCGCCGCGCCGATTTGTTCGAGGAAGTCCGCCGCAACAAGGTCCAGGGCTTCCCGACTTCTATGATCCTTCTTGATACGGCCTATTGCATCAAGGGTCGGATAAAGCGTGACCGGATCCTCTCTGGTTTTACAGGCGTTCTCCAAGAAAATCTCAGACGCGACTGAGCGGGTCAACTCAAGAAATGCTGCACTCGACGAAATGAGACGGGCAGGTTCTACTGCGGTGTGGTCAACAGGCAGCAACACTCCGCCTAGTTTCTCCTCGAGGGAGACCAGGAGATTGTAGAAACTGGTCAACGCCGCTCCCTAAATGGTTGTGGTTTTCCCATATACCAAGACTAACATTGGATCTCATCAGGCAACATCACGTTCGCCAAGTGATTCTTGAAGCCGCCGGCGTAAGTAACCCACTGTGTTAGAATCGCCCGCCCTCAAGGAGGCACAGATGACCGGAAAAACCCTTTACGACAAGCTTTGGGAACAGCACTTGGTGCGCGAATCTGAAGACGGCACCGCACTGATCTACATTGATTTGCAACTCCTGCATGAGGTCACCTCTGCGCAGGCATTCGCGGGGCTTCGGGATGCGGCACGCCTTCCTCGTCGCAAGGCGGCGAACCTGGCGGTTGCGGACCACAATGTACCGACGACCGATCGCAGTGCCGGAATCTCTGATCCCATTGCCCGGCTTCAGGTCGAAACTCTGGATCGAAACTGTGAGGAATTCGGCATCACGGAGTTCGCCATGTCGGATCCTCGACAGGGCATCGTTCATGTCGTAGGTCCGGAACAAGGGGCGACACAGCCCGGAATGACGATAGTGTGCGGGGATTCGCACACGGCAACGCATGGCGCCCTGGGTGCGCTTGCATTCGGTATCGGCACCTCAGAGGTTGAGCACGTTCTTGCTACACAATGCCTTGTTGCCCGCAAGATGAAAAACATGCGTATCAACCTGAACGGGGCACTGCCTGACGGTATCTTTTCAAAAGATATGATCCTGGCCGTAATCGGACTGATCGGCACTTCAGGTGGGACGGGATACACCATTGAGTTCGCGGGCAGCGCGGTGAGAGAGGCCTCGATGGAGGCCAGGATGACTCTATGCAACATGGCGATCGAGGCCGGTGCTCGGGCCGGCCTGGTTGGCGTTGACGAAACGACCGTGACTTATCTAGAGGGGCGCCCTTATTCGCCTAAAGGTGATCACATTGAAAAGGCTCGGGATTTCTGGCTCCAGATGGTTACTGATCCTGATGCGGAATTTGACAAGGAATATGACCTTGACATCTCGGTTCTACGGCCGCAGGTTACGTGGGGGACTTCTCCGGAAATGGTGGCGAGCGTCGATGACGAGATTCCCAATCCAGCCGACGCACCTGATCAAACCCGCGAGAGGGATTGGGCACGTGCGCTTGAGTACATGGATCTCTCTCCCGGGACTCGGATTAATACGATAACGCTGGATAAGGTTTTCATTGGTGCCTGCACAAATGGCCGGATCGAAGATTTGCGGGCAGCGGCGAAAGTGGCTTCAGGGCGTAAAGTAGCCCAAAACATCAAACAGGCATTGGTGGTGCCCGGCTCGGGTCTTGTCAAAGTCCAGGCCGAGGCTGAAGGCTTGGATCGGATTTTTACAGAGGCAGGTTTCGAGTGGAGAGAGCCCGGTTGCTCCATGTGCCTCGCGATGAATGCGGATCGGCTCGAACCAGGAGAACGGTGTGCCGCAACCTCAAACCGCAACTTCGAAGGTCGGCAGGGATATGGCGGTCGCACGCACC
Source organism: Gammaproteobacteria bacterium (assembly GCA_011523045.1). Taxonomy (GTDB): domain Bacteria; phylum Pseudomonadota; class Gammaproteobacteria; order Arenicellales; family UBA868; genus UBA868. Next base: position 20,098 of record WTHR01000020.1, on the reverse strand, counting down.
TGGTTTCTCCCTCGATGGCGGCGGCAGCAGCTATCGCAGGACGCTTTGTGGATCCGAATCAGCTTTAAGAGGCGAATAAAATGGAAAAGTTTGTCAACTACAGCAGCGTCGTGATCCCAATCGACAGGAGCAATGTCGATCCCGATGCACTCATTCCCAAACAGTTCCTGAAATCTGTCGAAAAGTCGGGTTTTGGTGACAATCTATTCGACGAATGGCGCTATCTTGACCAAGGAGAACCGGGTCAGGACTGCAGCGGCCGACCCCTTAACACCGACTTTGTGCTGAACAAAAAAGCTTATCGGGGGGGTCGAATTCTTCTGGCCCGCGAGAATTTTGGCTGTGGGTCTTCTCGAGAACACGCCGTTTGGGCGTTGCGGGATTTTGGAATCCGAACCGTGATAGCGGGAAGTTACGCCGACATCTTTTTCAACAACTGCTTTAAAAATGGGGTTCTGCCGATCTCTCTCCCCGGGGCTGATATTGACGCTTTGTTTGCCCAAGATGCCGAGTCTGGCCCGTGTTCGATGGATATCGACCTGGAGCGGCAAACGGCGACGGCTGAATCGGGACAGGTTTACCGTTTCGAAATCGATGGCTTCAAAAAGCAGTGCCTTCTTGAAGGCCTGGACGACATAGCATTGACTCTTCAACACGAAGGGGATATCGAAACTTATGAGCAGCGTCGGATGAATGAAGTGCCATGGTTGTTTGAAGATCTCGCCTCCTGAGTTTCCTGCCTTCCCGGTCTGCAGGTCTTTTCTTTTATTTTCCCACTGGCTGTTTCCAAATCTATGAACACTAAATCCGAATTGGACGTCGCCGTTGTCGGCGTAACAGGAGCCGTCGGTGAAGTTATGCTCCGTCTGCTTGAGGAAAGAAATTTTCCTGTCCGGAATTTATATGCCCTGGCGAGCGAGCGCTCCGCGGGAAGTACGATCCTTTTCCGGGGCAAAGCAGTACGGGTCGAGAATCTCGCGGAGTTTGATTTTTCGAAGGTACAGCTTGGATTATTTTCAGCTGGAGGCAGTGTTTCGGCAGAATACGCTCCCAAGGCGGTGGCGTCAGGCTGTGTGGTTATTGATAACACCTCCCACTTCAGGCGAGATCCTGAAGTGCCCCTGGTGGTGCCGGAGGTTAATCCTCATGTTCTGCAAGAGCACAACGGCCTCATTGCGAACCCCAATTGCTCTACGATTCAGATGGTCGTCGCCCTGAAGCCGATTTACGACAGCGTCGGTATCAGCCGGATCAACGTGGCCACCTATCAGGCAGTGTCTGGGGCGGGTCGTCGTGCGATTGAGGAGTTGGCTGGGCAGACGGCTTCTTTGCTCAATGGCAAGGGCGCAACCTGCGAGGTCATGCCAAAACAGATTGCATTCAATGCAATTCCGCACATCGATAGTTTTCAGGAAAATGGCTATACGCGTGAAGAAATGAAAATGGTGTGGGAGACACAGAAGATCTTCGGCGACGAGAGTATTGCCGTCAATCCGACCACAGTCCGGATCCCTGTCTTTTACGGTCATGCGGAAGCCGTCCATATCGAGACTCGGGACAAAATGACTGCTGATCAAGCGCGAGCGGCATTAGAGGCGGCCGAGGGGGTTTGCGTCGTCGATGAAAGAAAACCGGGGGGTTATCCCACTCCCGTAACCGAAGCGGCGGACAAGGACCCAGTCTTTGTCGGCAGGATTCGGGAGGATATCTCAACAGAAAACGGCCTTTGCCTCTGGGTCGTCGCGGACAATATCCGCAAAGGGGCCGCCCTGAACAGCATCCAGATTGCGGAGCTGCTTCTTCCGGGCCTTTGACCTTGGATCACCGGGGCGCGGGGCCTGATTGGTTCGACACCTTGGCGTGCCTATAATCAGGCAATGTCCCCAAACCTGCTTCCCCCAGTCGAAACCCGGACCCACCAGCGGGGTGATCGGCCATGAGGCCAATCCTTGCCGGTCTGGCGCTTTTGGCGCAAGTGCTGGTCTTCAATTCAGGTCATGCGCTCGAGCTCGGAGATCTGACGGTCGCCTCAAAACTGAACGAGCCGCTCAGAGCTTCAATAGAGGTCAAGGGCGTTGCAACGGACTCGACCGCGAACACTCTTGTGGTTTCCCTCGCGTCTGCGCAAGCCCACGCGGCCGCCGGTATTCCTCTGGACCCTGCAACCACCAATTTAATTTTCACTCTGGATATGCTTTCTCGCCCGGCAATGGTGGAGATCGACTCAAGAGGTGCGATTCGGATTCCCTTTTTACGCTTCCTGGTGGCTGTGGAGTTTGATGGGCAGCAGACCTTTCGAGAGTACACGGCGATGTTGGATCCGGCCGATGACTGGGGAACGGCTAATCTGGGGGCGCCGGTCACTGAAATATCCCCGGCCCGTGTCGCTGAGCTGAGCTATCCGGGGGAATATGTCGGACCTATCCGCCAGGGTCAGACACTGATCGAGATCGCGCGGCAAGTTCAGGTTGGCGGGGGAATCTCGCTAGAACAGCGGATGGCGGCACTGGTGCAAGATAACCCCGATAGCTTTATCGACGGCAACATGAATCTTCTGCGTGAGGGCGCGCGACTGCACATTCCTTCGGAGCGTCAGATGAGGCAGATTAGCCCCGATCAGGCGCAGGCTGTCTATGAAAACCACCTGCTGGAGTGGACCCAACATCAGGCCAGGGTCAAGTCATCCGCCACTAACGGGAACTGGGTTACGGTGCATGGGCCAGTAGCAGAGGCGTTGGCGCCAACGACGGAGCTGGCAGGGATCGAGTCTGCTGAGTATGTGCTGAGAATCGTTGAGCCATCACAGGAATCTTCATCTTCAGGCGGGGACGAAGAAGATACCGTAGAACCCGCGGGCGCAGGACTCCAACCTGTGGAAAGGCTCGATGAAGCGCCGCCGGAGGCCGTGGCCGCGATGGCTGCGCTCACGGATCGACTCAGCGTGGTTGAAGAATCGCTCGGATCAAAGGAGCTTGAAAATCAACAATTGACCCGCCAGGTAGATTTGCTCCAGCGTCAACTTGAGAAGACCATGAAACTGATCGAGTTGCAGGAGACGCAACTCGCCGTCGCCCAGAAACAGTTGGAATCCATGCTGGCGATGCAGGCGCAAGAGGCAACTGAGGGCCGGGTTGGGGTGAGCAAGAAGGCGGAGCCAACGGCCCTCGGTGCGGAGGGCGCCGAAAAAGCCCCTGATGCAGATCCTGAAAACCCGGCTGTCGAAACCCCTCCGGCGGGGATCATTGAACAACCTTCAGAAGATGTTGCTGAAGTGCCAGTGAACGGGGATGAGGTGACTCGTCAGTCTGCGGGATCGGAAGAGGCGCAGAACCAGTCGTCTCAGCAGGTCGAGAACATTCCTCCGCCCTGGAGCGACCCATCGAGGACCCTGGACTGGGCGGTCAGCGAGGGAGGAATGTTGTTCGAGAACACCCGCGACCTGGCGGGCGCATTGCTGGAAGATCTTGATCAAAGTGACTCCGCGATACCAGGCGTGTCCAACAAGATGTTGGGACTGATAGTGGTGCTGATGCTGCTGGTATTGATCCTCTTAAGGCGCAGAAAATCCTCGATGGAAGAGTCCGGGGCCTTTGCGACTGAGCCGAAGCGGGATCTGTTCGAGACAGACTCTGTAGCCAAAGCAAGCGAAGGGCGGTCGAACGAGGCGCCACCGGCTGAAGAAAGTATCGGCGCCGGGTTTGTGACGGATATAGAGACTCAGAGGGGCGTTGCGGTACAAAGTGACGAAGTCGACCCACTCACCGAGTCAGAAATTTATTTGGCGTACGGTCGCTCCAGTCAGGCGGAGCAAACCCTGCGAGACGCAATCGCGCGGACACCGGACCGTATTGAGCTCAAACTTAAGTTGCTGGAAGTCCTTCAAGTGCTGGGTCAAAAAGAGGCGTTTGGGGAACTTGCAGGAGAGCTGCGCAAGACCGTGGCCGAGGGGTCTCCCGAGCAGGCACACCTGGAGAAACTGATGCTCGACGCTGGGCAGATTGACGGAAGTGATTCCGTTGAAATGGTTTCACCGGCTCTCTCTGGGGATTCCCCGGGGGCAATAAACGGGTCTCCCGATGAAGTAATACCTGAGCCGGAATCGGTGTCGACGGCGCCTGCAAGTGATGATGACATTGTATTTGAGCTTGACGTCGACACCGAAAAGGAAGGGACTCCAATCGTTCAGACCGCGCAGTCAACCCCGGAATCTTTAGGTGACGGTACGCCGGCCGATTTTAGCGATCTTGAATTGGATCTCGAGTTTCCAGCCGGAAATACTTTGGCAGATGGACCACGAGCCGACGAGGTTTCTATGGCCGCTCCGGACGAGGCGGGGAAAGCCGATCCAGCAGCCTCTCTACCGGACAGTGATCCAGACCAGAGTAAATCCGCGGACAGTGAGGAAAGAACACAGCTCGAGTTGGCGAATGCTTATCTTGAGATGGGAGACCCTGCGGCGGCACGAGAAATATTGACTGCGCTTGCTCACTCCCGGGATAGCGACATTCAGGAACGGGCGAAAGCATTGCTGGAGACTCTCGCGGGGGGTGTCTGAGCCGCCGCTCCGCAGCGGCACCACTAACCCCCGTTAAGAGCGAAGGCCTCCTGAGAGAGTTGAGACAAGCCCGGTAACTCGATCGAGCAGCTCCGGTGTTGCGCGACCGGACTCGTCCAAGTTGTTTTCTATTTCACGGATGATCGCTGAGCCGACGACTGCGCCATCAGCGACCTCACCGGTCTCGCGGACTTGCTCGGCCGTGTTGATGCCAAATCCGACTGCAATCGGAAGCTGTGTATGTTTCCGCACTGCGGTTAAGGCTTCTCCGATGCTGGATGCGGCTGCGGATCGGGTGCCCGTAATGCCTGCGATCGAAACGTAGTAGATAAATCCGCTGGTGTTTTGGAGCACCTGCTTGAGTCGACCCTCATTGGAGGTAGGCGTCACCAGGCGGACCCAGTGAAGCCCCGCCGTCCGTGCCGGATCGCAGAGTTCCTCATCTTCCTCAGGGGGGAGATCGACCATAATCAACCCGTCAACCCCCGCAGAGACAGCGTCCGTTACAAAGCGAGAGGGGCCATATTGGTAGATGGGGTTGAAATACCCCATAAGAATGACTGGGGTGTCGCTGTTGTTCTCTCTAAACCGCCGCACCATGTCTAATGTGCCGATTAGCGATGCGCCTGAAGCGAGGGCGCGAAGGTTCGCCGCTTGGATAGCGGGGCCGTCTGCCATGGGATCCGAAAAGGGCATGCCCAACTCGATGATGTCGGCCCCGGCGTCAGGCAGGCGCTCCATCAATTGCTGGCTCGTGCCGGGGTCAGGATCTCCTGCCGTGACAAAGGTGACAAGTCCGGCCCGTCCTTCCTTCCTTAAGCGTTCAAAGGTGGACGCAATGCGGTCGCCGGAACTCATATTTCTACCCCGAGCGCATCTGCCACAGTAAAGATATCCTTGTCGCCTCGGCCGCACAAATTCATGACAATGATCTGTTCCTTATCCATGGTTGGGGCAATTTTGGCTACATGCGCCAGGGCATGAGCGGGCTCCAAGGCAGGGATAATGCCTTCGGTTCGGCAACATAATTGAAAGGCTTCCAGCGCTTCTGAATCCGTGACGGAGACATAATCCACGCGTCCATGATCATGGAGCCAGGCATGTTCAGGCCCGATACCCGGGTAATCCAGACCCGCCGAGATCGAGTGCGCATCGTTGATCTGTCCGTCTTCATTTTGAAGGAGGTAGGTCCGATTGCCGTGTAGGACTCCGGGTCGCCCGCCGGTTAACGAGGCGGCGTGCTTGTCAGTCTCGAGACCATAGCCGCCAGCCTCCACCCCGACGATCTGAACCGGGTCGTCGAGGAAGGGGTGGAAAAGCCCCATTGCATTCGAGCCGCCCCCGATGCAGGCCACCAGAGTGTCAGGAAGCCGACCTTCTGCTGCGAGCATCTGTTCCTTTGTTTCCCGCCCGATGATGCTCTGGAAATCGCGAACCATCGCAGGGTAGGGGTGGGTCCGGCCACAGTGCCGATAATGTAGAAGGTGTCTGCGACATTTGCTACCCAGTCGCGCAACGCATCGTTCATGGCGTCCTTGAGTGTTCCTGTGCCGCTGGTCACAGGAACGATTTCCGCGCCAAGCAACTTCATCCGAAACACATTCGGCGCCTGGCGTTCGATGTCCGTCGCGCCCATATAGACCACACAAGGCAGGTCAAACAACGCGCAGACCGTCGCAGTAGCGACTCCATGTTGGCCGGCCCCGGTCTCGGCGATGATGCGGGACTTCCCCATACGTTTTGCAAGGAGAATTTGCCCGAGAGTGTTGTTGATCTTATGAGAGCCCGTGTGGTTGAGCTCATCTCTTTTGAAGTAGATCTTGGCGCCGCCGAGCGACTCGGTGAGACTCTTGGCAAAGTACAAAGGGCTGGGTCTGCCCGTGTAGTGGGCGGCATAGTAGTCAAAGTCCCGTTGGAATTCGGGAGACTCTCGCGCCTCGGAGTACGCCGTTTCAAGGTCCAGAATCAACGGCATCAGGGTTTCAGCAACGAAACGGCCTCCGAACAGGCCGAAGTGGCCTTGCTCGTCTGGGCCACTTCGGTAGGATTCTAGGGGCTCTGAGTTTCTGGTGGTCGACGCCATAAGCTCTCTTAAACGTTTTTTAAAATTAAGACTCAACCTATCCAAACGGCACAGGCGCTGGACTGAAGCGCCACATGAGTAGGTAGAATCGGCGACTTGATAAGTGAGATTCTACAACACGGATTAATCCGCCTTGGATGCGAAGATGATTTCACCAGCCGGGTCCGCAACTTCGACGCGCTATGCTGTTGGCGTGGAGTATGACGGAAGCCACTTTCATGGGTGGCAGAGTCAGTCTGGGGTGAGCACGGTTCAGGACTGGGTTGAGAAAGCTTTAACTAAGGTTGCGTCTGAGACGATTCATGTAGTCACCGCCGGTCGGACAGACACGGGAGTCCATGCTACGGGCCAGGTCGCCCATTTTGATTCATTCGCAGTACGTTCCCCGCTGAACTGGTTGCGGGGTGCAAACACCCACCTGCCGACCGGACTCGCCTTAATTTGGGTCAAAGCGGTCAATCCCGAGTTTCATGCGCGTTTCACCGCACTGGCGAGACGTTATCGGTACATCTTGTTTTGTCGGGATGTTCGACCGACCTTTTTATCGGGAAAAGTTACCTGGACCTACGAAAAACTTGATGTTTCGCGCATGCAGCATGCAGCGACGGCCCTGGTGGGTCGGCATGATTTTTCCGCTTTCAGGGCAAGTGGTTGCCAATCAAAGCAACCGGTGCGCGAGATTTATGAGTTGTCGGTAAACAGTCAAGGCCCCTGGATATGGATAGATATTGAGGCAAACGGTTTTTTGCAACATATGGTGAGAAATATCGCTGGAGTACTGATCGCGATCGCGACTGGCTCAAAACCCATTGTGTGGGCGAAGGAGGTGCTTGAAAGTCGTGACAGGACAGCCGGGGGGGTGACAGCGCTTCCGGATGGACTGTATTTCACCGGCGTACGTTATCCCGCGACCTTCGGACTCCCGGACGCTCCAGAGCCCTGCAGGTTCTGGTGAGCGTCCGAAAATAAAAGATCGCAAGGGGTAAAATAGGACAGTGCGAACCCGAGTAAAAATCTGCGGCCTGACTCGTGCAGAAGACGTAGCAGTCGCTGTTGCCTGCGGGGCTGATGCGCTTGGTTTGATTTTTTTCCCGCCAAGTGCTCGGGCCGTCGACGTGGACCAGGCGGCATCACTTGCAGACTCTGTCCCGGCATTGGTAGACCTGGTAGGCGTCTTTGTTGACCCGAACGAGAAGGAGGTGTCGGAGGTTCTCGATCGGGTTCCATTAACCCTGCTCCAGTTTCACGGGAACGAAACCCCCGAGCAGTGCGAGACTTACGGAGTACCCTACATGAAGGCTGTCCGGATGCAGGACGGGGTAGACCTCGAAGCGCTTAGCGACCAACATCCGAACGCCCGAGCATTCCTGCTGGATACTTATCATCCCGAATCAGTAGGAGGAACGGGTGCTGCATTTGATTGGACCCGCGCACGAATCGCGCTAAACGCGCCAGTTATTCTCGCGGGAGGCCTTGCGGCAGATAATGTAGGTGAAGCGCTGACACAGTCAGGCGCCTGGGCGGTAGATGTCAGCACCGGTGTAGAGTCGGAACCGGGCAAGAAAAGTGCGGTGAAGATTGTGGAGTTCTGCAGGGCAGTCCGCGCCTGGGATACGCTGGGCACTGATTCGAAGGTTGGAGAAGACGCATGAGTTGGTTTGACCGGTTGATCCCTCCCAAGATCAAGGACGTGGCGTCAGCGGCGACCCGGAGAGGCGTTCCGCAGGGTTTATGGCGCAAGTGCGATGACTGCAGCACTGTTCTGTACAGCGCGGATCTTGATCGAGGAATGCAGGTGTGTCCGAAATGTGGCCATCACATGCGCCTGGGGGCAAGGGCACGCCTCAGCGGATTTTTCGACGACGGCCGGTTTGACGAGATTGGGGCAGCGTTACGAGCCGTTGATGTATTGAACTTCCGTGATGCTAAACGTTATCGCGATCGGCTGTCCGACGCCGGCAAGACCAGTCAGGAGCCAGAGGCCTTGGTCGCAGGGCGGGGCAGGCTGCTGGATATTCCGGTTTCAGCGGCCGCTTTTGAGTTTGGATTCATGGGCGGATCGATGGGTGCCGTCGTCGGTGAGAAGTTTACGCAGTGCGTCGATGATGCAGTGGCACAAGGAAACCCCTTTGTCTGTTTCAGCGCGAGCGGGGGCGCCCGGATGCAGGAAGGCCTGTTTTCACTGCTTCAGATGGCCAAGACAACGGCGGCTCTGAACAAATTAAAGAGTGCCAGTCTGCCTTTTGTCTCTGTCTTGACTGACCCCACAATGGGGGGTGTGTCAGCAAGTCTCGCGATGCTTGGTGATCTCATTATTGCGGAACCTCGGGCCCTGATTGGCTTCGCAGGGCCAAGGGTAATTGAGCAAACGGTTCGCGAAACGCTCCCCGAGGGGTTTCAGCAGTCTGAGTTTTTGCTGGAACATGGCGCGGTAGATATGGTGGTTGCCCGAAATGAATTGCGAGAGACGATCGGGGAGTCGCTGCAAACACTGGGTTTCGGGCCCGTCACAGATGCAACGGCCGAACTGTTGTTTCCAGGGGATGTCTCGGCACCTCGCGCTGACCTAGAATAATTTCTCTCTATGCATCCGCAGGATGACTGGGAATTAAGGGATTGGCTCGAGTTTATTGAGTCCGTTCATCCCAGGACGATTGATCTCAGTTTAGACAGGGTCCGGCGGGTGTTGCACTGCCTCGTCCCTGCCTACCCGAAGGTCATCATCACCGTTGGCGGCACTAACGGAAAGGGGACCACCACGGCTATGCTCGACGCGGTCTACCGGTCTGCGGGCTATCGGGTGGGCGCTTACACATCTCCGCACCTGGTGGACTATGGGGAGCGGGTGAAAGTCGCGGGTGAACCCTCTTCGGCGGAACGACTTTGCCAGGCGTTTCAGGCGGTCAACACAGCACGCGGAATGATCCCTTTGACGTATTTTGAGTTTGGCACTCTCGCGGCTTTCGAACTCTTCTCAAAGGCCAGATTGGATATCTGGATTCTTGAGGTTGGAATGGGAGGCAGACTGGATGCTGTTAATGCGGTTGATTGCGATCTTGCGCTGATTGCCTCTATCGACCTGGATCATCAGGCCTGGCTTGGGAACTCTCGGGAAGCGATTGGGAGAGAGAAAGCCGGGATCTTTAGATACCGCGGCCGCGCGATCGTCTCAGATCCCAATCCTCCCCGGTCAATAGTCGAACGCCTCGCGGCTTTGGAGTGTGACTGCCAGTTCGCAGAACAAGACTTCACCGTAAAGAAAACGCAGGGGAAAACATTTTTCTCATCCGGAGGGGGAAATTGGAAGCGAGAGTCTTTTTTAGCGTGCTGTGAGGTCAAACCCAACAGTCCCACCCAATCACGAAACCTGGCCGGCGCCCTCGCAGCCATACGGTCCCTGCAGGACCGACTCCCGGTGGGGCCAGAGCATATCGACGCGCTGCGGGGATTCAATGTGCCGGGCCGTCAGGAGCGGATTGACGGCAAGGTTCCAATTTGGCTCGATGTAGGACACAACCTCGAGGCCGTCATGGCTTTGGCAGGAGCGCTTCGTAGTGAATCCGTTCCGGGTAAAACACGGGCGGTCTTTGCTATGTTGAAAGACAAGGATGTAGGCGCTGCTATAGAGGCGATGCGTCCGGTAATAGATTATTGGTACCCCGCAGTGCTTGAGGACGATCGGGCGTTGAGCTATGAGGAGTTACGGTCTGTGTTGAGTGACTCGGGCATTACTGACCCTGCGCAAGGAGGAAACCCCAGCGATTGTTTTGAAGCCGCGTTGGCCGAGAGCCAACCCGGTGACCGGCTCGTGGTTTTTGGATCGTTTTACCTCGTGGGTGATATACTGCCTTTGGTGTCAGGACGGGCAGGTGCATAAATGGAAACGACCTCAGAGCCCCCGTTCAATCTCAAGTATCGTGCCACCGGGGCGATTATCCTGCTATCCGTTCCGGTGCTGTTGTTGCCATGGCTTCTGTCCGGCCAAAACGGGCGCCAGGTGATCGACGAAGCGTCTCTGATTCCAGAACCCAAAAGCGAATTCATTTCGTCTATTGGACCCGCGGCAGATTTATCCAAAACCTCCATCAACCCGGATCCCGATATTTCCAGCGAGCGCGCTGATCAAAAAGCGCAGGAGAAAACTGAATCCTCCACTTCGGAGCCAGCGGCCGGTCAAAGCGAAGATGGGATTGGTGTTGGCACGGAGACAGTCTCTGACTCTGGTGCACTATCTGGCGCGCAAACTGGCTGGGTGGTTCGAGTCGGTGTCTTCTCCGAGCCCGACAACCTGAAAAGGCGGGCAGACCTGCTTTCGGATAATGGAATGACCTCCCGGCAAGAGACCATAGAGATCAACGGACGCCCCATGGTTCGCATTTTTCTGGGTCCGTTCGCTGACCTGGCGACCGCGGAGCGCGAGAGTGGAAAGGCGATGTTGGTAACCGGAGAGCCAGCCTTTGTTATCGAGCTCAATTGAAACCAGGCGGTTCCCAACCATCCTCAGGTGGGTAAAGTGACTGAGCTTGGGGCCGCCGCACCAGCTATCGCGGATATCATCATTTTCGCGGTGATGGGCGTTTCACTGGTGTTCGGCCTGTTCCGGGGTCTGCTGCGCGAACTCCTTTCGTTGGTCTCCTGGATCCTGGCGTTCTGGATAGCCTATCGGTACAGCGCGAGTGTCGCGCAGATTCTTGATAAAGCACTGCAAAATCCGACTCTGTCACAAGCGGTCTCAGCCGTTTTCGTTTTCGTTTTGGTGTTGGTGGCTTTAATGCTGCTGGCGAGTCTGATCAGCAAAATCTTCAAGGCTGCCGGACTCGCCGGGATGGATCGAATCCTGGGCGGATTATTTGGATTGGGGCGCGCTGTCGTCATCCTGTTTGCCGCGTTGATAGTGGGGGGGCATACCGCTGTTAGCGAACAGGATTGGTACAATGCCTCGATCATGATTCCCTTGTTTGATCAAGCATTGGATTGGGTAGCAGGGTACTTCCCTCCGGGGACCCTGGAAGGGGTTGGCGCCGGGCTGCTGGAAGTGAAATTGCCCGGCAGTTCTGGCAGTTCAGATTAGTATCTCAAGGAGAGAGTCTGACCATGTGTGGCGTTGTGGGTATTGTTGGAAACAGTCCCGTTAACCAGAGAATCTACGATGCGCTGACCGTGGTTCAGCATCGCGGACAGGATGCGGCCGGCATCATGACCTGCGATGGGCGACGGGTCTTCTTGCGCAAAGACAGTGGTCTCGTACGTGATGTGTTTCAGACGCGGCACATGCTTCAGTTAGAGGGCAATATGGGGCTGGGCCATGTGCGATACCCGACCGCGGGAGGGGATAACCGCTCAGAGGCGCAACCGTTCTATGTCAACTCCCCGTTCGGGCTGGCATTAGGACACAACGGAAACCTCATCAACGCAGCGGAGCTCGGCGAGGAGTTATTCCAGGATGATCTGAGGCAAATCAATACCGGTTCGGATTCGGAAGTGTTGCTCAATGTATTTGCGCATGAACTCATGGAGTTTGTGCGGGGAGGGGATACAGTGCTCCAGACCCGGAACGTATTCGATGCCGTCCGACGGCTGCACGAACGCTGCCAGGGCGCCTACGCTGTGGTGGCGATGATCGTCGGGTACGGACTGGTGGCATTTCGGGATCCAAATGGTATTCGTCCGCTGGTACTGGGCGAGCGTATCGATGGCGACGGGCGTTCTGTGATGGCGGCCTCCGAAAGTGTGGCATTGGATGTGTTGGGATACCGCTCCCTGGGGGATATAGCTCCTGGAGAGGCGGTCGTGATCAAGATGGATGGCACGATTGAACGAGAAGTTTGCGCTTCTCAAACGGAGCTGACCCCTTGCCTTTTTGAGTACGTTTATCTCGCCCGGCCCGATTCGATCATGGACGATGTCGCGGTTTACAAGAGTCGGCTCAGAATGGGTGAGAAACTGGCTGAGCATATGCTCGAGGCCTGGCCAGATCACGACATCGATGTCGTGATTCCCATCCCCGACACCAGTCGGACTTCGGCGTTGCAGTTAGCCAATGTGGCTGGACTCAAATACCGTGAGGGATTCATCAAGAATCGGTATATCGGGCGAACTTTCATAATGCCGGGCCAGGCCCAGAGGCAGAAATCAGTCCGACAGAAACTCAATGCCATCGATCTGGAATTTCGTGGCAAAAACGTTCTTCTGGTTGATGATTCGATCGTTCGAGGCACTACCTCAAAACAGATCATCCAGATGGCCCGCGACGCTGGGGCCAAGAAAGTCTATTTTGCGTCCGCGGCGCCACCCGTTCGCTATGCGAATGTCTATGGCATAGATATGCCTTCGCGTTCGGAGCTGGTGGCAAACGGCAGAACCGATGAGGAGATCGGCGAATTTATTGGGGCTGATCGGCTACTCTATCAGCGCCTTGAGGATTTGATCGAAGCGGTTAAAGAAGGGAATCCGAAGATCAGCCGGGTCGATGCCTCATGCTTCGACGGGCGCTACATCACCGGCAACGTCAGTGCCGATTTCTTGCAGATGGTAGCAGGCGCTCGCAGTGATCAAGCTAAAACCCAACGGACCGAAGCGCTTGATGTCGCTGAGATCAGCGCCTACCACTGATAATGTCTGCAAGGGCTATTTCAGAAATCCAGACGCTGTACGCTATCTGAGAAAGCCAAGACGAGCCCCTCTTCGTTTAGCTGGATCGAGCTGGGCCGAGGTGACCAGTCTCCCAAGACCACGCGATAGGCGGCTTTGGGGCCTTCAATCCTGTGAATGGCGGGACGGTGGGTATGTCCATGAATGAGTATCTCGACGTCATGGCGAGCAATGGTTTCCCGAGCCGTCTCCGGGTTCACATCCATAATCTCCATGCTTTTTTGGGCCTTGCCATCCTCACTGCGATAACGAGCCAGTTTCGCCAAACCGTCACGCTCAGCAATGGTTTTCTCCAGAAACGTTTTCTGCCAACCCGGGGAACGAACCATGGCCCGGAATTTTTGATGAGAAAGATCGTCAGTGCATAAACTGTCTCCGTGCATCAAAAGCACTTGCCGCTGACCTACCTTCAGAATATGTTCATCGGCAATGAGTTGGATCCCGCATTCATCAGCAAACTTTTCACCCAAGAGAAAGTCACGATTGCCCGAGAGAAAGAAAACCCTGACCCCGCGATTGGATAGGGACCGTAAAAGTTGTTGCGCCCCGTTGTGCCCGAGAAAGTCCACGGCGTCATCACCAAGCCAGTATTCAAAAAGATCTCCCAGAATATAAAGATCCTCTCCCGCGTTGAGATCCGCCAGATACTCGTCAAACTGGTTGAAGACTTCTGGGTGTTCCGGGCTCAGATGAAGGTCAGAGATTAGATGAATCAAGATACTTTCTCGAAAGATTTTCGGGTCGGGGCACAAACGGTTTCGTGTGCCGGTTGGAGAACACGTCGCATTTCGTTAACATTCGCCACCCCCTTGATCAGGATGATGGTATGGGACTCCAAATCTACAATAGTTTGACGCGCAAAAAAGAGCTTTTTCAGCCTCTCGTTCCCGGAAGGGTAGGGATCTATGTTTGCGGAATGACCGTCTACGACTATTGTCATCTCGGTCATGCCCGGGTGCTGGTGGTGTTCGACATCGTGGTACGCGCTTTGAGAGCCTGGGGGTACAAGGTCGACTATGTGCGAAACATTACGGATATCGACGACAAGATTATTTCGCGCGCAGCTGAGTTGGATGAACCGTTTAGCGGCCTGACAGAACGGTTTATCGACGCGATGCACGCCGATGAGCGTATTCTGAATGTCTCGCCCCCAGATCAGGAGCCTCGGGCGACCGGGCACATTGCCGAGATCATTGAGTTGATTCAAAGGCTTGAACAGCGCGGGTTGGCATATCAGGGAGAAAACGGGGACGTCTATTTCAGGGTTCGCGAATTCGAGGCGTATGGCGCGCTCTCAGGACGTTCTCTCGACGACCTTCAAGCGGGTGCCCGCGTTGAGAAAGATGAGTCCAAGGATGATCCCTTGGATTTTGTATTGTGGAAGCGGGCGAAGCCAGGAGAGCCGATGTGGAGCTCGCCATGGGGTGAGGGCAGGCCAGGTTGGCACATCGAGTGCTCAGCTATGTCGACCAAATGCCTGGGCGAGCATTTCGATATTCACGGTGGCGGCATGGACCTCAGGTTTCCACATCATGAGAATGAGATTGCACAGACGGAAGGGGCAACCGGGTCTCGATTTGTCAATACCTGGATGCACAACGGATTTGTGCAGATCGATGAAGAGAAGATGTCGAAGTCATTGGGCAATTTTTTTACCATTCGGGATCTGGTTGGTCAGGATGACAATCCTGCGCGCGCCGGGGAGGTGGTTCGCTTTCTCATGTTGCTTAGTCACTATAGAAGCCCGTTGAATTTCTCGACGGATGTGATGGATCAAGCAAGAGCCGGCCTTGATCGAATGTATGGGGCGTTGTTCAAGGTTCGCGAGCAAGCCGGCGCTGAGGAAACTGACGCCAAGCTCAACAATACCTTTGACGAAGAATTTGACCGAGCACTCGAAGATGACTTCAACACCCCTTCAGCTATCTCAGTGTTATTTGATCTTGTCAGAGCGATAAACCGCTCCTTCGAGGCGGGCACGGTGTCGGAGGCGCAATCGCTGGCAGCCCAACTAGAGCGCCTCGGAGGGAAGCTTGGTTTGCTTTACCAGGATCCGGCGGCGATGTTAGGGATTGGGGGCGTGTCGGAAACAGCGGCCCAGGGCGACGCGGATGTTGATGTCGAAAGCCTCATCGAAAAACGTCGACAGGCACGACGCGATAAGGACTTCGAGTTGTCTGACCAGGTCCGGGCGCAGCTTGAAGAAATGGGCATCATTCTCGAAGACCGCCCCGATGGCTCGACCCTCTGGCGGCGCCGTTGAATTTACATAATGACAGGGAACTGTTTATACTGCCGGGTTTGATTCCCGGCTGTTCCTGGGGAATCCCTACTACCCAACTCTTATCGAGGTTTGCTAATGGAGCTGACCGGCGCACAGATCGTGGTCCAAAGCTTAAAAGATGAAGGTGTCGAATTAGTCTTCGGGTATCCCGGAGGTGCGGCACTTCATATTTACGACGCGTTTTACAGCCAGGAGGACGTCCGTCACATCCTGGTGAGGCACGAACAGGCCGCGACCCATGCTGCCGACGGGTATGCCCGCGCAACGGGCAAGCCTGGAGTGGTGTTGGTCACCTCAGGCCCTGGCGTTACCAACGCGGTGACGGGAATCGCAACCGCTTTCATGGATTCGATTCCCATGGTGATCCTGACCGGACAGGTCCCGACCCATCTGATTGGGGACGATGCCTTTCAGGAGGTGGATACTGTCGGCATCACCCGGCCTTGTGTAAAGCACAACTTCCTGGTCAGGGATGTCAAGGATCTCGCGGCTACCATTAAGAAAGCATTCTTTATCGCGAGCTCTGGTCGGCCGGGACCGGTGGTCGTTGATATCCCGAAGGATGTGACCGCACATACGACAGATTACAGCTATCCGAAAGATGTGCGGATTCGATCCTACGCGCCGGTACACAAAGCCCATTCAAAGCAAATCTCCCGAGCCGCCTCCTTGCTGTTGCGTGCCCAACGGCCAATCGTGTACACGGGCGGCGGGGTTGTGCTGTCTGGGGCGGCCAAGCAATTGACGACCCTGGTGGAGCGACTGGGCCATCCCTGCACCAATACGCTTATGGGTTTGGGAGCGCTGGCGTCGGATCATCCTAAATTCCTTGGGATGCTGGGGATGCACGGGACCTATGAAGCCAACATGGCGATGTATGAATGCGATGTGATGTTGGCAGTGGGCGCCCGTTTTGATGACCGTGTGACAGGGGATCTGAAGAAGTTCTCACCGAACGCAAAAATCATCCATATTGATATCGACCCAGCCTCCATTGGGAAGAATGTGTCTGTCGAGGTGCCTATCGTTGGTGATGCAGGGGCGGCCCTGGAGCAACTCCTCGAAGCACTTGAGCAGACCAGCGTGGAACAGGACACCGAGAGTCTTGCCCAGTGGTGGGCGCAGATCGACGCCTGGCGGGGTCGGGATTCACTTGGATACGACTCCAGTGATGAGGTCATCAAACCTCAGTTCGTCGTCCAGAAATTGCATGAAGTCACTCTTGGCGATGCGTACGTAACTTCAGACGTTGGACAGCACCAGATGTGGGCCGCCCAATACTACGGATTCAACAAGCCTCGCCGTTGGATCAATTCCGGAGGCTTGGGCACGATGGGCTTCGGGCTCCCCTCGGCGATGGGCGTTCAGCTGGCCCATCCGGAGGCCGCGGTGGCCTGCGTCACCGGGGAAGCCAGTATCATCATGTGCATTCAGGAGTTATCCACCTGCAAGCAGTACGACCTGCCCATCAAGATTATTAACCTGAACAACCGCTATATGGGAATGGTCCGGCAATGGCAGGAGTTCTTCTACGATCGGCGCTATTCCCATTCCTACATGGATTCTCTGCCCGATTTCGTAGAGTTGGCATCCAGTTTTGGGCACACGGGCCTACGGATCGAGAAACCATCGGACGTTGAAGGTGCTCTGCGCGATGCTTTCGCGAAAAAAGATCAGCTTTTCTTCCTCGATTTTGTGACTGATCAGACGGAGAACGTGTATCCCATGATTGCCGCAGGTGCCGGCCATAACGAAATGGTGCTAAAGCCCTTGCCGGATGGTTCCGCGCCAGCAGAAAGGGAGCTTGCATAGCTTATGCGTCGAATAATTTCGATCCTTGTGGAAAACGAGCCGGGAGCGTTGTCCCGCATCGCCGGGCTCTTTTCGGCGCGCGGCTACAACATTGAATCCTTGACGGTAGCCCCGACGGATGATGACTCGCTTTCGCGGATGACGATTGTCACCCATGGGTCCGAGCAGATCATCGAGCAGATTACCAAGCAGTTGAACAAGCTGATCGATGTGGTTCGTCTGCTGGACCTCACGGAAGGCCGGCATATTGAGCGGGAGTTAATGCTGCTCAAGGTAGCGGCGGAAGGCGGAGCCCGTGAAGAAATCAAACGTCTGGTCGATATCTTCCGTGGGCGCATTATCGATGTCGACGGCGAGACCTACACGATTGAACTTACCGGCCCCGGGGATAAACTGGATGCATTTCTCGGCGCAATGCCCGCTGCCGACATCCTCGAAGTGGTTCGCTCGGGTGTCTCGGGCATTGCACGCGGAGAACGATCTCTCAGACTGTAGCGACGACGCTAGGGTCCTCTTTTAACTGGCGTCCCCAGGGCGCGTTGGAGCATATTCATGAAAGTCTATTACGATAACGACGCCGACCTCGGTATCATTTCCGCAAAGACCGTAGCCGTAATCGGATACGGATCCCAAGGGCACGCCCACGCGAACAATTTACGTGATAGCGGAGTCGATGTGGTGGTTGGACTGCGTGAGGACTCTTCCTCACGCGATAAAGCGGTTACTTCGGGGCTGCGGGTGGACACGGTCGCGAAAGCGGTGGGAGCCGCGGACGTGGTGATGATGCTGGTTCCCGACGAGCTCGCCGCGGAACTTTATGAAAGTGACGTAGCGGCTAATCTGAAGCCCGGCGCCGCTCTGGCCTTCGCCCATGGTTTTAACGTCCATTTCGGTTTCATAGAGCCCGACAGTTCGGTCGATGTAATCATGATTGCACCCAAGGGCCCCGGACACCTGGTTCGGTCTACCTATACCGAGGGAGGGGGGGTACCCTGTCTTATCGCAATTCAGCAGGATGCCAGTGGGTCTGCCCGAGCAACGGCGCTGTCTTATGCAAGTGCGATTGGGGGTGGACGGGCCGGTATTATCGAAACCACCTACAAAGAGGAAACCGAGACGGACCTTTTTGGAGAGCAGACCGTCCTTTGCGGTGGGCTCACGTCCCTTATACAGGCCGGTTTCGAAACCCTGGTTGAGGCAGGCTACGCTCCGGAGATGGCCTACTTCGAGTGTCTCCACGAGACCAAATTGATTGTCGATCTGATTTACGAAGGCGGTATCGCCAACATGCGTTACTCGATCTCCAATACCGCGGAGTACGGTGATGTGAGCCGCGGACCACGGATCGTCACTCCTGAGGTAAAAGCGCAAATGAAGAAGATTCTCAGCGAGATCCAGTCGGGAGAGTTTGCGCGGGAATGGATGGAGGAAAGCCGCTCTGGAGGTGCCAATTTCCAGGGCTTGCGTCAGAAGGGCCGGGAACATCAGATTGAGGCGGTAGGGGAAGGCCTGCGGGCAATGATGCCCTGGATTCAAAAGGGCAAACTGGTGGACAAAACGCGAAACTGATCACCAGTTTTGTTGTCCAGCACGCCCGGCCGGACCTAGTTCATGTCCCATCCTGTTATTGCGCGTGAGGGCTGGAGTCGCATTCTTATCGTGCTTGCCCTAGCCGTGCTGGTGCACGCGTTGGCTGGCATATGGGCGGCCCTGCCTTTTTGGATCGTGGCTTTGCTGGTACTCCAGTTTTTTCGTGACCCGGCTCGAGCAATACCGAACTTACCGGGCGCGATCGTATCCCCGGCGCACGGGCGCGTCGTCGCAATTCAGCCCAGTGTGGATCCGTTTTCTGGCGAGCCCAGTACGCGGGTCAGCATATTCATGAATATTTTCTCTGTTCATTCGAATCGGATTCCGATCGACGGCGAGATTGTTGACCGACAGTATCATCAGGGCCGCTTTCTTAACGCGGAACTGGAAAAGGCGTCTTCCCAGAATGAGCGTTGCGCCATTCAGATCAAATCCAAAGAAGGGGCCCTCGTCAGCTGTGTCCAGATCGCGGGCCTCGTGGCACGACGCATCCTTACCTACGTGCAAGTCGGTGACGAAGTCAGCCGTGGAGAGCGATACGGATTTATCCGTTTCGGATCAAGGGTGGACGTCTATCTGCCGCCGGATTCAGAAATCGTGGCCAAAGCGGGGAAGTGGGTGTTGTCGGGTACTGATATTATTGCCCGCCTGAAACAGAACTCAGCCCAACATGTCTAAGTTGAACAAGGTCACACCGTTTGACCAACACGAAAAACGGCCCAAAGGAATTTACATCCTGCCGAATCTGTTTACCACGGCCAGCCTGTTTGCGGCGTTCTACGCCATTATCCAATCGACAGTGGGAAATTTTGGCAATGCAGCCGTCGCCGTCATCATCGCGGCCGTGTTGGATATGCTGGATGGTCGCGTCGCGCGCATGACAAATACCTCGAGCGATTTTGGTAAGGAATATGATTCACTAGTCGATTTGGTCGCATTTGGTCTGGCGCCCGCACTCATCCTTTTCGAGTGGGGGCTACAGTCTCTTGGCAAGGCAGGGTGGTTAATCGCTTTTGCCTATGTGGCGACGACCGCCCTGCGTTTAGCCCGATTTAATACTCAGGACAGCCCGAGCAAGCGCTATTTTCAGGGCCTGCCTTGCCCCGCGGCGGCGGTGCTGCTG
>WTHR01000094.1 GCA_011523045.1 Gammaproteobacteria bacterium | reverse complement strand
GCCGCGTGCGGCGGATTCTCTTTCGGGGATGTTCTGGGAGCGGGGCAGGGTTGGGCGAAGTCCATTCTGTTTGAGCCCCGGATGCGTGAGCAGTTCGAGGCATTTTTCTCCCGAGAAGAGATATTTGCGCTCGGCGTGTGCAACGGCTGCCAGATGATGGCGTCCCTCAAGGAGTTGATCCCTGGAGCCGAGCATTGGCCGAATTTCTCAGCAAACGAATCGGGTCAGTTTGAGTCCCGGGTCGTGATGGTCGAGATCCTGGACAGTGATTCAGTCTTGTTTCAGGATATGGCAGGTACCCGCGTTCCCGTAGTCGTTGCGCACGGCGAGGGTCGGGCGGACCTGAGTCAGGATATCCTGGACACCCTTCGTGGACGCAGCCAGATCAGTTTGCAGTTTGTGAACAATTACGGGGAAAGGGCGGCACGCTATCCATTTAACCCTAACGGCTCCACTGACGGAGTCACGGGGCTTTGTGCAGCAAACGGAAGGGTAACGGTCATGATGCCTCATCCCGAGAGAAATTTCCGAACCGTTACAAACTCGTGGCATCCTGAAAGTTGGGGTGAGCACAGCCCCTGGTTGAGGATCTTCCAGAACGCACGGGCCTTTGTCGGCTGACACCCTGCCTGCGGATCAGAGTTTTTCCTACATCGCGCTGTAGGAGGGTCCACCTCCGCCTTCGGGCGTCACCCAGGTGATATTCTGACTGGGATCCTTGATATCGCATGTCTTGCAGTGAATGCAGTTCTGTGCATTGATTTGAAAGCGTTGCTCTGCCCCCTCTCCCACGATCTCATAGACGCCCGCCGGGCAATAACGCTGCGCCGGCTCAGCCCACTTCGGCAGGTTGGTCCGCAGCGGGATATTGCTGTCCGCCAGCTGCAGATGAACCGGTTGGTCTTCCTCGTGATTGGTATTCGTCAGGTAGACCGAACTGTTCTTGTCGAAGGTCAGTACTCCGTCAGGTTTGGGGTATTCGATTGGAGAGACTTCACTGCTCTCCTTAAGGGAGGCATGATCCAGGGAGCGATCCTTCAAAGTGAAGGGCATTTTGCCGCGCAGCCAGTTCTGATCGATGTAGTTAAAGGCTCCGCCGATATATGGTCCGAATTTGTGGAGTGCTGGCCCAAAATTGCGTGCCGCCTTGAGCTCTGGATAGAGCCACGAGCAACGCAGATGCGAGTCGTAGTGGGTATGGTCCTTGCCGCCGGGATCCCCGTCCAGCAGTACCTCCATGATCGTATCAGCCGCGATCATTCCCGACTTCATCGCGGTATGCGTCCCCTTGATCTTGGCAAAATTCAGCGTACCGGCATCGCAACCGACGATGAAGGCGCCGGGCAGGGACATTTTTGGCAATGAATTAAACCCGCCTTTGGTAATGGCCCGGGCGCCATAAGAAAGTCGTTCGCCTCCAGCCAGGGTCGGCGCGATCTTCGAGTGGGTCTTGAAGCGTTGTAGTTCATCAAATGGACTCAGATAGGGGTTGTCATAGTTGAGGTCGACAATAAGCCCCAGCGCAACTTGGCAGTCTTCCAGGTGATAGAGAAAGGCTCCGCCCGATGCCCCATGTTCTGAAAGCGGCCAGCCCGCACCGTGAACGACAAGGCCCGGCTGGTGCAATGCCGGATCAATCCGCCATAGCTCCTTCAGGCCAATACCGTAGTGTTGAGGGGAGGAGTCGTGATCCAGGGCGTATTGCTTGATCAGTTGTTTGCCGAGATGTCCACGGCAACCCTCTGCGAAGACCGTGTATTTGGCATGAAGTTCCATTCCGGGTTCGTAGGCTGCTTTGGGTTCTCCATCTTTGCCCCGGCCCATCTCTCCTGTGGCCACACCCTTAACCGCGCCCTTGTCATTAAAGAGCACTTCACTTGCCGGAAACCCAGGGTAAATCTCCACGCCCAGCGCTTCGGCCTGTTCTCCCAGCCAGCGAACCACTTGACCAAGGCTGACAATGTAATTGCCGTGGTTATGCATGGTCCGCGGAGCCAGCGCGTTGGGGATCTTGACGGCTTTGTCGGGTCCGGTGAAAAAGTAGATTTCATCGCGGTCAACCGGCGTATTGAGCGGAGCCCCGCGCTCTGCCCAATCGGGGAAGAGTTCATTGAGTGCGGTGGGCTCGATCACAGCCCCGGAAAGAATATGGTCCCCGACCGTCGCAGCTTTCTCGAGGACGACCACGCTCAGTTCGTGCTCTTTTTCGTTGGCCAACTGCATCAGTCGGCAGGCCGTTGCCAGTCCGGCAGGCCCGCCCCCGACAATCACCACATCCACTTCCATGGATTCGCGTTCGATCATTTCTTGTGCTTCGCTCATAATTTTCTCGGGAAATGGTTCACCAAGGATAGCCCGGACGGGGTCGATGGGGCGTCCTTATCGCGACGTCGGCCCACCCAAAGCCTGTGCAAATCGACAGACGAAGGATAACATTAGCCGGGTGAGTCTTTGGGCTTTTAGGAGCTTTGGATGAAGATGGCTAACCGCAGCACTTTTGATTTATCCGCACTGCCTTTTTCTGTGCCTGGGAATTTTTACAAAGGAAATCTGCATACCCATTGCACCGAGTCGGATGGAGACTATCCCGCCGAGGAGGTGATCCGAAGATACCAGGAGAAGGGGTACCACTTTCTTGCCTTAAGCGACCACTTTCTGGAGTGTTATGGGTTTCCTGTAACCGATACCCGAGAGCTCCGGTCAGCGGATTTTACGACTCTGATTTCAGCAGAGCTGCACACTGGCAATCTGCACAACGGCGAAACCTGGCATGTGCTCGCTGTGGGGTTGCCATTGGACTTTGCCCCGCCAGAGGAGCACGAAGGTATCGAAAGCCTTTCCAAAAGGGCGTTTGATGCAGGGGCCTACATTGGGTTGGTCCACCCCGCGTGGTATGGACTGGCCCCTGAGGATGCCAGGGTGCTTCCCTTCGCCCATGCCGTTGAGGTCTACAACCACGGTTCCCAAATGGAGAACGATCGCGGTGACGGATGGGCGCTTTGTGACATGCTTCTAAATGAAGGGGTACGACTGCATGGATTTGCGACCGACGATGCCCATCATCTCACCCATGATGCTTTTGGGGGATGGATTCATGTTAAAGCCGACAGTCTTGATGCAGACCTCCTTCTTGAAAGTCTGAAGGCGGGTCGATATTACTCGTCGCAGGGTCCGATCCTTGAAAACATCGAGTGTGTCGATGGAGAGATTCTGGTGGAGTGCTCTGCGGTAGATGCGATCATGGTGACGGGTCGGGGCTCGAGAGCTGAGAAGGTGCTGGGCGCTGACCTGACGTCTGCGCGGCTGCCCATGAAACGTTTCGCCGATGCGTTCTTTCGGGTCACGGTAGTGGATAGCAGCGGACGCAAGGCATGGTCCAATCCTGTTTGGCTGAATGCAGATTAGCAATTGGGGATGCAAGCGAATGAATCTTGAAAATCTTCCCGCTCTGGTGACGGGTGGGGGTTCAGGAATGGGGGCAGTGACGGCGCGGATGCTGTTCGGTCGGGGCGCGCGGGTTGCGGTACTGGACCGTGATGTCGATGCGGCGCGAAAAACGGCACAACAGATTGATGGATTGGCGCTTGAGGCAGATGTGTCCAATGCGCAGTCGGTGGAAGCAGCGCTGCAGCAGATTGTGGATAAGTGGGGTGCACCGAGAGTTGCGGTGAGTTGCGCCGGGATTGCCCCGGCCTCGCGGATTGTCGGCCGCGAAGGGCCGCATGACCTCGATCTTTTTCAGCAGGTCATAAACATTAACCTTGTGGGCACCTTCAATGTGCTGCGAATGTGTGCTGCGCGGATGGCGGAGCTCGAGCCGCTGTCTGAGAGTGGCAGCCGCGGGGTTATCATCAACACCGCTTCTGTCGCTGCTTATGAGGGGCAAATCGGCCAGGCGGCTTACAGCTCGTCAAAGGGCGGGGTGGTGGCATTGACCCTGCCTGCCGCGCGGGAACTTTCCCGCTTTGGCATTCGCGTAATGACCGTGGCTCCCGGACTCATCGGGACACCGATGCTGTTGAATATGCCCAACGACGTTCAAAACAGCCTGGCCAGTCAGGTGCCGTTTCCTTCACGCTTTGGCAAACCTGAAGAATTTGCCGATCTCGTGTCCCACATCATCGACAACGAGATGCTGAACGGCGAGGTGATCCGGCTCGACGGGGCGATTCGGCTCGCGCCGAAATAGTCGAATTTATTCCAGACTCATAAGCCATGCCGCTTAGCACCGAACATCTCATTCTTTTTGGTTTGCTGCTCGGTGTATTCGGCTTTTTGCTGTGGGGGCGGGTTCGTTACGACTTGGTGGCGTTTGCGGCTCTGATTCTGGCGCTTATCCTGGGCGCGGTGCCGGTGGATGCGGCGTTTTCCGGATTTGGTCATCCGGCGACCGTAATCATTGCTCTGGTGTTGATTGTCAGCCGGGGTCTTTTCAATTCAGGGGTGGTTGAAGCGATTGCCCGGGTGTGTGTGGCAGGGGTGAAAGGGATTGGCGCCCATATCGGACTGATGTCAGGGGTGGGTGGTCTGTTGTCCGCAGTCATGAACAATGTGGCTGCACTGTCACTCCTGATGCCCGTTGACCTTGAGGCAGCCCGAAAAGGTGAGCGCAGCCCGAGCCTTACGCTGATGCCACTGTCCTTTGCGACCATTCTTGGAGGGATGGTGACGCTGATCGGGACCCCGCCCAATATCGTCGTAGCCACGGTACGGGAGGAGGCGCTTGGCAACCCCTTCCGGATGTTTGATTTTGCTCCAGTTGGCTTAGTCGTTGCCTTGGTCGGGGTCCTGTTTGTGGCGCTGATCGGGTGGCGGTTACTGCCGTCAGGGCGACAAAAAGAGAACCCCGCGGCCGCGCTTGCGGACATGACCGGGTATGTTTTCGAGACGGCGGTGTCTGAAAACAGCAAACTGGTCGGAGCGCCGCTGCATGAGGCGTTTCCGCTGGCGGAGGAACACGATGTTGTGATTACCGGGCTCGTCCGTAACCATGTTCGACTTCCTGGTTCTGCGCGACGGGAGATAGTCAGGGAAGGCGACATCCTGGTTCTTGAGGGCGGCGCTGAGTCGATCGAGCAGTTTGTTGGGGCAGCGCGCCTGGGCAGTGGTGACCCGGATAAGCAGGTCGAATTGCTTGGAGAGTCGATGGAAATTGCGGAGGCAGTAGTGCCCGTTGGGGCGAGGATCGCGGGCCGCTCTGCCACAGACATTCGGCTTGCCTATCGGCATGGAGTCATGTTGCTGGGAATCTCGCGCCGCGGCCGTTCTTTTCGAGAACGGGTGCGCAAACTGCAGATCCTCCCCGGAGATATTCTGCTGCTTTACGGTGCACAAGACCGGCTTGAGCATGCGATGCAGTGGTTAGGCTGTCTCGCACTGGCGAACCGGGGGCTCACCGTTCTCCAGCGCCAGAAGGCAGGACTTGCGATCGGCGCCTTTGTCCTCGCGATCCTGGCAGCCAGTTTTGGCTGGGTGTATCTGTCTGTGGCGCTCGGGGCGGTCGTCGTGGTGTATGTCCTTTTCGGGCTCGTGAAACCGACGGAAGTCTACGAATCTGTCGAGTGGCCCGTAATTGTCCTGCTGGGTTCTCTTATTCCAATTGGTAATGCGCTGGAGAGCAGCGGGGGAACTGCACTGATTGCGCAATGGATTCTCTCCACTACAGAGGGTCTTGCGCCTGTGATGGTGCTCGCCATCCTGATGATTGTCACAATGTGCCTTTCGGATGTGCTTAACAATGTCGCAACCGCATTGATTGCAGCACCGATAGGGCTCGAGGTGGCGGAGCGGCTTTCGTTAAACCCGGACCCCTTCCTGATGGCGGTAGCCGTAGCGGCATCGTGCGCTTTTCTCACACCGATCGGACACAAGAACAACACCATTGTCATGGGCCCAGGAGGCTATCGCTTTGGCGACTACTGGCGTATGGGATTGCCCCTTGAGATCCTGGTGGTTGCAGTCAGCCTTCCGGCGATCCTGTATTTTTGGCCGCTTAGCGGTTGAAGGTCTGCTATCGTCCAGACTTAGGGTGTCGGCTGACGATCAAATTGCCTGTAGAGGAGAGAGTTGATGACGGTGGGTGTGGGTGGTTCAACGGCTGAGCAGGAGCTCGCAGGACTGTCTCGCCAGACAGGGTATGTTCCGATCTCAGTCGATGAGCGCCAGGGGCGAATCACCAAGGCACAACGCCTCATGGTGGAACAGGGTATCGATGCGCTGTACCTCGATGCCTCGACAAGCCTTTTCTATTTCACGGGGCTTCGTCTGTGGGCAACCGAGCGGCTGCATGGAGCAGTGATTCCCGCGCGGGGAGATTTGATCTACCTCACGCCGGGTTTTGAAGAAGAAAAGACGCGGGCGATGCTGCTTTTTGGTGATGATGTTCGCACCTGGGAAGAGCACGAAGATCCGACCGCGCTGGTTGCGCAGTGTATTTCTGACAGCACTGACGCTCAGCCTCGTGTGGCAGTGGATCCGGCCACGCCCTTTTTTGTCTTCGATGGGTTGCGTCGTGCAATGCCCCAGGCCGAATTCCTGAACGGTGCTTGCATCACCGCCGGATGCCGGATGCAAAAGTCCGCCAATGAGATTGCGCTCATTCAGTTTGCCATGGATCTGACGCTGAAGGTCCAGCAAAGCGCTGCCCGGACTCTTGAGGTGGGGATGAGTACGGTAGACGTGCAGGAGTTCTTGACTGCCGCCCACCTGAAACTGGGGACCGATGGCCCGCCCGCCTTTCGGATCGTGTTGTTTGGCGAACCCACCGCTTACCCTCACGGTGTCCCTTATCCCCAGGAGCTAAAAGAGGGCGATATGGTGCTGATTGATACGGGTGCCACGATCGACGGATATTTTTCCGACATTACGCGCAGTTATGTTTTCGGTGAACCAACGCAACGACAGCGCGATATCTGGAATCTTGAAAAGGCAGCCCAAGCCGCGGCATTTGATGCTGCCAGGGTGGGCGTCCCTGCTGAATCCGTCGACCGAGCAGCGCGCGATGTTATTGTGGAGGCCGGGTTTGGCCCGGGGTATCAGGTGCCGGGTCTTGCCCACCGCACGGGCCACGGTATCGGACTTGATATCCACGAGGAAACTTATATCGTGCCGGGCAATACCACGGCGCTGTTGCCCGGGATGTGTTTTTCAAATGAACCGATGATCTGTATCTACGGAGAGTTTGGCGTACGCCTGGAGGATCATGTTTATATCACCGAGGATGGACCGCGCTGGTTTACCCAGCCTTCGCCGTCTATCGATCAGCCGTTTGCCTAGAGTATTGCTGGACCTCCTGAGGGGATAAAGCGCGGCCTGATACTCAGGCAGGCTTTTCGATCAGTTCAAAAGTGATGCCGTCCCTGTCGCGCAGGTAAACGATTCTTGCGCCCGCATTGGGACCCTGATCCACGGTAATGATCTCGCCTTCGGCAGTAACGCCGTGAGCCGCCGAGGCTTCTATCAGTTCATCGAGGCCGGTGACATCATAGGCAACATGGCAAAAGCCGGTATCGCAGGCGCGGGGTCGCACGCCAGTACGGTCATCCGGTCCGCTGTATTCGATGAGCTCAATACTGTGACCCGGTCCCCGGACATAGGCAATCATCACCCGCGCGCCCTTAATCCCGGTGACGCGCTCGATCACTTCGGCCGCGCGCGGCGCTTTTGAGGTCACCTCAAAACCCAGCACATCGCGAAAAAAGGCAATGCTCCGGTCAAGGTCGGAGACCGTGAAACTGGTGTGATTGGTATCGAGGATTTTTGCCATAGTGGTCTGCTTGGTAAGGAAGATGGACAAAGCAACCGTGCTTGTTGGCTAAGAAGCGTTTGCTTGCTCTCGTAATTTGAACTTCTGAATCTTGCCGGTCGAGGTCTTGGGCAGTTCACCGAAGATTACTGTTTTCGGCGCCTTGAAGTTCGCAAGGTGCTCCTTGCAGTAGTCGATGATGTCCTGCGCGGATGCTGGCGAGCCATCCCTTAAGCACACAAAGGCGCAGGGGGTTTCTCCCCAGTGGTCGTCGGCTTTGGCGACGACCGCCGCTTCCAGGATATCGGGATGGCGGTAAAGGGTGTCCTCAATCTCGATCGAGGAGATGTTTTCACCGCCCGAGATAATGATGTCTTTGGAGCGGTCCTTGAGCTGGATGTATTCATCAGGGTGCATGACGCCAAGATCCCCTGAGTGAAACCAGCCGCCGGCAAAGGCTTCTTTGGTAGCTTTTGGGTTCTTGAGATAGCCCTTC
Source organism: Gammaproteobacteria bacterium (assembly GCA_011523045.1). Lineage (GTDB taxonomy): Bacteria > Pseudomonadota > Gammaproteobacteria > Arenicellales > UBA868 > UBA868. The sequence continues at coordinate 21,107 of WTHR01000094.1, read as the reverse complement.
ATGACGATGTTGCCCCGGAACATGGCTTCACCCATCTCTGCTGCATCAGAGGAAACGGGATCCATAGTCTCAGGATTCATGATCTGCAGGTCCTCGAGCGCGTGATAGGGCACGCCCTGACGGGCTTTGGTGTTGGCTTGTTCATCGGGAGGTAACTCGTTCCACTGCGGCTTCCATGAACAGATGACGGCGGGGCCGTAAGTTTCCGTGAGGCCATAGACATGGGTCATGGCAAACCCACTTTGTTCCATGGCGGCCAGCACGCTCGGAGGTGGCGGTGCAGCCGCCGTCATGACCTTAACCGTGTGCGGGAAATCCCGCCGCTCGTTGTCTGATGCGTTGATCAAAAGGTTAAGCACGATTGGGGCGCCGCAAAAGTGGGTCACGCTGTGATCTGCGATGGAGTCAAAAATGGCTTTTGCACTGACGGAGCGCAGGCACACACTGGTTCCGCCTACTGCGGCGAGCGACCACGGAAAGCACCAGCCATTGCAGTGAAACATCGGCAGTGTCCACAGATAGACGGGATGGTGCGCCATATCCCAACCCACGATGTTGCTCATGGCGTTGAGATAAGCCCCCCGGTGGTGATAAACAACACCTTTGGGATTTCCTGTGGTGCCGGAGGTGTAGTTGAGCGAGATGGCATCCCATTCGTTTTGGGGCAGGGTGATCGGCATCGTTGTATCACCGCTCTCGATCAGTTCTTCATAGGTTATTTCACCAAGTCGGTCTCCACCCGGGCCTTGGGGATCTTCTATATCGATGACGAGGATCTCGCGGTCAATCTGGCTGAGGGCTTCACGCATTACCGGAGCAAACTCCGTATCGGTGATCAGGGCTTTGGCCTCGCCGTGCTCGAGGATAAAAGCCAGGGTGGCAGCATCGAGACGGATATTGAGAGCGTTCAGGACGGCGCCTGCCATAGGGATTCCGTAGTGGGCTTCGAGAATCTCAGGGATGTTGGGCGCCATGACTGCGACGGTGTCACCTTTGCCGACGCCGCGCGACACAAGCGCGCTGGAAAGTCGTCGGCACCTTTCAGCGGTTTGGGCCCACGTGCGTCTCAGTGATCCGTGGATGACGGCTGGCTGGTCGGGATAAACCCGCTCTACGCGTCTTAACAGACTTACAGGGCTTAAAGGGGTGTAATTGGCCGGCGTTTGGCCCAGTTCCTGGTCGAAGATGTCGGTCATCAGCGCGGTTTGTGACGTGAGGAAAGGGGCCGGATCATAACCCAAGCCGGATGTTGTGACGCAGATGCCAAACCTTGTCTGAAAGGCACTTGTCCATTAAAATGTTGCACTGCAACAATTCAGTTTCACAGACCAAATGCCTCAAAAAAGCTCCGAAGCACAGGCCGTCTCTTCCGAGAACATGGCTCAGGCCATGGCCGAAGTCATGTCACGAAGTCAGCAACTTCTCTCGAAATTTATGCTGAATCAGGCAGGAGCGCTGGACGATGGTTTTGACCCTGCCCAGCTGGGCGAGCAGTTCCTCAAAAACATGGCGCAGGTGAGTTTCGACCACCAGACGCTGATGAAGGCTCAGGTGGAGTTTTGGCAGGATTCGATTGCGCTGTGGCAGAGCGCCGCGCTCGGAGCTCTGGGTCAATCCGATCAGGGCGTTATTGAGCCTGATGCCGATGACAGGCGCTTTAGAAGCGATGCGTGGAACGATGGAGCTGTGTTCGATTTCATCAAGCAGTCCTACCTGCTTGCCTCCCGTTACGTGATGGCTGCGGCCGAATCCGTCTCGGGGGCGGATGATAAAAAGCGTGAGCAGTTCAATTTCTACACCCGCCAGTTTGTTGATGCGATGGCGCCGACCAACTTTGTCCTCACCAACCCTGATGTCCTGAAAAGGACTATGGACTCCCAAGGCGAGAATCTGGTCAGGGGATTTCAAAACATCCTGACCGATCTTGAGCGTGGGGAAGGCCAGCTTAAAACACGGATGGTCGACACGGATGCCTTTGATCTGGGCCGCAACCTCGCCCTGACGCCAGGTAAAGTGATCCTGCAGAACGACCTGATTCAGTTGATCCAGTACGAGCCGACGACAAAGGCGGTCAACCGCACGCCGTTGCTCGTGATTCCGCCCTGGATCAACAAGTACTACATCCTGGATCTGCAGCCGAAGAATTCCTTCATCCGCTGGCTGGTCGCGCAGGGCCACACGGTCTTCGTTATTTCCTGGGTCAACCCAGGCAGTGAACTTGCGGACAAAGGGTTTGAAGACTATCTGCTGGAAGGTCCGGTCGCGGCGCTTGATGTCATCAGGACGATTACCGGCTCGGCGCAGAGCAATGTCATCGGCTACTGCCTGGGTGGGACGCTGCTAGCCGGGCTGCTGGCTTACCTGAAGGCAACTGGCGCTGCCGATCAGGTAGCGAGCGCCACGTTCCTGACGACGATGATCGACTTTGGGGAGCCCGGAGACCTTGGGGTCTTTATTGATGACGATCAGGTTGCAAGCCTTGAGAAGAAGATGAACCGCGACGGATACCTCGATGGCACTGACATGGCGACAACGTTCAACATGCTGCGCGCCAACGATCTCATTTGGTCGTTCGTCATTAATAACTACCTGATGGGGGATGAGCCGCTGGCCTTTGATCTTTTGTACTGGAACTCAGACTCCACCAGAATGCCCGCGAAGATGCACAGTGAGTATCTGCGCACGATGTATCTTGAGAACCGGTTCAAGAAGCCAGGCGATATGGTGCTCGGTGGTGTGACGATCGACATTCCTTCAGTCGACACACCCTGCTATTTCCTGTCGACGCAGGAAGATCACATCGCTCCGTGGCGTTCGACTTTCGCCGGGGCCAGTCTGCTGAAGGGGCCGGTGCGGTTTGTGCTCTCAGGCTCGGGTCACATCGCGGGAGTGGTGAACCCTCCGGAATCAAACAAGTATGGCTACCGTACGCATCGGCGCCGTCCTAACGGCGACGCCGATGCGTGGTTTGAAAGTGCGAACCAAAAAGAAGGCTCCTGGTGGCCGGATTGGCAGAAGTGGGTGTCGAAGTTTTCGGGAACAAAAGTTAAGCCTCGAAAGCCCGGAGCCAAAAAAGCCTTTCCCGTGCTGGAAGCGGCGCCGGGTGCTTTTGCCGCAAAGCGGCTAGATGAGGCAGAGAGCGGGTAAGCGCGTTACCGGCGGCGCCAGAAGATGCGGGTGCCTTTGCCCCGCCATTTGGGATCGTTGAAGGATTCTCCTTGCCAGCCGGTCCCCGGCAGGCTGTCGATTACCTGATCGTTGCTCCAGTCCCACGATCGTGAGAAGAGATCGGCAGCGCCGTAGTTGTCCATCGCAACCACTTCCAGCTGGTCTCCCGCGCGCCCCGCGAGGATGTCCTGCAATTGATCACGGTCGTAGCCGTCGTCGGGGTCGACCGACAGCACCGAGCAACCGCCAAGGCGTCGTGCAATCGTGATGAGTTTGTCGGGATCGCTCTCAGCGACGATATCGATGTTGTTCAGTCCTCTTTGTTTCGCCTCTGAAACGACAGAGTCGGCCCATTCGAGAGAGGGCTCCAGTCCGAGAACCGCCTGCGTCCGCCGACCAAAGAAAAGCGATGAGCCCCCTGTGCCGACTTCAATCACGCGGTCGTCGGACCTGACGAGGTCATCGAGCTTCCTGACCGCCCCGGGCGTCATCCAGGGAACTTCGTATTCCATGGCAAATCCACCGCTGACATAGTTTTCGGGAATTCTGACGGCCATGATGCTTCCTTGAGTGTCTGGATTAGGTCTTGTACGGATCGGCTGCGTCGCGCAGGCCGTCGCCAAAGAAGTTAAAGGCAAGAATGATAATCACGACGGGGACCACAGGCAGCATCAGCCACGGGTAGAGAGCCACCACGTTGATATTCTGCGCTTCATTGAGCAGGACACCCCAACTGGTAATTGGCGGCCTCAATCCCAGTCCCAGAAAACTGAGCGCAGTTTCTCCCAGGATCATACCGGGGATGGACAGGGAGGCTGATGCGATCAGGTGGCTCATAAAGCCGGGCAGCAGATGCCGACCAATGATCCGCCGGGGACGGGCCCCCAGTAACTGAGCTGCTGTGCAGTAGTCCTCCTCACGCAGCGCCATCAGTTTTGAGCGTACCGCTCTGGCGAGTCCGGTCCAGTCCAGCATGGCCAGGATAACGGTAATGCCGAGAAAGATGAGAAGCGGGCTCCAGGTCACGGGCAAAACGGCCGATAGCGCCATCCATAGTGGTATCTCAGGAAAGGACCGAAGCACTTCGATCACCCGCTGCACCAGCGCATCAATCCACCCTCCGAAATAGCCGGCCAATCCCCCGATGACGATGCCCAGAATGAAACTGACGGCAATGCCGACCAGACCAATGGTCAGCGAAATACGGGAGCCATAAATAATTCGCGACAGCAGATCGCGGCCCAGTCGGTCTGTGCCGAGCAAAAAGACGGTGCCACTCTGTCCCGACAGGTTAAATGTCTGCCCGGCCCGTTCATACTTCATCGCGTTGACGCTTGGACAGAAGAGGTGAAAGCGCGACTCAAAAAGCCCCCAGAAGTGATACGGATCTCCCTCACAGAAAAAGCGAAGCGGCTGCACATCATCGTGGTTCACCGTGAACTCGCGCTTGAGTGTGGACATGTTCAGCTTGTAGTTGTATCCGTAGACAAAGGGGCCGACAAACTTCCCCTCGTGAAAGAGGTGAATCGCCTGTGGCGGGGCATGAATAAAGCGGGCATTGCGGGTATGAAGATCATACGGTGCAACCCATTCGGCAAAGGCGGCGACCAGATAGAAGAGTGCCAGCACAAACCCTGAGATGAGCGCCAGCTTGTGGCGTTTGAGTTTCCACCACATCAGTCGCCACTGAGAAGCGAGATACAACTCCTCCTGCGCGGGAGTCAGCTTCTCAACCGAGTAAGGGTCGAAAGGCTCCCGCGAAACGAAATGGGGGGTTTTCGGTTCCGTCATTTCGCAGGCGCCCCCTGAAGCCGTATGCGTGGATCCAGCATGGCGAGCAATAGATCCGAGATCAGCATCCCGATCACGGTAAGGATTGCGAGAAACATCAGGAATGAGCCTGCGAGATACATATCCTGACTCTGCAGGGAGGCTATCAGCAGGGGACCCGTGGTGGGTAGGGACAGCACCACCGCAACGACTTCCGCTCCCGAGATAATCCCGGGCAAAAGATTGCCGATGTCGGCGACAAAGAAATTAAGCGCCATGCGCAAAGGGTATTTCCGCAGGAGTTTGCCCGGGGGCAACCCCTTGGCGCGCCCGGTGGTGACATATTGCTTTTCAAGCTCATCCAGCAGATTAGCCCGAAGACGACGGATCATGGCGGCGGTGCCGGAGGTTCCGATCACGACCACTGGAATCCAGAGGTGTTCGAGCACCGAGAGCAATTTGGCCGTGCTCCAGGGCTGATCGATATATTCCGGATCCATCAGCCCTCCGATCGAGGTGCCAAAATGCACATTGGCAAGATAGAGCATGACCAGCGCCAGCAGAAAATTAGGTGTGGCGAGTCCAATGAAGCCGATAAAAGTGAGTCCGTAGTCACCCCAACTGTACTGATGAGTGGCTGAATAGATTCCGATAGGAAACGCAATCAGCCAGGTAAAGATGATGGTCACTACCGAAATCAATATCGTCAGAAACATCCTGTCCCCGACGACTTCCGTCACCGGCAGGTCATACTCAAAGGAATAGCCAAGATCTCCCTGAACGAATCCCGTTGCCCAGGTGAGGTACTGTTTCCACATGGGCTGATCGAGACCGTACTGCTCGCGCAAGAACGCGATTTTTTTCTGATCGACGCTCTCGCCCTGGGCCTGCATGGTGGCGATATGGCTTTCGAGGTAGTCACCCGGCGGCAACTGAATAATCACGAACACGATAACGCTGATCGCAATCAGCGTTGGGATCATGGTGAGAAGTCGCCTTAAGGTATATCGAAGCATGAGTCAGGTGCCGGGTCAGCCGGTCACTCGGCAAGCCAGAAGGTGTCCGGACGGTACATGCCAAAGTAGGCCCCCGGCGCCCAAGCATAAACGCCTTGCTCCGGCACGTTCCGCAGGCGCGCGTTAACCACAATCGGCTGTGGGACTGCATTGACGGTGCCGATGGTGAAGACCTGGTCCGCATGAATCTCGAGCATCTGCTGCCAGACTTTATCTCTTACCTTCGCATCGGAAGCGTTGCGCCATTGCTGCAGCAGGTCAGCCAGTTTGGCGACCTCTGCGACATCCGGTGCACTGCCGGTGAGCCCTGCTGTTTCAAAGTACTGACCCCAAACCGGCCACTGTGGCTGTGTCTGGTTGGTGGGGGCGAGCTCGGTCGGCGGCGTATCTGCGGTGGGCAGCCCATTGTCGAGACCGGTCCAGATAGACATCAGCGCTTCGCCTGAATAAAGCCGTTCACGGAATACCTCCCGCTGCGAGGGTTTGGTATGAATCTTGATACCCATTTTCAGCCAGTTATCATGAATGAGTTCAAGCAGGTCGGTTTGCTCGGTGCTCTCGCCGGCAGAATGCACCACAATTTCCATGGGGCGGCCGTCTGGCAACAGTCGGAGATTTTCTTCATTCCGTTCAACAAGTCCCATCTCATCGAGAAGGGCATTGGCCGCGTTGAGATCAAAACGTACCCAGGCGTCTGCATACTCCTGGCGGAAAAGGGGACTTTGCGGCAGGACGGTATTGGCACTGGGAAGCACCAGGCCGAAATAAATCACCTGATTGATTTCCTCACGATCGATCCCGAGTGACAGGGCGCGTCGGAAGCGTACATCACGCATCACTTGACGCCAGGTATCGTCATTGGCGTTGAGATTCGGATAGATCGCCATCTGTGACCCGATGCCCATCTGCCACAACCGCACCACAAAGTTGTTTCGCTCTCCTCCCTCCATCAGAAACGGGTAGTTATCCAGCCTAAGGTACCGGCCCTGCAGATCGGATTCACCGGCACCGGTCTTGGCGGGTATCAGGCCCGAGCTGGCAATGTTGACGATCACCCGATCGAGATAAGGCAGTTGCTGACCCTTGGAATCGACGCGGTGGAAGTAGGGGTTGCGTTCGAAAATAAACCGCTCGGAGGGCGCCGGCGTGACACAGAGCCACGGTTGCAGCGTCGGCAGATCGGGGTTGTCAAATTTGTATTGATGGCCGTATCGGGTATGCAGCCCCGCCCAGTTTCGAACTCCGGCCTCCTCGACCATCGACTTCAGTTTCTCGTCGTCGACATGGCCTGCATGAAACTGCTTCAGGTAATGCGCGGGTGCGTAGATGTAAAGCGGTCGCGCACCCGCGAGTGAGGGCAGAAACAGCGGATTCGGGGCTTCCCAGTGATACCGGATGGTGTGGCGGTCGATCACTTCCACCCTGGGGGGCTTGCCATTGACCAGCAACGCTTCTGGTGGGCCAAACGGCGACAGGAACTCGTTGAGTGCCATGTCTTCCCAGTAGTACCGGAAATCTTCGGTGGTGAAGGGGTGCCCGTCTGACCAACGGTGGCCGGGGCGCAGGTGAAAGGTAAAAGTCTGGTCGCTGACATTTTCAACCTCGAGCGCAATATCAGGCTCCAAGGTCAGTTGCGGAGTGAAGCCGACCAGCCTGGCGTAACCATAAACCGTCATCATCCGCGTATCCTTGCTGCGCGCCATCAGCAGACTGATGTCTCCACCAGGCCGACCTGTTTCACGATTCATTTGGGCAAGGTTGGTTATCAGTGGTCTCTCGGGCAGCCTTTGGGCAGAAGGCGGGAGCGTGCCAGAACTGACTCTCTCACTCAGCAGCGGCGATTCCGCTGTTGCCGGTCCGGCCATTAGGCTGACGGTAAAGAGCAGGCAGGCGAAGTAGGAAACTCTCATTGCATGATTTCTCCAGGGTTGGCATTGGTGCGGGCCCGCACGCGGTGGCCCTGACCCAGATCGAGCCATTGGGAGTCACTGCCGGCATCCGGTTGAAATGCCTTGGGCCACTGATTGGGATCACTTCCTCCAGAGGCAGTGATCGCCTCAAAATCCAGAGGTTTGGCGAGGTCAGGGTGGGGAACCGCCTGAAGCAGTGATCGGGTGTAGGGATGGGCGGGATTTGAAAACAGTTGATCACGCGAGGCCATCTCCACGAGACGCCCCCGGTGCATTACCGCCACTCGGTCGGCGATGTAATCGATCACCGCCAGGTTGTGGGAGATAAAGAGATAGGTGAGACCCAGCTCAGATTTGAGGTCCTTTAGGAGATTCAATACCTGTGCCTGAATGGAGACATCCAGCGCGGACACCGGCTCATCACAGATTAGTAACTGCGGTTGCAGGGCGAGCGCCCGGGCAATGCTGATCCGTTGGCGCTGTCCCCCCGAGAAACTGTGGGGGTAGCGGCTGAGAAAGCGAGGATCCAGCCCGACCAGTCGCATTAGTTCCTGAACCAGTTCCCGCTGGCTTGCGGTATCACCTTTTTGGTGGATCACCAATGGCTCTCTGACTATATCGAAGACTGTCATGCGGGGGCTGAGTGAGCTGAATGGGTCCTGAAAGATCAGCTGCATCTTGCGCCGCATCGCCATCATGGCGTCGTCATCAAGGCCAAACAGATCTGTCGGCCCCTCGTCATTATGAAATTCGACGGAGCCCGAGTCCGGGCTCAAAGCACGCATCAGGATCTTACTGACAGTCGTTTTGCCGCAGCCGCTTTCTCCAACGAGCCCAAGACACTCGCCACGTTGAATCGAAAAGCTGACATCGTCTACGGCTTTTACCCGCGTGGATTCGTTTCGACCAAAAAGCCCCGTTCCCCTGATTGTGAACGTTTTACACAGGTGGCGGACGTCAAGCAGGGGTCCCGCCTGCATCGTCTGGGACGAGGGGCTTTGGAAATGTTGGCCAAGTTCGTGTTCGATTGCCCTGACGGGTACGAGCCGTTCGCTCGTGTCCATGCCAAAGCGCGGTACGGCTTTGAAGAGCGCACTCAAATAGGGGTGGGCCGGATCTCTAAAGAGATCCGACGCAGTGCCGCTTTCGACAATGCGTCCGTGGTACATGACGACCATCGTTTGTGCCATATTGGCGACAACACCCAGATCATGCGTGATCAGCAGCAATGCCATTTTAAGTTCAGCCTGCAGGTCACGAATCAGATTCAGTATCTGCGCCTGGACTGTCACATCGAGAGCCGTTGTTGGCTCGTCAGCGATCAACAGAGAAGGTCGACAGACCAGCGCCATCGCTATCATGGCTCTTTGGCGCAATCCTCCAGATAACTCGAAAGGATAGGTTTGCAAAGCCCGTGCAGGATTGGGAAACCCGACCATCTCGAGCATGGCTTCGGTCTGCTCCATGCCCTGTGCCCGGTTGACGTCGTGGTGCAGAAACAGCGCTTCACTCACCTGGTCGCCCACGGTGTGGAGCGGTGAAAGCGACACCATTGGCTCCTGGAAAATGATCGAGATTCTGCCGCCGCGGATATTCTGAAGTTGAGAACTGTCAGCCGGCAGAGAGGCAATATCAGTGCTGAGCCCGCTCGCTGGATCATTGAAGATCAGTTGTCCCGACGTGATACGGGCGTTGGCGGGCAAGATGCCCATCACGGCCTGGGCGGTTACCGATTTGCCGGATCCAGATTCTCCGACCAGTGCCACGGTACTCCCTGGCTGAATATCAAAGTCAACCCCATGAAGGGCCTCGATCTCTCCCGTCGCCATCTTAAAGACAACGCGCAGATCCCGCACACTCAAGAGAGGTTCGTTCATGCGGTACCTGCCTTTGCGGATCCGGCGGGTGTACTGGGCGGGGCGACTGAAAAACCGGCCGCCTGCATTACTGACCGGGCTCGATCCGGATAGTCCGAGGTGATCCCGTCGACGCCAAATTCAATGGCCTTATGAAATGCTTCGTCTTCGTTGAGGGTCCAGGTATGCACAGAAAGCCCCAGCGTTTGCGCTTCCTGTACCCGCTCTTTCGAGAGATCGGCAAAAGCAGGCCCCCAGAATCGGCCTCCCGCGGCCTTGATGGCCTCGGGCAGGCTTGAAGAAAAGTGACAAGGATCAAATCCTGCGAGCCAAGGTGAGATGCCTTCTCGCACGACGGTCGCGTCATGGTCGCGCTCGCTGCTGAGATAGCCAGTAAAGACCTGATCACTCAACCGTTGGATTGACTGAAGAAGCCTCCAGTCGAACGCCTGGAGCCAAACGGAAGTCAGCAAATGCCACTGCTTGAGTTCACCGACGACAATTCGGGCATAGTCGTCAGGATCCGGGCTTTCATCCGGATATCTTGGATCGGATTTGAGTTCAATGTTGAGGACCGGTTGGTCAGGGGTCAGGGTTTGCCACCAGCCCACCAGATCGGAAAACATCGGAATCGGCTCTTCGTTGGTGCCTTGCTGGGAAGGAAAGCGCGCTTCCTGCGAAGAGCCTGGCCGCATCGTTCCCACATCGTAGGTTCTCAGTTGTGCTTCGGTCAGCGCATAGATAGCCGGCGTGGAACTTTCGACCCAGTTCCCGAAAGGGTCGCGGCATAGGTCGCTGCTAAGGCGCGGGTCATGGTGCACCACCATCTTTTCATCAGCGCTGATCAGAACGTCAAGCTCAAGCCCATGCACACCTATAGCACTGGCGCAGGCGAATCCTGTGAGGGTATTTTCGGGTGCGAGCCCACGGGCTCCGCGATGACCATGTATCACACAGTTAGGCACGTTCTATTCAGTAAAGGCCGGGCAATTTGCGTAAGATTAACTATATCAGGGCGGCCCGTCGCCTAACATTGCGGAATCGAATCTATCCTTGACATGTCGAAAAAAAATAACATTGCCTTTTCCGATGGGGAACAATGGCTTGAAGACCGTGGTTTCAATCTCAGAGCCGTGGTGGATCCCTCTACATTTCCTGAGGATCTTGCGGCAGCCTGGGACAGAACCGGCATCCCACGAACGCCGTCAGAGCGTCTGGTGTTACTCGGCATGGGTGGGCCGGGTCTTTGGGAATGGATGAATGTGCAGTGGCCTTCTGATACCCATCCCTTTGATGAGGTTTCGTGTCGGGCGGTGGTCGAAGTCTGCGAGCGTTTCTGGGGAGATTGCAGCCCGAAGGTTCTGTACCCCGGGGAGGCTCTGATTCCGCTGCAGCAGCTTGGCCGTTTTGCGGGATGGTCAGTACCCTCACCGCTGGGTCTGGACATCAGCCCGGTGTACGGACCCTGGTTTGCGTTTCGCGCTGCGTTTTTAATCCGCAGTCCTTTACCTCTCACTGATATCTCGCCCGCAGCGTCGCCTTGTGACACCTGTCAGGATATGCCCTGCATTCAAGCGTGCCCCGTAGAGGCCGTGCATCGGGAGGAAGCGTTGGATCGCGAGCGTTGCCTGACACAGCGCTTTGCCGATCAGGGAGGCTGCGGGATTCAATGCTATTCGCGCCTGGCCTGCCCAATAGGGATAAAGTGGAGATATCCCCAACGGCAACTGCACTATCACGGGCAGCGATCCTTGCAAAGCCTACTGGCCTGGAAGCAGTCGTCAGCTCGCTGACCGACCATTATCAAACCGTCGTTCTGTGGTTGGGTTCGGGCGCCATCCTCCGGTAAAATCGCGTGCCCGGCGAAGACCGCAATAGATTCCTTATTTCAATTAACGACAGGCATATATCGAGAAAACTATGTTCAGCAGCAAAGATACGATTGCAGATTTTGATCCGCAGCTTTGGGAAGCCATCCAGAACGAGAGACAGCGTCAGGAAGAACACATCGAACTGATCGCGTCAGAGAATTACACGAGCCCCCGAGTCCTTGAGGCGCAAGGGACAGTGTTGACCAATAAGTATGCTGAAGGCTACCCGGGTAAACGCTACTACGGCGGTTGTGAGTTCGTCGACGTTGCCGAGCAGTTGGCAATTGATCGCGCCAAGGAGCTTTTTGGTGCGGCCTACGTTAACGTGCAGCCGCACTCAGGGTCAGGCGCCAACGCAGCCGTCTATATGGCTCTGCTGAATCCGGGCGATACCGTGCTCGGAATGAGTCTTGCGCATGGCGGGCACCTGACACACGGTGCGACGGTCAACTTTTCCGGGAAGTTATACAACGCGGTGCAGTATGGCCTTAACACGGACACCGGCGAGATCGATTACGACGAAGTCGAACGACTTGCCAAAGAGCATCAGCCAAAGATGATCGTTGCGGGCTTTTCCGCATACAGTCTGGTCCTGGATTGGCAGCGTTTCCGTGATATTGCCGACAGCATCGGTGCATACCTCCTTGCGGATATGGCGCATGTCACCGGCCTCGTGGCGGTCGGTCTCTATCCTAGCCCGGTATCTATTGCCGACGTAACGACGTGCACTACGCATAAGACGCTTCGCGGCGCCCGCGGCGGCATGATCATGGCCCGGGCCAACCCTGAGATCGAGAAGAAGCTGTCATCGCTGGTTTTTCCCGGTACCCAGGGCGGGCCGCTGATGCATGCGATCGCGGGTAAGGCGGTGGCCTTCCTCGAGGCCTTGCAGCCCGAGTTCAAGGCTTATGGTGAGCAGGTAATTGCTAATGCCCAAGCGATGGCGAAGGCATTTATTGGTCGGGGCTACGATATCGTCTCCGGCGGTACGGTGAACCATCTGTTCCTTTTGGACCTCATCAATAAGGGCATTACCGGCAAGGACGCGGACGCGGCGTTGGGCCGGGCCAACATCACCGTTAACAAGAATTCCGTTCCCAATGATCCCCAGTCGCCGTTTGTGACCAGTGGGCTGAGAATCGGCTCGCCCGCCGGGACGACCCGTGGATTCAAAGAGGCGGAAATGGCACAGGTTGCGGAGTGGATCTGCGATATTCTTGACAATATGGGAGACGAGTCAGTCGTCGACGCGACCCGCGAAAAAGTCAAAGAGCTTTGTGCTCGCTTTCCCGTGTATCGGGAGGCGTAAAGCAGTTCAAAACCCGTCCTGGTTGCGGGCGCATTTTGGGGGTGTTCTCGTCCTTTGCGGCATGGTGCTGTGGAGGACGTCAGGAGCAGTGTGAGAAAAAATCGTTATTCCATTTTCAGCCTGGCACGTAACGCAGTCAGTTACCACCAGGACTGGTCAGAGGCCTGGCGCAGCCCCGAGCCTGCGCCTTCCTATGATGTGATTGTGGTAGGCGGCGGCGGGCATGGCCTCGCAACCGCCTATTACCTTGCCGCGGAACATGACGTGGGACGCATCGCGGTGCTTGAGAAAGGATGGATCGGCGGCGGCAACACGGGCCGCAATACGACGATTGTGCGCTCGAATTATCTTTGGGACGAGGCCGCACATCTGTATGAGAAATCCTTAAAGCTTTGGGAAGGATTGAGTCAGGAACTTAACTTCAATGTCATGTTCAGCCAGCGCGGCGTGATGAATCTCGGGCACACGCTGCAGGACATGCGGGATATTTATCGTCGCTCAAACGCGAACCGCCTGAACGGAATCGACAGCGAGATCCTGACCCCCGCCGAGATAAAAGCAAAAGTCCCAGCGATGAATGTGTCGAGTGAGGCACGATATCCGGTGTTGGGCGCGTCGTTCCAGCCTCGTGGCGGGGTGGCGCGACATGACGCTGTGGCCTGGGGTTTTGCCCGAGCGGCGGATGCCCGAGGCGTCGACATCATTCAGAACTGTGAGGTGACGGGTATTCGTCGCGAGAACGGGGCGGTTTGTGGCGTGGAGACAAGCCGAGGATATATCGGCGCCAAGAAAGTCGCTGTTGTGGTTGCGGGCCATGCCAGCGTTCTGGCGGATATGGCGGACTTGCGGTTTCCGGTCGAGAGCCATCCTCTGCAGGCGCTGGTGTCGGAGCCTCTCAAGCCGGTGCTTGACACCGTGATCATGTCCAACGCCGTCCATGGATACGTCAGCCAGTCAGATAAGGGTGAGCTAGTGATTGGGGCCGGTATTGATGCCTACACGGGCTATGGCCAACGCGGCAGTTTTTCGATCATCGAGGGGAACGTCGCGGCGATTGTTGAGCTTTTCCCCATCTTCAGCCGGGTCCGGATGCTTCGCCAGTGGGGCGGCATCGTGGATGTTTGCCCCGACGCCTGTCCGATCATTTCCAAAACACCTGTCTCCGGGCTTTATTTCAATTGTGGATGGGGTACGGGGGGTTTCAAGGCGACGCCAGGCTCGGGTTGGGTATTTGCGCACACCGTGGCCCGGGATGAACCTCATGAATTGAATGCGGCATTTGATCTTGAGCGGTTTACCACCGGCGCGCTGATTGATGAACACGGTGCGGCCGGGGTCGCACACTAGAACGCTAGACGAGGGATTCCGATGCTGCAAATCGAATGTCCCTGGTGCGGAGCACGTGACCAGGAGGAGTTTCAGTATGGCGGTGAAGCCCATATCGTCCGTCCTGAGAATCCTGAGTCCTTAACAGACACACAGTGGGCCGACTACCTTTTCAATCGCGCAAACGTCAAAGGGGTTCATGCCGAACAGTGGTGTCATGCGGCAGGTTGTCGCCGCTGGTTTAATGTTCTGCGAGATACGGTGAGTTACAAGATCCTGGCCGTCTATCGGCCCGGAGAGCAGCCTCCGGGAGGCGAGGAATGACCTCGGCACGGCGGCTTCAAAGCGGCGGACTGGTGAATCGGTCAAGGCGAATCCGATTCAAATTCAACGGCCGTGAATACTTTGGCCATCCTGGCGACACGCTCGCGTCCGCATTGCTTGCGCAGGGCGTCCGCTTGTTTGGCCGGAGTTTCAAATATCATCGGCCCCGCGGGGTCATTGGTGCTGGCGCAGAAGAGCCCAATGCATTAGTGCAGGTCGGTGAGGGCGCGTACAGTACGCCTAATCTTAAGGCGACCCAGGTCGAGTTGTACGAGGGGCTAACAGCCCGGACGGTCAATGGCTGGCCGAGCCTGGCTTTCGATGTGGGCGCGATCAATAACCGCTTATCGCGACTGCTGCCGGCGGGTTTTTATTACAAGACCTTCATGTGGCCCAAGTCGGCATGGATGCGCTACGAGCATCATATTCGCCATGCTGCAGGACTGGGACACACCCCGTCATTGCCGGACCCAGATCAATACGACAAGCGCCACGCTCACTGCGACGTGCTGGTCGTCGGCGCCGGTCCGACAGGACTGATCGCAGCGCTGGGTGCCGCGCGGTCCGGCGCACGCGTCATGCTGGTGGATGAGCAATCTCAACTCGGGGGCAGCCTGCTTTCGGCACCGGCAGTCATCGGTGGTCAGACGGGCTTCGACTGGGCTAGTGAGGTTGAGGTGGAGCTCAGATCACTTCCCGAGGTCACCATACTGAGCCGCTCCACCGTCACCGGTTACTACGATCATAATTTTCTCTCGGTCAACGAGCGCAGAACTGACCATCTCGGGCCAATGCAATCCGATACCCCGGGAAGTCGTGAGAGGCTTTGGCGCATCCGGGCCAAACAGGTCGTACTCGCCACGGGTGCTATCGAGCGTCCGCTGGTTTTTGACGGAAATGACACACCGGGTGTCATGTTGGCCTCTGCTGTCAGTACCTACATTCATCGTTACGCCGTTGCCCCTGGCCGAAGTGGCGCAGTGTTCACAAACAATGATTCCGGTTACCAGGCAGCGATTGACATGGCCAACGCCGGAATGGAAGTGCGGGCCGTGGTGGACGTCAGAATGAAGGCTGGCGCTGATGTGTCGAATGCCGTGGCAGACATGGGGATACCTATCTATCTCGGGCACGTCGTACCCTCGGTGCAATCAGGTTTGCAGGGTCTTAAGCGCATCGAGCTGGCGAAACTATCGGCCGATGGGAGAGATATCCTGTCGCATAAGGGTTTAGTGGACTGTCAGATCCTTGCCGTTTCGGGCGGTTGGAGCCCGGTTGTGCATTTGCATTCCCAGTCCGGCGGACGCCCCTGCTATCGGGAGAGTCAGGCCTGTTTTGTTCCGGGCGCTTCGGTGCAGGACGAGCGTTCAGCCGGCGCGTGCGCCGGCAGTTTCAGGCTCGCCGCCTGCCTTCAGGAAGGTGCAGACGCCGGCGTCAGCGCGGCGGCACAAAGCGGTTGGCCGGGAGGTTATGTAGATATTCCGGTTACTGTCGAGCGTGACGAAGCACCGTTGCAGCCGCTGTGGGAAGTCCCGGCGGGTGCGCTGGCAGGTGATCGCGTCAAGAAGTTTCTCGATTTCCAGAACGATACGACGGCGTCAGACATCCGATTGGCCGCCCGCGAAGGCTACCGGTCGATTGAGCACGTCAAGCGGTATACCGCACTCGGCTTCGGAACCGATCAGGGGAAGCTCGGCAATATCAATGGGCTCGCGATACTGGCCGAGACATTGGGCAAATCTCCTGGAGAAGTGGGAACGACAACGTTCCGGCCCAACTATACGCCGGTGACTTTCGGCACGGTGGCAGGCCGTACCCTGGGAGAGCAGCTTTTTGATCCGGTACGCAAAACCGCGATACACGCCTGGCATGTCCGACGGGGGGCGATGTTTGAGAACGTCGGACAGTGGAAGCGTCCCTGGTTCTATCCGCGTGAAGGCGAGGAGTTGCATGCGGCGGTTAACCGTGAATGTCTAGCGACCCGAAGCAGTGTTGGCGTGCTTGATGCATCAACTCTGGGAAAGATCGATATCCGCGGTCCGGATGCTTCGCGATTTTTGAATCTGCTCTACACCAACAATTGGGATAACCTGCAGCCGGGACGCTGCCGATACGGATTCATGCTCGGCGAAGATGGCATGGTGATGGACGACGGCGTCACGACCTGCATCGCCCCCGATCATTATTTGATGACCACGACGACGGGCGGGGCGGCAGCGGTGATGTCCTGGATGGAGCGATGGCTGCAGACCGAGTGCCCGCAACTCAAGGTGTATCTGACCTCGGTGACGGATCACTGGAGTGTCATGAGTGTCGCGGGCCCGAACGCTCGGGCCGTCATCAAGACAGCCGGTTGTGATCGGAATCTGGACGCCGAGGCGTTTCCTTTCATGAGTATGCAAACAGGAGAGGTGGCTGGGATCCCGGCACGCATCAGCCGTATCAGTTTCAGCGGGGAGTCTGCGTTTGAAATCAGCGTTGATGCAAACCAGGGCCTGGCCCTGTGGGAAGCCATCATGACGGCAGGGCGAGACTACGACATCACTCCTTACGGCACAGAGGCTATGCATGTCCTGCGGGCAGAAAAAGGCTATGTCATTGTCGGTCAGGATACCGATGGATCAGTGACACCGGTAGATCTGGGCATGGACTGGATTGTGTCCAAGAAAAAAGACTTTATCGGAAAGCGGTCTTTAAGTCGTTCCGATACCGACCGCCCAAACCGAAAACAGCTGGTGGGTCTAAAAACACAAGATCCCTCCCGCGTGCTTCCCGAGGGAGCCCAACTCGTCAATACGCCTCATGCTGAACGACCCGTTCCCATGGTTGGTCACGTTTCGTCGAGTTACTACAGTGCAACTCTGGGACACTCTATTGCACTGGCCCTGGTCAAGGGCGGTCTTTCCCGAATGGGTGGCACAATATATGCCCACCTGATGGACGGATCAGTGGTTCCGGCAACCATTTCTTCGCCTGTATTTTTCGATCCTGAGAACGAGCGAACCAAGTCATGAAGCAGCCCATCGTTATCACGACCGCAATCACAGGGTCGCAGCCAAGAAAAAAGGACAATCCCGCATTACCGGTAACGCCGGCCGAGCAGATTGAATCTACTCATGAGGCCTTCGAGGCAGGTTCTTCACTGGTGCATATCCATGTCCGTGACAAAGACGAAAATTCCTCCTCTGATCCCGAGTTGTTTGCCCAAGTGCAAGAAGGCGTCCGGAAGCATTGTCCGGGGATGATCATCCAGTTTTCGACAGGCGGTCGCGGCCGTGAAGCCGATCAGCGGGGTGCCATGATGTACCTGAAGCCTGATATGGCCTCGTTGGCAACAGGATCGGTCAACTTCCCGACCATGATCTATGAGAATCCGCCTGACTTGATCGAATCCCTTGCCGCCAGTATGAGAGAGCATGGCGTGAAGCCGGAGGTAGAGGTGTTTGATGCCGCAATGCTGTACAACGCGGTAAAACTCTCGGAAGCCGGTAAGATTCCCAAGCCGTTGCATGTCCAGTTCGTGACCGGGATCCCGGGCGCGATTCCGACCCGTCGAAAACTGTTGGAGTTTCTGGTGGATGAGCTTCATGAGCTTGCACCCGATGCGACCTGGTCCGCGATGGGAATCGGCGGGCGACAGTTCGAAGTGAACAAGTGGACTCTGGAGATGGGCGGACATGCCCGAACGGGATTTGAAGATAATGTGAAGTTGAATAGAGAGACATTGGCTCCCAACAACGCAGCACTGGTAACGCTCATTGCCGATGTGGCTGGGGAGTACGACCGCTATCCGGCAAGCCCCGAGGAAGCACGGAACCTGTTGGGCCTTGCTCCGGCTCTCTAGGACGCCTGCCAATATGAGCGCCAAGCACTCTCCCCTGATAGAAATCGAGACGCCGGTTTTACGGCCAGGGTCCGACGGGCAAACATTGTTCTGGATGCAGGAGCACGCCTTCTGTGTGCATCTCAATTTACGGGGAGATTCGTCGAGCTCGGTTTTTTCTCAAGCCGTTAGCGCAGTCACTGGGATCGCACTGCCCGAGCACCCAAACACCTGTGTCTCGTCTGAACACTGCCGCCTGGCATGGTTGGGTCCTGATGAGTGGCTGTTGGTCGGTGTTCACGAAGATTTTGGTCCCGCGCCACTGGAAGAACGGCTTGCGCCGCTGCATCACGCCCTGACGGACCTATCGGGCGGCCAGACGATACTTCGGGTGGGGGGCGAGAATTGGCGCGACGTGCTGGCCTCTGCCTGCCCTTTTGATTTACATCCCCGGGTTTTTGGAGAAGGGGCCTGCGCTCAGACCGTGATTGCCCATACCAACGTTCTGTTGATGTCTGTGAACGATCCGGACCGGGGTGAAGCCCTCGATATTATCGTGCGCCGAAGTTTTGCCGACCACCTTGCCCGTTGGCTGATGGACGCTGCGGCTGAAGATGGATTTGAATTCCTGGCACCGGCGGGATCATCCTGAAGATTTCGCCACTGGAATGACGGAAAGGACAACTTATTTCAACGGCGAGTACCTGCCGGAATCAAAAGTCTGCATCTCATTCAGAGATCGTGGGTTCAGCCTCGGCGACGCCGTCTTTGATGCAGAAAGAACCTTTGGCGGAGAAATTTTCCGGCTGAAGGCCCATATCGACCGCCTGTATCGGTCTCTTGAAAAGGCCTCGATTGATCCGGGCTTGACCCCTGCGGAGATGACCGATATTACGCGCGAAACCGTCGCGCGTAACCTTCCGCTGCTCGGACCAGGTGAAGATTATTGGGTGATGCAACGGGTGACGCGCGGCCTCAATGTCGTTGGGGGTGAGTTGTGGCAAAGCAGTGGCGCAACGGTCATTATCGAATGCACGCCGCTGCCGCTTGCCGCGCGCGCCCCGATGCTCCGCGACGGTTTGGACGTGTTTACTCCGTCGCATCGGCGGGTCCCGCCTGAAAGCCTGGATCCGAACATAAAGAGCCACAATTACCTGAATCTTGTGATGGCGGATCTCGAAATCCGGGACCGTGCGCCTCACGCATGGGCGATGCTGTTGGATACCCGAGGATTTGTGTCGGAAGGTATCGGCAGCAACGTCTTCTTCGTCAAAGACGGAGAACTGCTGACCCCCAAAGCGGACTACGTCTTGCCCGGCGTCAGTCGGGCGGTGGTGCTTGAATTGGCGGCGGTGGAGGGAGTGGTGGCTCATGAAGAGGATATCTCTTTAGAGCAGGCACGCAGTGCGGATGAAGCATTTATCACCTCCACGAGTTTTTGTATCTGCCCGGTACGCTCCTACGATGGGGTGAGAATGGATAAGACAGGCACCCCCGGGCCGATCACGCGTCAACTGAGTGACGCTTTTGCCAAAGAAGCGCAATTCGACTTCGTAGGGCAGTATCTTGGTGCGTTGGCGGAGTAGATTACAAACTCCCTTGGCAACCTTTTGGGAATCACCCCGTTTTTGACAGAATCCAGGCGGAAACCGAAAATACCGCTTCGCCAGTACAACCCGCTGACAGGCTCAAATTTACCGAACGCTGAGTCGCCGAAATGGCAGCCCGGCCAAATCAGGAGAACGTTAATGCAAAACACGCTTGCCCAGGAAATATGGCCGTTGGCCCGCAGTTCGAGAATGGCCCAGGCTCTTCTCGTTGTTGCGGGAACAGTGTTGCTTGCGGCTTCTGCAAAAGTGCAGGTCCCGTTTTGGCCTGTGCCAATGACAATGCAGACCTTCGTTGTGTTGCTGCTGGGAATCGCCTATGGCCCGCGTCTGGGGTTCATGACGGGCGCACTCTACCTGGTTGAAGGGGCATTCGGACTTCCGGTATTCGCCAAAGGAGCAGGGATGGCTTATCTGATGGGTCCCACAGGAGGCTACCTTTTCGGATTTGTTGCCGCCATGGGTATCTGCGGCCTGCTCGCACATCGTGGCTGGAGCCAGACTGTCCTTGGGATGTTGGGCGTCATGATCGTTGGTCAAATCCTGATCTTTGCCCCCGGCGTACTGTGGCTGGGTGCCGTGATCGGTATGGATAAAGCCATCACACTCGGGTTGAGCCCATTTATCGCCGCGGAGGTGTTCAAGGTCGCGCTGGCGGCAGCCACCGTACCGTTGGTCTGGCGCGCTGTACGCCACTGAGCCTGCCTGAGATTTAGGTCGCCCGTGCAGTTGTGACGGGACTGAAAAGAAAAGACAAGGAGAAAACATGAGAGATTACCTGCATATACAGCTTGGCGACCAAACTGTTGACCGGCAGACCTTCACTGGAGAACAGGTTGCCCGGTCAGGGCGCTATTTCATCGCCCGCGAGCTTGTGGCGTGTGGTGCGGCCAAGGTCGAAGCACTATCGGGCGACAATCCCCTGATTTTTTCAGTCGGCCCATTTGCAGGTACCAATTTCTCCAATGCCAATCGCGTCAGCGTTGGTTGCCGCAGTCCGTTGACTGGTGGAATCAAAGAGGCGAATGCGGGCGGTACGTTTGGATTTGCCCTGGGCCAGTTGGGTCTTGCGGGATTCACTCTGCATGGAGCTGCAAGCGAATGGACCGTCATGCATGTCTCTCTGG
>WTHR01000231.1 GCA_011523045.1 Gammaproteobacteria bacterium | reverse complement strand
CTCTCCCCCCCGCTTGGCCAATCGACGATGATTCTCTGAATCGGCTTGGTTGCCGCGAATGTCCTGAGTGACTGATCTCCGGACAGATATCGGCCTCCACTGACGATCTCCTGCGATTGGCTCAAGCCCTCGGCATGAATAAGAATTCTTGCCCCAATACCTGCCGTGTTTGCTGATTGCCCACGCAGGGAAAGTGAAATGCGCGGTGCAATGCTATTGTTTCTGTAAACAGAAGCTACGTGGTTAAAATTGTTTACCGCGATGTCCAAGTCGCCGTCGTTGTCTAAATCGGCGAGCGCCATGCCGTGAGAGATTCCAGTTTGATCAAAGCCCCATTGCTCGCTGCATTCTACAAAACGCATTCCATGCACGTTCCGAAAGGCCAAGTTTTGAAGATTTAATGGCTTGAATAGAAAACGAAATTCAAGAAGTTCGCGCGGAGTGCGTTTTTTGATTTTTTTTAGAGCCTCAGCTTGGTTCGTGACATCCATGTCCTGCATGTCCAAGGGGTGGCCTGTGGTAATCAGAAAGTCCTCATACCCATCAAGATCGACATCCATAAACACCGGGGACCAGGACCACTCCGTGGCAGCCAGTCCGGTATGAAAACCGATCTCGGAGTAAGTCTCGTCTCCCCTGTTCAGGTAAACCGTGTTGTAGCTGTACTGGGGTCGATCGTCATAGCGCCCAAAGAGCAGAGTCGGGGGCTTGCGGTTGCTCAATTGGGTATGGCGTAAAGTGTGATTGCGGCTAAGCATGTCCGCCACAATGAAATCATCAAATCCATCCCGGTTAATGTCTGAAAAGTCGACGCCCATAGAAAAATGGCTGCTCTTGCGTATGGCCAACCTATCAATCAACCGAAACACTCCCTTCCCCTGATTAATCCAAATCCGGTCCGGGGACTCAAAGTCGTTGCAGACATACAAGTCCGGCCTCCCGTCCTGATTCATGTCCCGGAACATTGAGGATAAACCCCACTCATACATCGGTCGCTTTAACGGCTTTCCATCCTCATCCAGAAACATTCCACCTGTGAATGAAACCGGAGCGAAACGCCCTTTGCCATTGTTCAAAAACATCCCATCAGACTGTCCGTTTTCCTGAATTTTGCCGTTATTTTTGAGCGTGAATCGCCCAATCGAATTTGCTTCGGCCAACGACCTGCCGTTGATCGCAACCACTTCTGGTTTTCCGTTAACAGTGCGGCCTTTCAGTTTCGTTCCCGGCTCATCGCGAATTGTCGATGTCCGATAGTTAGTCACGTATAAATCAAGGTCGCTGTCACCGTCGACATCTGCCAAGGTCATAGACATGCCGCCCTTCTGTAAATTGATCGGTCGCGTAGCCCTAAACGTCCCGTCGCCTGCGTTCAGCAATACCCAGGTTCCCTGCCCAACTGAATTAATGAGAAGATCAAGTCTCCCGTTCCCATTCACATCAGCGAAAGTTGCACCCGTTGATGCGATGTTCCTTCCCCGGACTCTAGCTTTTTCCGATACGTCCTCAAACTTGAAGCCACCGAGATTACGGTAAAGTTTGTTTTCGGAATCGAGCCCGCAAAAAAACAGATCACACAATCCATCGCCATCGTAGTCGCCGGCAGCGACGCCGGAGCCATTCAGGTAAATCTGATTGGTGGTGTATCGCTCCTTTGAAAGTCGATTGACAAAATTTATCCGGGTAAGGTTAGTGGATAGATTCGTGAAGCCGGGCCGCCCGTTTTCCGGGACTTTCAGATCGCGGTATCGAAACCCCTCTCCGCGATTCCAGTCAAGCGCATGCGCCCTTTTATCGGAAAGTAACGCCAGCAATGCAATGGATACAAAAATCCATGCAGGCAAGTGTTTCAACCTCCGACTTTTGAGCACGGACCAATATCGCTCAAAGCCGAAGCTATTCTCAAGACATTAAGTGCCTTTCACCGACAAATCCTTCTTGGCGCAGATTTGTCGAAACGTGTCCAGAAATCCATGACTGATATCCGCTTCATCCCCGACGAATGCGGCGTGCGCGTCAGGCAGATTGTAAAATGGAATCGTCGGATAACGATGATGAACCGTGTGATATCCCTCATTGTGAGTTAGGAAGTTTACCGCCTTGGCCAAATTGGAACGAGATTCATCCCGGGTATTGTAATGCTCTTCAATCTCCGACCAGTAATTGAGCATCGGGTAAACCCACAGAAGTGGAACAAACCAGTAAAGAAGAACGATTTGCGCTTGGCCAAGCGAAAGACTGAGCCCTACGATTCCACCCCAAAACAGGCCAAGCGGCAGCCAGTTCTTCCGATCAAGGGCAGCATTTCC
>WTHR01000223.1:5488-8895 GCA_011523045.1 Gammaproteobacteria bacterium | reverse complement strand
GTTGACACAGTAATCAATTATTTTTCACATGTCGTCGCTGGAGATGTTCTACGATTCCACGGGTAAGAAAGGCTTTGATTCAGATGTTCGGACTGCGGTTAGCTTTTCTGGCGTTTGTCAAAATAGGGGCCGCAATCTCCCGCTGTGATTTGTGAGGTAAGAGGTCTCGAGAGAGGTACTGATCCGAGAAAGTGCGTCTCCGGGATACACCGCTCTATCTTAGTGCTTTTTGGCTTCGACTATTTGACATTGACTATGTAGCAGTCGCAATTTTTAACCGTCGTTGTTGTCAGTATTCGGTGGCATGAAAATTGCTGGAGTAGATAGCACCATGCTTGATGCGAGAGGAACATGATCATGAGAAAGTTCGGGAGAAAAACTTGGCTACAGTGTTAGTTACATTTGAACAAGGTCGAGGGCGGCCAGCAATAGTAAAAACCCCCCCAGTGCTGGTTTCTTAAGAGTGGGCGCGCCCAAGATTCTGGTTATCGGCTCGGATAACGATGTCGGTAAAGAAGCGATGTATGCCCTTGAGGCAGAGTACTTCGATGTTCGTGGTATGGGTAAGACCTTTGAAGAAAGAGATCTGCTCAAGGAGATAGTGCAGAAGAACCCTCCGGCTTTGGTGGTCGAAGGTTCAGGTCAGTTTTCGCGTGTGGTTCCAGTCCTGAAGGGTCAGAACAAATCGCAACAAGGGCGCCGAACGCGTTCCGTCCTGCCTTTAATTATCGTTTCTTCGTCTTTGTCTAGCACAGAAAGTGCTGCTGCGCTTGACGCTGGAGCAGATGACGTGATTTCAGGCGTTTTCGAGCCTACGGAGTTTGTATCGCGAGTTAAGGCCTTGCTCCGACGGGTCGCGCCCGATAACGCCGTAGACCTTATCGAACACAAAAATATCACATTGGACCCTCGCAGGCATCTTGCTTTTATCGATGGTCGGCCGATGAAGCTAGCTTTGACAGAATTTCGACTCTTGCAATTTTTCATGACCCATCCAGATTTCGTCTATGGTAGAGACCACTTACTCGATGTTGTTTGGGGGCAAGATCGTTATTTAGACGAACGCACAGTAAATACGTATATCTCTAGGCTTAGCCGCAAGCTCAAAGGGATGTCCGCAGACGCCGAGTTCATAACTGTTCGCGGGGTTGGCTATCAATTCCTCTGACTTGAGTAATTCCGGGCCTCCACGGCTAATTCTGTCGTAATCCCTGCTTTTGTAGGTTCTCTCAATGCATGCAGTTTTCCTTTTACGGCCCACAACATGTTCTGGTTGTGGCATGGTGTGAAGATCGCAACGGTCAGGCGCCCTTTCCAAGAAAGTACGTTTGCGGGTCAATAACCGATGTTGAAGTTGTTAGCGTAAGGGGAATCAAATGTATGCTCCTATAGGCCTCGCGGCGACTGATAAAACCGCATTCTGATAAACTTTCAACCGAGCAGTGTGTGGGAGATGCAAACCCACGATCCTATTAAAAACCTCTCAGACGAGGCCCTGCTATAGTTTCTGAGTGTCGGGATTACAGAGATCTTAAGTTTAGAGGTTGGCACAAGTAGGCTTGGTATGGACAATATTTACAGAATCCTCGCAGTAGCCACGATTGTCGGACTAATTGTAGGCTGCAGTTCCATTACGAACCTCAACCGGACAGCTGATTCCGAGGTTGAAGGGCAGGGCGTCGAGAACGATCCGAATACGGTTTCTACCGATGATTCACCGTATGCCCGCTCACCACGGCGCCAGATTGGTTACGGTTTCAGCATCGATATTTTTGGTGGGGACAAAAAAGAGGGCGATGATCCGTCTCAAATTGCGATTGATGATCCTGAATATGCCGAGTATCTCGAGTGGAAGCGCTGGCAGGAATTCAAGGCTTACCAGGAGTGGAAAGCGCAACAGGCAGGAGCAGAAACCGCGTCCTGACCTTCTCCTGACCCTTTGATGTAGCCCCCGCTGCCAAGAACGCCGGCTTGCAGGATCAGTCTTCTTCTTTTGCTTTTATGCCAGCTTCCAACAGCCTCAGCACCTGATCTCCCAGTTCTGTCTGCTGGTTGTTCGCATCAAGCACATTGACGTGGGTTTGCGAACCGGCTGGCGCCAAAACCACAAAAATATCCTCAGCCGGAGCGCTGACATCGTCTTTCCAGAAGGCGAGCGCCTGAAACCACGACTTGTCCGCGATTTTGCTGGGGTCGTCATAGCGCACTACAAAGCGCAATTGGGCCCGGTCCCGCTGTTCAATTGAGAAGCCCATATCCTGAAGTTCAAGATCAAGGCGATTCCAGGCGGCGCCAGCCGCGCTGGAGAGCACCAGGGTCAGGTACCCGCTCGACGTCTCCTCAAGCGTAACCGACGATTCTGCCGCTGGCGCACTCGCGACCGGAGCATCACTGGCAAAGGTCAGCAATTGAATGCCGATCAATTCGGCGAACGAATTGGCGAGTTCGGTATTGACGCTTTGCGCAGCTTCATCGCGGATGGAAACCGCCGGTCCGTTGCGGGTGAGTTCCAGACTGACAAGGTAGATGATGGGGTCACTCAGCCATGGGATCCAGTCGGTCCAGGTGCCTGATTCCTCGGGCGCTTCAGTGCCGTAGTGGACACGGAAGGTGCCTTCATCCTGACGTCGGGCCAGCACATGAACACCCATATTGGCGAGCGCGGTGTCGAGCCGCTCCCAGCAATTTTCAAGGGTGTCGTCAATCAGCACGATCATCTGGCCTTCGCGGGTGGTCAGCGTCAGCACGCCTTTTTCCTTCAGCGATTGTCCAATCGCCTCATCCCGCGCCTGGCGAAATGCCGCAAGGCTGAGATCCAGATCAGCAGAGTGTCTGTCTCGCCACTTTAGAAAATCCTGAAAGTCAGCCATTTTCTGAAACTCCTGAAACTGGCTGTATTGATCCAGCTCGGCCTGTGTGGCGTTACGCGCGGCAGCTGAGAACTGTTCTGTGTTTGTGTTCTCTTTGGGTGCGGTGAGATCAGGAGGGATTTCCAGTTGGGTCGTTCGATCCCAGTCGGGCACAACGGGTTCAATTTCATCGGTGGAACTGCAGCCATGCAGCACGACGAGCGCGCCAATGGTAAAAAGAGATAAGGTCTGACGACGAAAACGCATAATAAGAAGTTGAACCGGATTCCTGTGGGCGCCCTGATGTCAGGGTGTCTTTACAGGCCTGATTATAATGGGATTGTTCCACTGAAGGCGCTTGAGGGTCAGGCAAAAAGCCATTTGAAAAAGAGTATGTCTATAGTTGCTGGATTGCTGCTTGCCGGAGGCCAGGCCCGCCGGATGGGAGGCGCAGATAAGGGACTGCTGACGCTCGGCGGTCGGCCGCTCGCCGCCTGGGGTTTGACCCGACTCCAGAATCAGGTCGGTGAGGTCCTGATCAGCGCCAACCGAAATCAC
>WTHR01000223.1:0-5388 GCA_011523045.1 Gammaproteobacteria bacterium | reverse complement strand
GACCCGACTCCAGAATCAGGTCGGTGAGGTCCTGATCAGCGCCAACCGAAATCACGCCGACTATGAAAAGCTGGGTGTTCGGGTCATCAGAGACAGCGTCAGCGGTTACGCGGGGCCGCTGGCGGGCCTTTTTGCAGGATTGCAGGAAGCATCGAGCGACTGGCTTTTGAGCGCACCGTGTGACTCTCCTTTGCTTGCAAGCGATTATGCCGAAAGGATGCAGGAAGCGGCGAATTCAGGCCAATGGGATGCCGTTGTCGCGCATGACGGGAAGCGGCTGCAGCCCGTCTTTTTGCTGGTGAGTCGTCGACTGCAGCAGAGTCTTGGTGATTTTTTGGCGAAAGGAGGGCGAAAGATTGACCTCTGGCTTGAGGAGGTCTCGCACCAGAGAGTGGATTTTTCCGATCACCCGGATATGTTTCTCAACGTCAATACGCCCGAAGAACTAGAGGAGATGGAAGAGCGTGTCATGGGTGACAGCCGATAACGGCAAAAAGCGATTTTGCGGTCTTCGGGTCATTAGGGTTAAATTGGCCTCTGCGCCCAACACTGGCCTCTCACGCCCATGAATATCATTACCGATGCTGAGCAACTTCGAAAGATTGCGTTGTTTGCGCAGTTGGATGCCGGCAGACTCAAGCGGCTGGCGTTTGCGAGTGAGGAGTCAAGCTTCGATGACGGTGACATCATCTTTACTATCCACTCTGGCTCGGACAGCGTTTACGTAATCATGTCCGGTGAGGTGGGCATTTTTATCAATGAGGATGCAAGCGGGGATCCCGTGGCGGTGCTGTCGACCAGTGATGTCGTGGGTGAGATGGGTGTGATTGCCAATCAGCCCCGCTCGGCGACGTTACGGGCCCAGGGAGAGGTGCGCTGCCTGCGTATTCTTGCGGATGACTTCATGGATCTGATGCGTGACAACCCGGAGGTTTCTTTGAGCGTGCTTCGTCAGATAGTCGATCGGCTGACCCGCACTACCCAGGCGCTTGAGGCGCTCAAGCGCGAGCAGGCCGGCGCCCTTTCGCCGTAGGCTTCCTGAAAAACATGAATCAAGACAGATTTGATGCGCTTTGGCGCCGCGCCGGCGGAGGCAGTGAGGCCAGCCAGGTGTTCGAGGCACTGGAGGGGCATTACGGCGACGCTTCTCGTCACTACCATGATTGCGGGCATGTTGCGGTTTGTCTTGCCGCTTACGATGATGCGATCGATACCCTGGGAACTGATGACGGTGTTGAGATGACGCTTTGGTTTCATGATGTCATCTTCACTCCCGGGGCGCGGGATAACGAAGCCCGCAGCGCTGAGTGGTTCGCGACCCAGGCATCCGGGTTTCTCCCCGAGACCTTTATCTCGGAAACCTGCGATTTGATACAGGCCACCGACCATCGCGCATCGCCGCAGGCGCCAAGGGCTCAGTTTGCCGTGGACGTGGATCTTTGGGGATTGTCGCAGCCGTGGGACGATTTTTTTTCTGACACGCATGATCTTCGACGCGAATCCGTTCATGCAAGCGACGAAGCCTTTGCCCGTGGCCAGGGCGGATTCCTGCGGGTTCTCGCCGAACGCCCGAAGATTTATTCGACGCCGTATTTCCAGGCGCGCTGCGAAGAACGGGCGCGCCAGAATATCGAGCGCCTGTTGGCGATCTTTGAGTCCGGCGTAGACTGGACCGAGTCTTAGCCCGGGGTTTCAGCCCGTGCTGTTGCATCAGGAGTCATAAATTCACCGTGTTTGAGAAATTGCTTATCGCCAATCGGGGTGAGATCGCCTGCCGTGTCATTCGGTCTGCCAGGCGTCTGGGCATCCAGACGGTTGCCGTGTTTTCCGATGCAGATCGTGATGCCCCGCATGTCCAGATGGCGGATGAGGCGGTACATATCGGCGCATCACCGTCCGCAGAAAGCTATCTTCTCGTCGATCGAATCATTGAGGCGTGCCGGTCAACGGGCGCCGAGGCGGTTCATCCCGGATACGGATTTCTTTCGGAGAAGTCTGCACTGGTCCTGGGTCTTGAAGAAGCCGGTGTCGCTTTTGTTGGGCCCCCGGCAAAGGCGATTGAAGTCATGGGCGACAAGATCGCCTCCAAAGCGCTTGCCGAGAGTGCAGGGGTGCCCACCATTCCCGGCTTTAATGAGGTGCTGGTTGACGCGCAGGATGCAGTCAGCCGTGCCGGACAGATCGGGTATCCGGTGATGCTGAAGGCAAGCGCCGGCGGCGGCGGCAAGGGTATGCGGGTCGCCTGGAATGACGATGAGTGCCGCGAGGGTTTTGAGCGGGCCTCAAGCGAAGCGCGCTCAAGTTTTTCCGACGATCGCGTGTTTATCGAGAAATTTGTGAGTCAGCCTCGGCATATCGAGATTCAGGTGCTCGCAGATCATCATGGCAACGCCATCCACCTTAACGAGCGCGAGTGCTCAATCCAGCGTCGCCACCAGAAGGTGGTTGAGGAAGCGCCTTCGGCGTTTGTGGATGAGGCTTTGCGGGCCGAGATGGGTGCTCAGGCGCTGGCACTGGCGCGGGCGGTGGGCTACACCTCGGCAGGCACCGTCGAGTTCATTGTGGATGCAGAGCGCAATTTTTATTTTCTGGAGATGAATACCCGGCTTCAGGTAGAGCATCCGGTCACGGAACTGATTACCGGTGTTGACCTGGTGGAGTGGATGCTGAGGATTGCTGCGGGAGAGGAGTTGACGCTGACCCAGCAGGATGTGGGCATTCGTGGTTGGGCGCTGGAGTCGCGGGTGTACGCGGAAGATCCCTACCGGGGATTTCTGCCGTCCTCCGGACGTGTGCAGCGCTTTCGCCCGCCTGATGATGCAAAAGGTGTGCGGGTCGATACCGGTATCTGCGAAGGCGGAGAAGTCAGTCTGCATTACGACCCGATGATTGCCAAACTGGTGACCCATGGATCAGATCGGGAGCAGGCGGCACAGACGATGCTGCGGGCTCTGGATCGTTTTGAGATCAGGGGAATCCAGAGCAATATTCCCTTTCTGGCGGCTTTGGTACAGCACCCGAGGTTTCTGGCGGAGGAAACCACTACCGGCTTTATTGAAGAGGAGTTTCCGGAAGGGTTTTCTGGCAATGCCCTGTCTCAGGACATCATCCATCGTATCGTCGCTCTCGTCGCGGTAGTGCACGAGCATTGGCACTTGCGCGAAGATGCCCATGCAGTCATGCCGCAGACCCAGTCGGCAGACCGAGTCGTCCAGATTGATGAAGATCAGTATGCCGTTTCCGTTGTAACGGATCAGGACGCTTGGCAGGCAACCGTGGAGGGGGAAACGGTGTCTATCGAGTTTTCGCATAGCCCTTTCGATTCGGTCATCGATTTCTATGCGGACGGGAATGAGGTCACCGCGCAGTTGCGTCGGACCGGTGCCCGTTATGAAGTCTTCCATAGCGGCGCCAGTGTGGAGGCGCTGGTGCTCGAGCCGCACAGTGCCGCCCTGTATCACCTGATGCCAAGGAAAGTGGCGCCGGACCTTTCGCATTTGACACTATCGCCGATGCCGGGGCTTCTGGTTTCGGTCGCCGTCACGGAGGGCGCTGAGGTCAAAGCGGGCGATGAACTTGCGGTCATCGAAGCGATGAAGATGGAGAACGTGATTCGGGCGGAGCGTGACGGAACCGTGCTTTGCGTCCATGCCGAGCCCGGAGAAGCACTTGAGGTGGATCAGCAGATCGTCGAGTTTGTGCGGGAGTCATCTGCGTGAACATTGCAGCCTCGCTGGCGGACGCCATCGGGAGGCATGATCGGCGGGCACTGGCACAGGCGATCACCCTCGTCGAATCAGGCCTCAAGGAGCACCAGTCACAGGCCAGGGAGTTGCTTGCCGCACTGCCTGCTCCCGCTCAGCCGGCGCTTCGAATCGGCATTACGGGGCCGCCCGGAGCGGGAAAATCAACTTTCATTGAAACTCTGGGCGGACACCTGATCGACCGCGGCCACTCGGTTGCGGTGCTGACAGTGGATCCGAGTTCGGTGGTCAGCGGGGGATCAATACTGGGTGACAAAACCCGGATGCCGACATTGTCGGCCAACGAAAAAGCGTTTGTCCGGCCGTCACCGTCATCCGGCACTGAAGGAGGAGTCGGGCGCTTTACCCGGGAGGCGATTGCGGTTTGTGAAGCGGCCGGATTCGACCGCGTTATTGTGGAGACCGTCGGGGTGGGTCAATCCGAACTTCGGGCAGCATCCATGACCGATGTTTTTGTCCTGCTGCTGGTACCCGGCTCGGGAGATGAACTTCAGGGAATAAAGCGGGGCGTGATGGAGTTGGCCGACCTTATCCTGGTCAATAAGGCTGATGGGCAGCTCGCGCAGACAGCAAATCGTACAGTTTCAGAATACGCGGCGGCGACCGGATTCCTGCAGGCCCGCACCGCCGATTGGAAAGTCCCGGTCCTTGCGATGTCCGCGCTGAGGGATATCGGCGTTGTGGATGTCTTGGAGCAGATGGAGAAGTTTTTTGTTCACGTCACCAAATCTGGACTGCTGTCGTCACGCAGGGAGAGTCAGGCGAGTGAGGCCCTGATGCAGGCGCTTCATGAGGGGCTGCTGGATCGGTTTTTAAGGAACGAAAAAAACGCCGATGAGGTCGAACGCGTCCGTCGAGAGGTCGCCATGGGTCGGCTGACGCCCGGTCTTGCTGCCCGCGCGCTTATCGACCAATTTACGTAAACCCGCCAACCAAGAAACACTCGATGATTGGAAAACTCAACCATGTTGCCATTGTGGTGCCTGATCTTCAGG
This sequence comes from Gammaproteobacteria bacterium, assembly GCA_011523045.1. Taxonomy (GTDB): domain Bacteria; phylum Pseudomonadota; class Gammaproteobacteria; order Arenicellales; family UBA868; genus UBA868. The sequence continues at coordinate 629 of WTHR01000223.1, read as the reverse complement.
CCGCCGCAGCGCTGTACCGGGATACGCTGGGAGCGACGGTGTCTGAGCCCGAACCTCTTGAAGCCCATGGCGTCACCACTGTTTTTGTCGATCTCGACAATACGCGTATCGAATTGCTGCATCCTCTGGGCAAAGACTCGCCGATTGGGCGATTTCTGGAGCGTCATCCCGATGGCGGTATGCACCACGTCTGCTATGAGGTGGACGATATTCTGGATGCCCGTGATCAGTTAAAAGCGCGCGGCGCGCGGGTGCTGGGAGATGGAGAGCCGCGCATCGGCGCACACGGCAAGCCTGTGCTGTTTCTGCATCCCAAGGATTTTTGCGGCACGCTGGTTGAACTTGAGCAGGTCTGAGTGCCGTCACCTGCTCCGCTGATGAGCAACAGCGCAGGTCAAGCCAGTGCAGAGGTAGGCGTCTATTACCCCAGGTGGGTCGAGATGCTCATCTGCAGGCTGTGGTTTCGCCCGAGAATGCCGGTGGGGAAAGCGCGGCGACTGGGCTTGATCGAACGGCTGTTGGATCGGCGCCGCATTCGGGTCCGCCCGCGGCCGGGATTTCTGTTTGCCTGCGATCAGACCGACTGGCTTCAGCGTAATCTACTGTGCAACCGGATTCACGAAGAGGAA
>WTHR01000184.1 GCA_011523045.1 Gammaproteobacteria bacterium | reverse complement strand
AACGAGGAAGCAGATAGCCATCGCAACTACTCCAGCAAAGGCAGAGCCTCGCTCCACATACTTAAACATCTTTGACTATCCCAATAACAAACACCCCTTCACTCCCGATCCTGACTCTTTCCTAATCAATAAACTTAGGCGGTCAGTCGGCCGTCGCAATCTTTGCTTCATCTGCCGTCTGGCTGTCGACCATGACGGTGGCCGTTTTCTCCCAGACCACAAGTGCGCCATCTACAACCCGGTCTGCGATCTGCTTGGGACTCATGCTGTAGTCAAAGCCCACACCCTTGATTGCGTCAATCAGATTGACGGGGATCATCTGGGAGACAAGTTTGATATCTATGCTGTATTCACCCGGCACTGATACGCCCTGACCATTGACGCGGTATTGCGCAGTTCGCGAACCATTCGGCTCAATGGTCTGCTTGTGTTTTCTTGCTCCACGCGGCCGGCCATAAATTGTGGTGGCACGCGTCTCAGGACGGATGAACGGCAAGGCTGCTGACGAGGTGTTGACCGCCAGGACCTGTTCACGTTCCGCGCCGCGCACCGGACGAACGATAAATTTCGTCTGGAGATTGAAAAGATCCTTGTCTAACGGTAACTCACCGTTATGCACATAAAGCGAGTGCGAATCTCTGACGTCGCCGTTCGGGTCCCGGTCGCCTGATCGGTAAACGACATTGCCGACGGGATCGGTTACTGTCACATCAAGAAAGATCAAACGCTCAGCGTCGAAGCCCGTTGGAACACCATGGCCGTCCATGGGGTTGATCACATCAATCTCAAAACTGATCCCCGAAGCATCAGCGCTGCGTACCCGAATATCGCTCAGCTCAAATCCATGCTTTAAAACCTCAAGGCGTTTTTCACGCGCCCATTCGAGTCGCTCAAACTGGTCATCCAGGATCGCACGCGCATCATACCGGGCGTCGACCCACTGCCAAGGCTCGGGAAACTCATAGTCGTCCGCCACGGAGTCTTCGAATTCATCGGTTCCCCACCCCGCCTCATAGTCGAACTTGAGCCACTCGCGCTGAGTGGCCAACGCAGTCGCCTCGACGCTGTGCGGAAAGAGGCCGGGATGAATAATCGAATAATCGGGGCCAGCGAAGAAGTGGTTGGTCAAACGTCGAGAGGCAGTTGGAACTCCACCGACCTCAGCTGCTGGGCCCATTTCATAGCCCTCAGCGAGGCCCTGAGTCACTCCCATGTGGCAATCCTGACAAGAGATGCCGTCCGCCGCTGCTTTGGTCTGCTTGAATTCGGTAAAGGCTTCTTCCAACCTGAACCCATTCAGCAGGGTGACGTCGTGGCAGGAACCGCAGAATGCAGGCTCGGTCAGGGCAAAGAACTGCTCGGCAGTCGCATGGATTGCGCGGCCGGGTTGGTCGCGATCAGTGGAGACCTGATAATCCCCTGGAGAATCGAGCACCCGATTCAGCTCACCGCCTCCTGACGGGCCGTAAATTGCCGTATAGAGATCACCTTCTTCCAGCGCGAGACGGCCGCTGACCTTGCCGTAGTTCTTGTTCACCCTGTGACAAACCACGCACGTAATTCCCTCGCGCGAGGTGGGATGACGGTCAAGGTTAGACGCATAGATTGACTCCCCCATGTTCATCCCGACCTGATTGTGGCAACGAATACAGAAATCACCGTTCGTAGCGCTGGTGAGCGAGTTGATAGTGATCTGCATGGCCATATAAACCGGGCTCAACTGGGCATAGGCATGCTGTGAGACCGACCACTCGCGATATTGCTTCGGGTGACACGCGGCACAAGTATTCGCAGAGGGATACCGGCTTTCTGCAAAGAGCGCTTCATGCTGTTCTGCGGCACTAAGCGTTTCTTCCTCAGCAGCCTCGGCAACCTCATCCGTGGATTCGGCTTCATCTGCCAGACTTTCGCCGTCGAGAAGAGAATCTTCATCGGAAAGGAGATCCCCCTCTCCGCTATCCTCACTGCCATCATCCAGCAGCAGATCGTCGCTTTCGGAAAGAAGGTCATCCTGCCCGCCGTCATCCAGAAGCGAATCTTCATCGGCCAGCAGATCATCCCCATCGCTTTCCTCAAGCAACAGCTCGTCAGATGACAATGTCTCGTCTTCTTCTTCGTCCAAAAGGAGATCGTCGCTTGAGTTCTGACTCAACTGAATTGTCGAGGGCAGCCAAAAGGTGCCGGAGGAAACCTGATGCGACGGTTGCGTCTCAGCTGTCTGTTGGGCGCCAGCGATCAACTGAGCCGCAATAACGGCAGGCGCAAACAAATAAAGCGCAATACCCAGTACGCAAACTCTTTTCTTGTTCAATAGAGACTCTTTGTGACTTGTATTCATGTTCATAGAAAGGTCAGGTGTTTTCACCCTGATAATCTTCAAATTGAACCGGTCAATTGATCTAAAACCGGTCAAATTTTAATGGAATTTGGCTCTTCCAATAAGATATCACGAAGACTGCCCAAAAGGCAGTTTTCCGAATTTTTTGAAAGGTTGGGACTACAACGCCGTTGACGCCCTGCCTTCTACAGACTCGTGAATCCAAACTTGCCTTTAGGCGGGGTTTTTCTATCCAGAACCACCCTATAAACCCAAGGCCAAAGCTTGCCCGTAAGGTAGAGCTCACGGTTTGAGGTATCCCACGCTATTCCGTTCAACACATCAATATCCGGGTTGGACGCCCTGGCATCCTCAACGAGACTCCCGCAGTCAATGACCGAGGTCACGTCACCAGTTTCGGCATCCACCACCACAATAAAGGGGGTCTTCCAGACATTGGCCCAGATTTTCCCGTCAATCCATTCGAGTTCATTAAGGCGATCTATGGCTTTCCCCTGAAACCGCACTTCAATCGTTTTCTGAACAGAGAAGTCTTTCGCCGACCGAAAAGCCAGAAAAGCTGAGCCATCTGATGCAATCAGTGAATGGCCGTCGGTCGTCAAACCCCACCCCTCCCGATCGTTACGCAATGGTTCAAGTGGCGAAGGTTTTTTCCCAGATAGATCGTAACGATAGACGCGCCCGGCTTTCCAGGTAAGTTGGTAAAGCGTATCGTTGAGAACAGTAATGCCCTCACCAAAGTCATCGGAAGACAGCGCCTTCTCGTAAAGAGGCTCAAGGGTTCCAACAGTTCGATTAAATCTTTGCTTTATTAACTTGGACGCGCCATACAACCCTGTCCCCTCCCAGAGAATATCGCCATCCAACTGCAGTCCCTGAACGAAGTGCTTCGGGTTATGCGGGATTCTTTGCAAAATTTTGGCTTCAAAAAAGTCAATACTGCCTGTTGTTCCAGCGAGCAAAAAAGCCTGCGCGGTGGCGTGGCCGTAGAACCAACGATGGTCAAGATCGGCCCGGGAAAAATCAACGCTGATCGCGCCAATCAACATCAACAGGATAGTGATGCCCAGCCTTGTCCCTGACCGTTGTCTCATAGCCTATCTTGCGCAGGTTTGCGTAGGAGTAACAGGACGCTCAATCGATCGAGTAAACCTGCGTCTCCTGGCTGCGGCCTCTCAGTGTTACACGATGCACCTCGCGCCAGGCGTAGTCGGCTTGCGCCTCGCCAACAGAAAAACGCCGCCCTGGAATTAACGATGAACCTGCGGCCAGCAAGGCACCTGTCAATGCTGTACGTCGACTTATCTCCATGGGTTCTCCCGGATCGTAGTTACAGGAAAGCATGCCGAATTTGGTTCCTCACATGATCACCTGCGCTTATCCCTATTAAGCCCTCTTTATTCGGAAAAGTCACAAACCTATCTTTTTAGCCATGGAGGCTTGTTAAAGAATCACGGTACGATTTGTCCCGATCCGGCGGAACGAACAAATCCGCTTCACAGCAATTTGCAGAAAAACGCCACCTGGATGACGCTGTGCCGACATACTTGACCCTAATCATTAACCAATCGTAATAAAAGTCCGATCGCCAGCCGTCCCGAAACGGGCATCCAGGTGTTAGGATTTTCACCCATATCCAAGAGGCCTCTTATGACAATGCATTTGTTTCGTATTCTGGCAATCAGCGGCGTGCTGCTGGCGACACCGATCAAGGCTCTGGCAGCAGAAGGCACCGTCACGTTTGAGATGCTTAAACCCGAAACCGCGCTCACGGCCGCTCGGGCAGCACTTGAGCGCTGTCGTGAGGAAGGCTTTCAGGCAACCATTGCCGTCGTGGACAGATTTGGCGGCGTGCAAGTCGTCCTGCGTGATCAGCTCGCGAGCCCACGCACGGTTCGTACGGCTATCGGTAAAGCCAGAACGGCCGTCGGGTTCAGAACCAACACCACCGAGCTAGTTTCAGTAACAGATTACGGTCAGCCTGCGTCAGGTTTACGCCATCTACCCGGTGTGGTGATGGTCGGAGGCGGCGTGATTATCGAAGCCGCCGGTTCGCTGGTTGGCGGCATTGGCGTTTCGGGCGCACCAGGTGGCGACATGGATGACCTGTGTGCATTTGCAGGAATCGATGCGATTGAAGACGAACTGGAATTTTAGATTTTGTGGTCCGAGTACGCCGATGAGGTGATGGTCGTCACGTTTTCGTTGTCAGCCTTAGCCTAAAATTTTCGAAACTTAAGCATAAACCCAAACCGGAGAGATCATCCCATGAAAACCAGAACCATAGGTGCAGTTGTGCTTGGTGCTTCACTGCTTATCGCAGGCTGCAGCACCGTTCCGACCAAACAGGAACAGGGCGCGGCGGCTGGGGCAGTGATTGGCGGAGTCCTGGGATCCGCACTGGGTGATGGACACTCCGACAAGGGCTGGGCCATCGCTCTTGGGATTCTGTTCGGCGCAGTGATCGGTGATCAGATCGGCGCCCAGCTGGACGAGCGCGACCGGCTGCTGGCAGCGCAGAATCTTCAGTACTCGCTTGAATCCACCAAGGATGGTGCGGTGACGACCTGGCAGAACCCCAACTCGGGAAATGGCGGGGCGGCCACTCCCACCGCGACCGTCGTGAAGTCTGACGGCACTCCGTGCCGTGAATTCACGACAGAAATTCAGGTTGGCGGCGAAACCCAGCAGGGTTACGGTACGGCCTGCCGCCAGGCAGACGGCAGCTGGAAGATTCAGAGCTAAGGCCCAGACCGGCAGGTTGCCAGCAACGGGTTGGTCCGAGAGGCGCGGCCGACCCGTTCAGTCCCTGATCAGGTTGTAGCGAAGGATGCACCAGATCGCACGAACACCGTCTTTCCAACCGATCTTTTTTCCTTCTTCATAGGTGCGCCCTGCGTAACTGATTCCCACCTCAAAAATCTTGAGGCGACTGCCGTCCGGTTTGCGGTACCGGGCAAGGCGCGCCGTCACTTCCGGCTCAAACCCAAAGCGGTCCTCACGCAGGGGCAGGTTCTGAATGATGTCTCGGCGGAACACCTTGTAGCACACTTCCATGTCGGTAAGATTAAGGTTGCTCATCATGTTGGACAGCATCGTCAGCAACCGGTTTCCTACCGAGTGCCAAAAATAAAGCACCCGATGAGAATCGCCTCCCGCAAAACGCGAGCCGTAGACGACATCCGCTCCGTGATTTTCAATGGGCGCGAGCAGCCGTGGATAATCCCCTGGGTCATATTCAAGGTCGGCATCCTGCACCAGCACCACATCACCGGTCGCTGCGGCAAACCCGGAACGCAAGGCGGCGCCCTTACCCTGGTTGACTTCATGAAGCACCGCCTCAACCCCCTCGGCCGCGGCCAGGGTCTGCACCAATTCGCGACTGCCATCAGACGAGCAGTCATCCACCAGGATGATCTCGGTCGAAACAGGTACGTTCTTCACGCGCTCGACAATCATGGCGAGCGTGCCAATCTCGTTGTACACAGGAATGACAACGCTGACGATCATGCAGGTGGATTCAAGCGGAAACGGGCCCTTTATTTTGCCATTAATCGAGCTCTATCTGCGCTCCTGTCACCGCCTGGAGCGAGGCGTGCGCCCCATCTCTGCATGGACCTTGTGGCAGACTTATGTGGGGAGATTGCTTAAACCATGCCAAAGTTGAACTTCTGCAAAACCCGGGCAACCAAACCGAATTCATTTTTCGGCCGCTCTATTTATACGTGCGGGTTTACGCTGATCGAACTGATGGTCACGATCGCCATCATCGCTATCGTGGCGCTTATCGGCATACCGGCATTCGGCGACTTTATCCTGAACAACCGAATTCGCGGTCAGACAAGCGATTTTGTTGGGCAACTCACCTACGCACGTGCAGAAGCCATGCGCACTGCAACCCGCGTGACCGTTTGCCCGGGGACCTCCGGCGGCTGTGCCGGCTCCCAGTGGGAGAACGGCTGGGTGGTATTCAACGACACCAACGCCAATGCAGCCGTTGATAGTGGCGAGACGGTGATCGGGATCGGGGCAGCACTTGATGGAGGCAATACCCTGAGATCCGCTGCCTTCGCGACCTATATCTCTTTTCGGCACGACGGCACCTCGACGAATATTGCAGGCAGCGGACTCGCAGGCTCTTTTGCAATTTGTGACAGCCGGGGATTCGGTGACAAAGCTCGGGCCATTGCTATCAGCGCCAGTGGTCGGGCAAAAACACTGCCCGCCGATGCTGCGGGATCAGGAGTGAGCAACTGCGGCACATGAAAAAGAAAAACAGTCAAGGTTTCACGCTGCTTGAAGTGCTGATCGCGCTGGTGATTTTCTCCTTTGGCCTGCTGGCTCTCGCCGCGCTGATGGCCAAGGGGCTTCAATACAATACGAGCGCGCTGCACCGATCCTACGCCTCCAGTCAGGCCTACGACATGGCCGATCGGATGCGGGCCAACCGCTTGGGGGTCGATGCTGGAAACTACGATATGGTTTCCGGAACAGGGAGCGATCCAGGCTGCATCACCAGTGGCTGCAATCCCGCACAGATGGCGCAATACGACGGCTGGGCGTGGAACAGCATGAACGCGGCCGTGCTCCCAAGCGGCAGCGGCACGGTGGCCAGATCCGGCGACACCTATACCATCACCCTCACCTGGGACGATGACCGCGATGGCAGTGCCGATGACAGTTTTGTCTTTGAACTTCAGCCATGAGACACCAGAACTGCACAGATTTCCAGCACAAAGGCGATCACGCGCCTCACCGCCAGCGCGGCGTCACGCTGGTCGAGTTGATGATCGCTCTTGCCATCGGACTGTTGGTGACGGTGGCCATGCTCAAGGTTTACGTGGACGCCAGCCGCATGTACCGCTTCAACGAGGGCCTTGCGCGGGTTCAGGAAAACGGCCGGTTTGCGCTTGAATTCATCCGCCGCGATGCCCGGGTTGCAGGCTTCTGGGGCTGTTACAGCGACGCCACTCTGACCAACGGCGTCTCGGCGACGAGCGACGCCTATATCAATGTTGGCGCCGGACACATAACCGGCACATCCGACGATGGGCTGAACAGTTCGGACAGCATCACTTTTCGCAGTGCGACCGGCAGCGGAGCTCTGGTTACCTCCGGCATGTCAGGCACAGGCGATAGCGTTACGGTCGAAAGCGTCGGTGCCCTATCAACGAACACGGCGGTTCTCATCAGCGACTGTGAAGATGGAGATCTCTTTCAGGTCACGGGCATCGCCGGCACCGCTCTTGCCCACGCAGCAGGTGCAAATGCCAATGTCTCACCCAACCTCAACAAGGCTTACGCCGCTGGCGCCCGGGTGTATGAAGCCCGCGAGGCGACCTTCTGCATCGCGCCGGGCGCTGACCCGGCACAGCCTGCGCTGCGACGTCTCGTTAATCCGACGCCTGGACAGACCTGTGCGAGCAACGGTGATGAACTGCTTGAGGGGATCGAAAACATGCAGATTCTCTACGGTGAAGATACGGATGCTGACGCCGATGGCGCCAACGGAGACGGTACTGCCAACCGCTATGTGGCCTTTGGCGCCTCGGGTCTTGATATTGACCGAATCGTGAGCGTTCGAATCTCGCTTCTGGCACGCTCACTAAATAACAACCTCACCACAGCGCCGTCCCCCTACACCTTCAACGGCATTGCCGTCACGCCGGCAAGCACTGATAAATACCTGCGCAAGGTCTTTACCACCACCATCACGCTGCGAAACAAAGCAGGCTAAGATGTGCTGCTATGAAAGCCCGCATTTCCGATTTAAATAGCCAACGAGGCTGGGTGTTAGTGATCGGCCTGGTGGTACTGGTCATGCTGACCCTTATTGCCATGGCGCTGATGCGGACCACCTTGCTCGAAGAAAAAATGGCGGGTGCAAGCCGCGACATCAACCTGTCTTTTGAGGCGGCCGAGGCGGGTTTACGTGGAGCAGAAGCCTTTATCGAAAGTCAGGCGGACGATACTGCATTCACGGCAACAGGTTCAGGTCTTTATGCACAGGGAACATCGGCAAGTCATCTGGAGCCGGCACCCTTTGGCACCCTTTGGGACAATGACAACTCCCGAGCCTTGTCCAGCACGCCAGCCGGGGTAACCAGCGCCCCGCGCTACATGATCAAGAAAGTCGGTGAGAGCGGCGGAGAAGGCTCTCTCAATATCGGCGGCTATGGTGAAACCGACCTTACTCAAAAGTCAGTGATCTACCGCATCACCGCCCGGGGTACTGGCGGTAACGACAACACACAAACCATTTTGCGCAGCCACTATGCGAGGGCCTACTGAACCTAAGTGGTGAATCGGGTACGGGTATATGAAGCGACTGATCATCTCTGTCACGGTCTGCGTGCTTTTCGCCAGCATCGGCTGGGCGCAATCGGGTGCTCCCGGGCGCGTTACCGTTACTGCGGCACGTATCGGTGCAAACCTGTTGCTGACCGCGGAGATTCCTGCTGCCGCAGTGGCTGCAACGGCCAGCGCTGCCAATACCCGACTCCAAACGTTAAGCGTCGCGCTGCGTGACGTATCGCGCGCATTTGTGCTTCCTGAAGCTGCGGGCTGCGAAGTCAGTGAAGCTGATGTGATCCGGCATTTCGGCAACGCAGACTCGGGAGCGGGAATCAGCGCCGGATGGGAATTTACCTGCGCCAATCCGAATGAAGTCCAGGCGGTGGGCATCACGCTTTTCTCTCTGCTGGACATTGAATCGGTGGATGCGCTGACGTTTCCCGGAGGCCAGCGCGTCATCTTTGCCAACAACCCGGTGCTGGCTCTATGACGCAGGGGTTCGTATCAATTCCGCTAAAGGCGGTTGCCCGCCTTTTGATCGCGCTCGTCCTGCTGGCCGCATCGGCCATCGCACAGGCGCAGTCAATGTCAGATGCGGGCTCCTGTCGCGCAGACGTTGTCTTTCTGATGGACAACACCGGCAGCATGGGTGGACCGATCACCAGCACCAAACGCAATGCCTCAGCGATCCTGGACGCCATCTCAGGGGGAGACCCGCGCTTTGCCGGTATTGATACCCGATCTGCGGTGGCCACTTACTGGGGTGACCCCAGAGAACACATCCCGGGCTCCGGCATCTACTACTGTCATCGTGCAACGTGCCCGTGGTCCTGGTGTTCGCGGTACTACTGTGAAAATCCAAGAGGCCGATGCCACAGTTGGTATCCCCGAGAGTGCTCCGGTGCCGAACCGACAGAGGCCGAGAAAACCCGGGCTGCCCAGCGCGCCTTCAAGATCAATCAGTCGCTGACTGATTCCAAGGCGTTGGTGACACGGGGTATGAACCAGTGGCGTCCCTGCAGCAGTCCGGGTGGTTGCGGCGGTGACTGGGCCGAGGCCAACTTTTTTGCCCTGCATCAACTCGCCACGGGGGGCGGGCAGACTGACGGCAAATGCATTGACCCGCTTTACACCGGCGCCACTTGCTCAGATAAAGGCTATGCGACCGGCTACGACGTAGGCTGGCGTGACGACGCAGGCAGGATCATCCTCTGGTTCGGAGATGCCTGCTCGTGGAGCACTACGGTGGACAAGAGCGAGGTCAACGCTGCTCTGCTGGCGAACAACGTTATCGTTGCAGGTATCAACACCTACAGTGAACGACGCGGTATTGACTATCGCGCTGACACCAACCGCGGCGCGTGTTCGTTGAGTTGGACTGATCCCGGTCAGGCAACACTGGTTACCGGGGCGACCTCCGGCACCTTGACCAATAACGTCAGCGGGACCGTGGCCACAGTCAATGCTGTTCTCGAAGCAGTCGCTGGCGGGATTGCCCAATCCGGATCTGCGGCGGCAGTCTCCTTCAGCACCGGTTCATTGACTGAAGGCAGCCAGCTTTACCAAAGCAAGTTCAACGCCAAGGACTGGTCAGGAGATCTCGTCGCGTACAAATTGAACAGCGACGGCTCTTTGGGCAGTCAGGCCTGGAGCGCCGCGAAGCACCTTGATTCCAGAGGACACGGCAGCCGCGTCATGATGACCTTAGGCTCCAAAAAAGGCGCGTCTGTCGGCGTACCCTTTCGCTGGGGCCTGATCACATCAACCCAGCAAAATGACCTTCGCACCGAACCCAACGGCTCGCGCGGCAACGTCTCAAAAGGCACGGCACGTCTTGAATACCTCAGGGGCAACCGCGCCCACGAAGGCAAGGGTTTTGGCTTTCGTGTTCGGGGCAGCGCACTTGGGGATATCTGGCACTCCAGTGCGGTTTATGTGGGCAAACCTGGCCAGTCATGGCCGGACAGCGGTGGTGGTTTTCCCGACGGGTCTAACAAGTACTCAGTTTTCTCATCAGCTCAGAGCGCCCGAACGCCGGTTGTTTATGTGGGAGCTAATGATGGCTTCCTGCATGGGTTTCGTGCGAGTGACGGCAAGGAAGTACTCGCGTATGCCCCGAGCACACTCTTCAGCACCAGCATCAGTGCAGGCTATCACCGCCTGACTGATCCCAACTTCAATCACAACAACCTTTATGTTGACGGCACCCCTACCGTTAGCGATGCGTTTTTTGCGGGCCCCAATACCAAAACCCAGACCTGGCACACGATTCTTGCCGGCACCCTTGGCGGTGGCGGTCGCGGTCTGTTTGCACTGGATGTGACAGATCCCTCCACGTTTCGTGAAAGCAACGCTGCGAAGACAGTGCTCTGGGAATTTACGAATGCGACTGACGCCCATCTTGGTTACACCTACAGTCGGCCCACCATCGCGCTGATGAACAACGGACGCTGGGCGTTGATTACAGGCAACGGTCTTGAAGACACTGCCACCGACAGTTCAGGCGGCGAAGCACAGCTTTTCATTATTTATCTGGATGGCGGTGTCGATGGCACCTGGACCTACGGCACAGATTACCTCCGGATCACAACGGGTTCCGGCTCCACCAGCAGCCGTAATGGTCTTTTCAGCCCGGCCGTGGTGGATCTGGACCGCAACGGCACAGCAGACCGCATCTATGCGGGAGACCTTAATGGCAGTCTCTGGGCCTTTGATGTGTCGAACAGCATCGACACCAAGTGGAGTCCGGCACACGGTAGGCAGCCGCTTTTCAGTGGCAGTTCCGGTCAGTCGATCACGACCAAACCCACCGTGATCCGTCATCCCACGGTATCCGACGGCAGCGCGCCCAACCTGATGGTACTGTTCGGGACTGGCCGATTCCTTGCCGACGGCGACAAGACCCGCAGCAACACGCAATCTTTTTACGGCGTCTGGGACAACGGCACCGGCGCCCTCACCCGATCACATCTCGCCAGCCAGACTTTTCTGCTGAACAACGCCAGCCAACGCGCCCGCGTGCTCGATCCGTATCTCAAAATACAGTACGAGAAAATGACGGGCCGCCAATATGGCTGGTACATCGACCTGCCTGCCAAAGGAGAACGGGTCGTATCCGAGGCGCTGGTGCGCGGCAAGATTGTTTACTTCAACAGCATCATCCCTGATGTCAGCGTCTGCGCTTCTGGCGGCAGCGGATGGGAAATGTCAGTCAAGACTGAAAATGGTGGCAGCCCCGATGCGCCGGTTTTCGACTTTAATGAAGACGGGGCGGTTTCCGTCAGCGGCGATACCACCAGTGTGAGCGGACGCTCCGGCGCCACCGGAGAAGAACAGACTGCCTATGCCGGCAAAAAACTGGAAGAAGAGCAAGGCATGCCGGCAGGTCCTTCGATTATCGGCAACCGCCGCTTTACTCCCGGCAGCGCTACTGATGAAGGGGCTGAGATGGAAGAGACACTGCTGATTGCCAACGATGCTACCGTTACCGGACGGCTCTCCTGGGAACAACTGTTCCCGGATTAGCCCGCGAATCGATTACACTGCTCAGCCGGAAAGTCGGACGCTGCCATGCAAAAAAATCAAAAAGGTTTTACCCTGATCGAACTGATGATCGTCATTGCGATTATCGGCATCCTTGCGGCAATTGCGGTTCCGCAATACACGGATTACGTCACGCGTAGCCGCCGGGCGGATGCCCAGAGTACGCTCCTGCAAGTCGCCCAGGAACTCGAGCGTTGCTATACGCAGTTTTCAGCCTACAACAATGCGAGTTGCGCAGTGGTAGGAACCGGCGGGGTCAGCCAGACCTCTCCGGAGGGTTACTATGTGGTGACCGCCAGCGGTGGCGCGCTATCCGCAAGTGGTTTCACTCTCACTGCAACCCCGCAAGGCAGCCAGGCCAGCAACGACACCGACTGCACCACCCTGACGCTGACCCATCTCGGGGTTCAGGGGGGCACAGGCGCCGATACCGCCCAATGCTGGTAACGACAAGTCGTTAATCCTGCCGAACAGGACGACCTTTATGACGCGGCGCACTAACCGAGGCTCAAAATAGTTTGAGCTTGCGCTAGGTTACCGAGCCGGAGGAGTCTTCATGCCGGAACATCGCATTGATCCTGCATCACTTGTTGATACTGCACGCTACCCTCTGGATGACCCTCAAGACGATCGGTACCGCAACACGCTTTCACTGATCCGGCCTCAGCTTGAGCGAGACGGCTGCGCCGTGATCCCCGGCTTTTTAAGTTCCCACGGACTGTCTCACTTACTCGGCGAAGCACAGGAACGCCGGGAACTCGCGTACTTTTCCGCCAACAAAAAAACCAATGTCTACTTCTCTTCGGACGATCCGTCGCTCGCCGAAGATCACCCCAGGCGAATCTTTCTCGAACGAACCAACGGCTTCATCACGAGTGACTGCTACGATAAATCCACAGCCAGCCATACCCTGTATCACTGGCCCGCATTGATGCACTTTATTCAGGACTGCCTCGGCAAAGACAAGCTGTATATCTATGACGATCCGGTGTCGAACATGATCGTCAATGTGCTGACGCCGGGCAGTCAGTTCAATTGGCACTTTGACACCAACGAGTTCACGATCACCATGCTGCTCAAAAGTGCGTCCAGCGGCGGGCATTTTGAATATGCCCCGAATCTTAGAAATGCAGAAGATGAGTGCTACGAGGACGTACGGGCGGTGCTCTCGGGTGACACCCGGCAGGTGACTCGCCTCAAGCTCGCGCCGGGCGATCTACAGCTGTTCCTTGGCAGGTTTTCCCTGCATCGAGTCACAAAAAACACTGGCCCGTCGGATCGCCTGCTGCTTATCATGTCGTTCACTGAAAAGCCCGGGATGATTGGCAGCGTCGAACGCATTCGCGAGCTTTACGGTAAAGTCACCGACGCGCATCTTGAAGCCCAGGCACGACGTGTGCGCGCTGACAACCTGATGGACTGAAGCATCCAAGAACCAGACCGATGATTAAGGGACTGCACCACAACGCCTACCGCTGTCGCGACTCAGAGGAGACGCGCGCCTTCTACGAAGACTTCCTTGGCTTGCCTTTTGCGGGCGCACTGGAAATCAGCACCACCCAGACCGGGCGCGCGACCCACGTGCTGCACACCTTCTTTCAGATGGACGACGGCTCGTTTCTTGCTTTCTTTGATGACCCCGACACCCCTTTTGATTTCAAGGCGCAACGCGATTTTGATCTGCACATCGCCCTTGAGGTCGATCATCAGCACCTTAAACCGATGCTGGAGCGCGGTCGCGAGGCGGGCATTGAATCCCGGGGCATCTCAGATCACGGCTTTATCGACTCAATCTACTTTCGCGATCCGAACGGCTACGTGATTGAACTGACCGCCAGGCGCCCCGGTGAAGAAGACAACGTAGGGGACGAAGGTGACCCGCGCGATATTCTGAGCAAGTGGACGCGCGATAAAGCAGCGCGTCAGTAAAACCCGCCGGCCCGGCCCGGCGCCCAAAAATCCGGACAGTTCGTGTCCAGACGCCGATCATCATCCCGGTAAGCCACACCGTCTTTCATTACAAAATCCAAAGCGTCCACGGCCTCTATTTTCTGAAGCGGATTGGCACGCATGGCGACAAGATCGGCACGCTTACCGACTTCCAGGCTGCCAAAATCATCGGCCCGGCCTAATAGATCCGCTCCGTGCAGAGTCGTAGCGAGCAGGCTCTCCTCGGGTGACAGGCCCACGTTGTTGACCATCAGACTGAGCTCCAGAAGATTGTTGCCGGCATGATTCCCGGGCGTGCCGACGTCGGTGCCCATGGCAATGGCAACACCGAGACTGTGCGCAAGCCGCATATTCTCGGTCCGCATGACACGCAATGATGCGTATCGCTCGCGGATGTGCGCTGGCGTCTGGCTGGCAAACTCCTCGTTATCGAGAAGACCCGGGTGGACACACAAGGTGGGCACCAGATACGTTCCGGCCTTTGCCATCATTTTATAGGCTGTCTCATCGCCAAAACTGCCATGCTCCACACTGGCACACCCGCATTCGACCGAGTTGATGATGGCCTCACAAGCATGGGCGTGCGACGCCACATGGGTGAAGTTGTCCTTGGCAATCTCAACGGCGGCCTTGATTTCATCGGGGCGCAGTTGGACCGCATCGGCGCGTTCGTTCCGGGATGAGGTCATCGCTCCCGACGCAAGAATCTTGATGAGATCTGCCCCGTTGGCTAATTGCTTGCGCGCGGCCTTGCGGACTTCATCGGGGCCATCGGCTTCTTCATACATACCCGTCCAATACGGCGTGGACGAAGAGGTCATAGAAATAATCTTGCCCGCACAGAAGATTCTCGGGCCTGCAATCGTGCCGGCATTAACGGCATCGCGCACCGCAATTTCGTGATAATCCCAGCCACCGACCTCGCGGATAGAGGTCACACCGCAAAGCAGCGTTCGATAGGCCGCCCGAGCCGCCGACAGCGCTATCGTGCCGGGTTTGGCGCCGGCCCAAAGCCGTGAAGCGTCCGGGTTGTAGGTATCGACACAAAGGTGGACGTGGCAATCAACAAACCCCGGCAGCACATATGACGCCTCCATATCTACAGCGTCACTTTGTGGTGATCCATCAAACCCGATGTCGGCGATGCGGCCGTTTTCGATAAACAGGTGGCCCAACCTGTAGGTCCCGGCGCGGACATCATAAATATTGGCGTTTTTTAAGAGCATGGATTTCCCCGTTAAGTGAAATAGGCGGCAGACCTCATCGTTTCGCGCAAATCGAATCCGCAATGATGCAGAGCATCTCGAACATCAGGTTAGCCACCGTCACGCAGGTGATACCCGTTGGATCATAGCCTGGTGAAACCTCACTGATATCCGCACCGATGATGTCCATGCCCTGCAGTGAACGCAGGATGACCTGGACATCTCTCGGAATCAGGCCGCCGATTTCGGGTACTCCGGTCCCGGGCAGGTAGGCCGGATCGAGACCATCGATATCAAGCGAGATATACACCGGACCGCCGGCCAATACCTGGTGAATCTGCTCGATCGCGGCGGCACGGCCCATCTCTTCGTACTCGTCCATCGTGATGATGCTGTAGCCGACGTCATAGCCGTACTGGATATCTTCGGGCGTAAAGCGGCTGCCGCGCATACCTACCTGAATGGCACGTTTGGGATCAATCAGCCCTTCCTCGTAACCGCGGCGCATGAAAGTCGCATGGTTGACCTTGTCGCCACAGATCTCATCCAGCGTATCGGCGTGGGCATCGAAATGCAGTATGCCAACCGGCTCATCGACTGCGAGTGCCCGCAGGATCGGCAGTGGAATGGTGTGGTCGCCACCGCACGCGATCGGCACAATGTTTGCGGCTTTCATCTCGCTGAAAAAATCCTTGATCATGTCGATCGACTTATCTTTGCTCATCGGATTCACCGGCGCATCGCCCAAATCGGCAACGTTGCAGATCTCAAAGGGCCGGATTCCGCTGGTCGGATGCACCCGCCGGATGAGTCGGGACATCTCCCTGACTCCGGCAGGGCCATGCCGGGCGCCGGTGCGGTGGTTGAGACCCAAATCAAAGGGCACCCCCACCAGTCCCACATCCACCTCCTCGATGATCTCCTTCGTGACGGTACGCATGAAGGTGGCCAATCCCGCAAACCGCGGC
This sequence comes from Gammaproteobacteria bacterium, assembly GCA_011523045.1. Classification (GTDB taxonomy): domain Bacteria; phylum Pseudomonadota; class Gammaproteobacteria; order Arenicellales; family UBA868; genus UBA868. Next base: position 14,289 of record WTHR01000184.1, on the reverse strand, counting down.
ACCACAGAGGGGTCGACAGGCTGATAGTCTTCTCGCTTGGTCATAATTTTCTCCGCTGAACCCTAAAGCGGGTTCGCTGTGGTTAAGTGTGTGCCGCCGTCGATCACCAGCAGCTGTCCCGTGACGGAACGCGCGTGCAGTCCCAGCCAGCACACAGCGTCCGCCACATCAGCCGGTGTGACAAAAGTCTGCAACGGCGCAGCAGCCGAGACTTTTTCCCTGAATTCTGTCAACGCCTCATCTGAGAGTTTTCCCGACAGCCATCTCGTGTCGACAAAGCCCGGGCAAACCGCATTGACACGGATCAAGGGTGCCAGATTACGCGCCAGCGAGCGCGTCATCGTATTGAGCGCACCTTTGGATGCCGCATACGCCATCGAAGAGCCGATCCCGCTGATCCCTGAGTGCGATGAGACATTGACCACTGCCGCCCGATCAGACTTTTTAAGATACGGCACAGCCGCGCGGGTCATCTGATAAGTACCGTTCACGTTGACCGACATGATGTAATCAAAATCAGACGCATCCAGTGCATCCAGATCTTTCTGATCGGCAAAACGGGTAACGCCGGCATTATTGACGAGCAGGTCTACCCGTCCAAAGACCTCCCAGGTCTCATCGAGAATCCGGCGACAGTCTTCATCCTTGGCAATACTTCCCTGTGCCGACAACGCGCTGACGCCAAGATCCTGGCATTGCGCAACAGTCGCCTTCGCGTTTTCATAACTGCTCTGATAATTGATCATGATCCGACAGCCCTTGGCAGCAAGCGCCGTGGCACATGCTGCCCCAATGCCGGTCCCGCCGCCGGTAATGATCGCAACCGGACTGTCGACCTCGGCCGCAGTGAGATTCACACCGTCCTCCTCATCATCCCCGTCATCGTAACCGCCGTGATTGCCTGTTTGGGTTGCGTCCTGATCATATAATCACGGACGCACAAATCAACCAAAACCTGTCGGAACTTTCTGCGCGCCCTCACTGTCATGAGCCCTTCGGACGTCAAGCCTTTCGCTGATACCCCGCCCCTGCGCGGCGGCGCCCAGGATGTCTTTTACGCACAGAACAATATCGTGCCGTTGCCGGTGATTACCCACACCAAAGGTATTTATATGTGGGATGAAAACGGCAATAAGTACATCGATGCTTCTTCTGGTCCTGTCGTCAGTAATATCGGGCACGGCAATGAGCGGGTTGCCGACGCCATGGCCGAACAGGCCCGGCAAATGGACTTCGCCTACTCCAGAGTGGCTCGTCATCAACCGAATATGGCACTGACTGACCGCATTGCGGCACTTTCTGGCCCGGGATATGAGCGGGTTGCCTTATCCAGCGGCGGCAGCGAAGCGATGGAAATCGCAATCAAGTTTGTCCGTCAGTATGTTGTGGCAACCGGCCAACCCGAGCGGCGACATCTTCTGACGTGCCAACCGTCCTATCACGGCAGCACCATTGCTACCCTTGGCATATCAGGAGATGAGGCACTGGGAGACTTCTTTGATGGCTTTGGCATGACCAGTCACAAAGTCCCTGCCCCGCTCACGTATCGCCTGCCCGAGCCGCACACACCGGAAAGTTACGCAAAGTTCGCACTAGACGCGCTCGAAGCAAAGATTCAGGAGTTAGGTCCGGATACCGTGCTGGCTTTTACGATGGAACCAGTTGGCGGACTCGCCACCGGCTGCACCGTTCCACTGCCGGCCTATTTTGAGGGGATACGCGAAATCTGCAGCCGTCATGGAATCTTTTTGATTTTCGACGAAGTACTCTGCGGCACGGGGCGTACCGGCAAGTTCCTGAATGCTCACTATTATCCGGATGCCCTGCCAGATATCGTGGTCATGGCCAAAGGGTTGGGTTCAGGCTACGCGCCGCTTGGGGCGACGCTGTTCCCGGCTCGTCTGGTAGATCACTTATCCGCTCTGACGGGATTCAACTTCTCACACACCTACAACGCCAACCCCATCACCTGCGCGACGGGACTTGCGGTGCTTGATGAGTACGAGAGGCTCAATCTCATCGATAATGCCGCCGCGATGGGGGGCTACCTCAGGGAGCGTGTGTGGGCACTGGCGGATGAATTCCCGATCATCGGCGATGTCCGCGGCCAGGGCCTGCTGCTGGGCATCGAACTCGTGGCCGATCCCGTCAGCAAAGAACCGATGGCGGCGCAATTTTTACCCACTGAGAAAATCCGCATCCACGGCCTGAATAACGGGCTGATGATTTATTCGCGCCGAACGGCCGGCGGAAAATATGGCGACTGGTTTTTACTCTCACCCCCGCTCACCATTACCCAACCCGAGTGTGACGAATTGCTGCGTCGGCTGCGAGCCACCTTCACCGACTTCGTCAGCGATTGGAAGAACTGCCAGTAACTCAAAGAGCCCGACGCTGCCGTCCGATCCAAGTTACACAGGCTAGATGAGGGTGAGGAGATAGAAGGTGGTGGCCAGGGACAGAATCGAACTGCCGACACGAGGATTTTCAGTCCACTGCTCTACCAACTGAGCTACCTGGCCTTTGAAGAGGCCCCTTAGCGGGGAAGGGAATTACAAATCACCCGCACGCTTTCGTCAAGCGTATTCCGCCCGAAGGATCCGGGGATCAGGAAAGATCCAACGCAAAGGGCTTGAGTTTCTCGATCGGGATGAGTTCAAGCGTCCGGATGTTGGTGCGCGACAGGTAGAGCTTGCAGGCCACACCTGCCTCAACCGCTCTGGCATAAGAACCCGCGCACACACACCAGCAGTCACCATCCTTAAGGCCGGGGAAACCAAACTCAGGATGGGGTGTGATGAGGTCATTGCCATCCGACTTCAGCCACTGCAAAAACTCATCGGTCACTTTGGCGCACACCGTATGCGCCCCACGGTCACCCTCATCCGTATTGCAGCAGCCGTCTCTGAACCAGCCGGTGAGAGGTTTTTCAGAGCACAACTCCAGAGGCTCGCCAAAGACATTTTGCTGAACAGGGGTATCGGTTTCGGACATGCAACACACTCGCATCACTTGAATTCAGGGAAGTCCGTATTCTCCATGTTCAGTGAAGGCACTTTCAACGTCTCTTTCGCCTCATGCACAGAGTCATGACTTCACCAGCAATACATCGGCAGTGCTATAGTGACGTCGGTTTCAAAAAGCGATTTGGTTATGAAATTCTGCAGTCAGTGTGCATCCGCAGTCAGCATCCGGATACCCCAGGGGGATAACCGCGAGCGGCATGTCTGTGATGCTTGCGGGGAAATTCATTACCAAAACCCCAAAATCGTGACCGGTTGTATTCCCGAGTGGCAAGGGCAAATACTGCTTTGCCGGCGCGGGATTGAACCCCGCCACGGCCTTTGGACCATACCCGCGGGATTCATGGAAAACGGGGAGACCATCGAGCAGGCGGCCATGCGTGAGACCCTTGAGGAAGCCTGCGCCCGCGTCGAGATTCACGGTCTCTATGCCGTGTTCAACATCCCCCACGTTAACCAGGTCTATATGATTTTCCGCGCCCAGTTAAGCGATGGGGAATTCGCACCCGGCGAGGAAAGCCTTGAGACGGAACTTTTTGATGAGGATCAGATCCCCTGGTCCGAAATGGCTTTTCCGGTAGTGATCCAATCCCTGCGCCGGTACTTCTCCGATCGACCCAATAATCACTTCCCGCCGTTTGTCGATACGGTTACGCCGATACGGCGCTAGGCGCTGACAAAGCGTCTCAGCTCAACGCCTCAAGCTCCGGCGGAATATCCGGAGGACTCGTCGGAAGATCCAATTTCTGCAGCAGATCCTTAAGGGCTCCCTGTATCGCCTCCTCCATCGTTGGGTGATAGAAAGGTTTTCGCAGTAACTGCAGTACAGTCATCTTTTCGCCGATGCACCATGCGAGCAGATGTGCCAGATGCTCGCCTCTTTCTGCGATGACTGTTGCGCCCAGCAACACGCCGCTACGTTTGTCGGCATAAAGGCGAACAATGCCCCGGTTGGCGCCCATAAGCAACGCGCGGCCTACCGGGCCAAGACGCATCTCTCCCGTCTCAATCTCTTCAGGATCAAGCGCGTCATATGCCGTGCCGACCGTGCAGATATTTGGTGAACTAAACGTAATCGCCAACGGGGTTTTGCGGGCAAACGCGATGCTCTCATCACGCGCCGCGTTGTAGCCTGCGATACGGCCCTCCGCGGCGGCTTCGTGCAGCACCTGATCGGAGCCGCTGATATCTCCGGCGATAAAGACCCGGCTGTCGCCGCAGCGCATGGTGGCCGGGTCGAAAGACGGTGCGCCTTGATCATCAAGTGCAATACCCGCATGCTCGAGCGCCAGCCAATCGAGATTGGGCTGCCGGCCCATCGCGGCGAGCACCTTGTCAACGACCACGGACTGCTCGCCCGCGCTCACACGGATACGTCCTCCTTCATCCTGCAGTTCGGCCGTGTGTCCGAGCCACAAGGGGAAAGCCCTGGACATCACTTCGATCGCACTTTGCCGGGCGCTCGGATCAGACAGCCCGGCAATGGTTTCTGCCTGGTCAATTCCGGTGACTGCTATGCCAAGCTGCGCCAGCGCCTGTCCGAGTTCCAGGCCAATGATGCCAAGGCCCACCACGGCCACAGATTCCGGCAGGTCTTCCTGTTCAAACAGGGTGTCGCTGGTGAGAATCTGATCGCCAAAGTCCACCCACGCCGGCGGCACCACCGGGCGGGTCCCGCACGCGATGATGATGTTCTCAGCCTGGATGACGTCATCGCCGACCTGCAGCCGGCCGGGCTCAACGAAGCGCGCATAGCCATCGAGAAACTCCTCTTCCATCTGGTCTGTGCTGTTCCCCAGCACCCGATCTACCAGAATGTCGCGAAGGTCGCGAACATGTTCAAGAATGTCCGGCAGGTTGGCGGATAACCCTTCCCCGCCCTCGATTCCTTCGCGATCGAACAATTCGCGGCGATGCAGGTCATGCCCTACCTGGATCAGCGCTTTAGAGGGCATGCACCCTACCCGCGCGCAGGTCGTCCCAAGCTCACCGCCATTAATCAGCACAAAAGACTTATTTGCCTGCCGAACCTGGCTGACGGCAGCGAGACCCGCTGTCCCAGCACCAATGACGGCAACATCAACACTTCGCTCCATCAATCTGACCCGTAATAGTGGCTAGTCGATCTGCTCCAGCCGATCTGCAAGTTGTGTTAGATCCTCTACGACCAAATGAGGAGTATGCTCCTCAGACCAGGTCGCTTCCGCCCGATTGACCCAGGCACCTTTCAGCCCTGCCTGCTGTGCACCAACAACATCTTCCACAGGATGATCTCCGACATGCAATACCTCGGATGGCTCGGCGGAAAGAAGCTCACAGGCCATCGCAAAAATCGCAGGATCCGGTTTCTTGACTCCCGCCGTGCGGGCGCTGATCTGTCCTTGAAAAAATTGACCAATGCCCAGCCGGGAAACATCCGCGTTCCCATTTGAGAGCGCTATCAGGGGAAACCGGTCACTCAACCGGGCAAGCGCCGGAACCACATCGGGATACAGCGTCACGTCGTGCCGAAGATCCAGAAACCGTGCAATCAGATCATGAGACGCCTCAGGGTCATAGCCGTGACGCTCAAGCAACAACTCAAAGGAGAGTCTGCGCAACTCAGTCAGGTCGTGGGCCAGATCCGGGCGCTGCTCGTAAATCTCAGTCCGCTGAAGACGCAGATCAGCCGCATCATGCGCTTGGGCAATACGGGGAAATGTCTTACAGATGTGATCATGCAAGGCCTTCTCTGCCCGGTCTATGACCGGCCAGATCGCCCACAACGTATCGTCGAGGTCAAAGGAAATCGCGCGCAGCGCTTTCATGCAGACAGGATCGGTCCAAGGGCGCCGCGTAACTGTGCGACACACGACATGGTGGGCCCAACCAGTTCGATGCTGCAGACGGCTCGACCCCGATCGGTCAAGACCGCACGGTCACCCTCCGCTTGGGCATGATTCAGATGTGCAAACCCAAAGTCTTCGTCAAAGATATCCAGATCGCGCTCCGGCACCGACCGTACAAAAAGAAACAGGCCGTGGGGACTGCCACCTTTGTGTAGCTGACCTGTCGAGTGAAGATATCGGGGACCGGGATTCAGCGTCACCGGCAGGTCGAAGTGTTCGCGCACCGCCATTGCAAACTCTTCCAGCACATCGAAAAGTGCGGGCTCATCCGGCAAATAGGTCAGGATGGCCAGATAAGCGCCCTGCCCCGCCGAAGCCAGCGATGCGCCCAAATCCTGCGGGGTCAGCGGCGTCCCGGAGCCCGCGGTACCCTCCCCGTCCAGCAGCTGGCGGGTGGCCGCTTTGGTCGCGGCGACGTCGGGCTCGTCGAAAGGATTGAGCTGCATGACCGCACCGGCAATGGCAACTGCAAAACACCAGCGGAAAAACTCCCCGCCGAGATCTGTCTCTTTCTCAAGCGTGATCCGCCAGGTCGGAATCCCGCCATCATCCGCCTCCGGGTAGCGCTGCCAGAAAGTCTCATTGGTACTGGCACCGAGAATCACTCTCGCAACACGGGATCCCGGTACCGAGGCGTCTGCACCATCCAATGGCAGCATGCCTTTACCTTCCTTGCCGGTGCTCTCAGCAACGAGTTGTTCAACCCACGATCCAAACGAACGATATTGTTCATCAATACACAAATGCAGGCAGTCGCGCCCGGCCAGACATTGCTCCGCGAGCCAACTTCCAAGTGCGAGCCCAGGATTGTCTGACGAATTTTCCGCTTTGCACTGCCCGGACATGTCCAGGGTGCTCTGCACAATCACTGCAAGATCCATTCCCAACAGTGCGCCTGGCGCCATTGCAAAAGGAGTCAACGCCGAAAAGCGCCCACCGACATCGGGCGGACTCTCAAGGCAGTCAAGAAAATGACGCTGCACCGCAAGATGCATAAGAGGGCTGCCCGGATCCGTGATGGCGACACATTGCCCGCCGGGTTCAGCCACGCCCTGCTCTTCCAGGTTATCCAGGACCCAACTGCACAAGGTCTGCACCTCGATCGTGGAGCCGGACTTTGACGAAAAAACAAAGAGGATCCGAGACCACGCCCGGTTGCCCAACGCCTCGGTAATCGCATCCGGATGAGTGTTATCAAGAATGGTCAGAGACAGTCCATCACCGGCGGGGCCGAAAACCTCAGCGAGCACCTCAGCCGCGAGACTTGAGCCTCCCATCCCGATGAGGACCACCTGAGAAAAGCCGCGCGCACGAATGTCCCGGGCCCAATCGCTTAACGCTGTATGATGGTCAGAGAGCCAGCGGGGGCTATCCAGCCAACCGAGACGATCACGAATCGCGGCCCGAACGTCATCATCACCCGGCCAGAGCGTGACATCACGCTCCCACAGCCGCCCGGCCAGGGATACCGAAGATTCTTGGCTCAACGCGACCCCGACGACTCGATCAGGTGGCCTGACGATTTCGATGACATCGCTCGCATCCGGTCAGGCGGCGAGCGGTCCGGCGGCCTTCACGGCATCCGGCAGATCATCGGCGTACTTGGCAAAGTTCTCCTGAAAGAGTCCGGCCAGTTTCCTGGCCTGGGCATCATAGGCCTCGGCATCCGTCCAGGTGTTTCGCGGATTCAATACGTCAGCCGGAACGCCCGGGCATTCTGTCGGCACCTCGAGTCCGAAAATCGGATCCGTCTCGGTCGGGGCATCATCCAGTTTTCCGTCAAGCGCAGCGTTGACGATCGCGCGGGTGTGGTGGATGGCCATGCGTTGACCCGTACCGTAGGCACCGCCGGTCCATCCGGTATTGATAAACCAGACTTTCACCCCATGGGTTTCGATATTTTTCCCGAGGAGTTTCGCGTACTGCCGCGGATGCAGGGGCAAAAAAGGTCCGCCAAAACAGGGGCTAAAGGTCGGCGAGGGCTCAGTAACACCTTTTTCCGTGCCAGCCACTTTTGCGGTATAGCCATTGATAAAGTGATACATGGCCTGTGCGGCAGACAGTTTGGCTACCGGCGGCAACACACCAAATGCATCACAAGTCAAAAAGACGATGTTTTTCGGCTGACCGCCTCGGCCGGTCTCGGAGGCATTCGGTATCTGCGAAATAGGATACGACGCGCGGGTATTTTCTGTCAGCGAACCATCATCCAGATCAATAGCGCGGGCCGATTCATCCAGCACCACATTCTCCAGAATCGTACCGAAGGTGCGCGTGGTCTGGAAGATCTCCGGCTCCTGCTCTGCAGACAGTTTGATCACTTTGGCGTAGCAACCCCCCTCGAAATTAAAGATGCCGTTCTCACTCCAGCCATGCTCGTCATCGCCGATGAGGGTCCGCGATGCATCAGCCGACAGCGTCGTCTTGCCGGTACCGGACAGACCGAAGAACACCGCTGTGCTGCCATCGTCCCCGATGTTGGCCGAGGCATGCATTGACAGCACGCCCTGACGGGGCAGCAGGTAATTCATGACGCTGAAGATCGACTTCTTGGTTTCGCCCGCGTAACTCGTACCGCCAATAATGACGAGCTTTTTGGAAAAGTTGACGACAATGAAGGTCGGTGAGTTGGTCCCGTCCACTCCAGGATCTGCAGAGAAGCCGGGGGCATTGATTACAGTAAAGCCTGGCTCATGACGGGCCTGCTCCTCATCTGACCCGACAATAAACATGTTGCGCGCAAAGGCGCTGTGCCAAGCGAGTTCGTTGATGATGCGAACCGGCAAACGCCGATCAGGGTCCGCGCCAGCGAAACAATCCTGCACGTACCATTCTTTGCCTTCAAGATAATCGGACATTCGCGCAAAAAGTGCATCGAAGTGTTCGGGGGTGTAAGGCACATTTACTTTGCCCCACCAGATCTCGTTCTCGGTAGTTTCGTCCCGCACAACAAACTTGTCATTGGCAGAACGGCCCGTATGTTGTCCGGTGTTGACGACCAGCGGCCCGAAACGGGTGAGCGCTCCCTCGCCTTTACGGATGGCATGCTCAATGAGCGCGGCCTGGGTCAGGTTCCAGTGGACGGCCTTCGGGTTGCGCAGACCGTGGTTTTCAAGGCCATAAGCACTGTGGGCTTTGGCTTCGATCATGATGACTCCTTTGTCGTGATCCCGTCAGCTACAAACCTGATCACGATGCCAACATATTATGGTTATAGGCGCCTGGCGGGCATACGACCGGATGGGCGCCGTATTTTCGACGGGACAGCGCGATTGCGGGTTCGGTTCATGCCGGACCCCAAACCGCACTGACGCGGTCGAGTGGCATTGTCGTTTATTCAGGCGGGGCAGTCAGCCGGGGATAGTGCTTCGTTAAAGGCGTCAGTATAGCAACTTTTCCAGCGCTAGCCGTCTTCAGGTGCTACCCAACCCTCTGGCTCATCACCCCCATCACCAAACAAAAACGCAGTCATCTGCGCTTCGAGATAAGCACGGTGCTCCGGGTTGATCGGACTCAAGCGCTGCTCATTGATCAGCATGGTCTGCCGTGACAGCCACTGCTGCCAGCCTTCTTTCGAGACCTCTCGCAGAATGCGCTGACCAAGCTCTCCGGGCCAGGGCGCACTGGCCATCGGCTCGGCCGGGCGGTTCAGCACCACGCATTGGATTTCATCACTCATCTTTTTTATCCACTCTTATCCATTCTTATCCAGTTGTTCCAGCAATTGCTTCACAGGGGCAGCCAAACCCCGTCTTCCGGGCGCGCCGGGAGAGATCCACACGCGGTCCTTACCCGCGATTTTAGCGCCCGCGGCGTCACTCACCCGCAAAGGCTGCGGATGGATCTTCAAGACATAATGGGTAAAACCGTGATGTATCACGGGCAATGCCTTAGACCCGATTGCCCGGATATGGAACCTGCGCCGACACCATTGCACCGGCATTTCATCCGACGAACACTCAGGAAACCCCCATAGGCCTCCCCAGATGCCTGAAGCGGGCCGGCGTTCAAGCAACACCCGTCCACTGGAATCCCGCAAAATGATGAAGTTCACCTCCCGGGTGGGTCGTACCCGCTTTCTGCGGCGGACGGGGAAAGCGGTCGGCGTGCCAAGTGCATAGGCCTGACAACTCCCAACGAGGGGACACACCCCGCATTGCGGTTTAGCGCGAGTACACACCAGCGCACCCAGATCCATCATCGCCTGATTAAACGGCGCAGCGAGTACGCCGCTTTTGGGCAGGACCGCCTCGGCGTGCTGCCACAGGGCAGCTTCGGTCTCCCCGCGTGAGACCTCTCCCGCCACCGCGAAGTGCCTTGCCAACACCCGTCGGACGTTCCCATCCAGGATAGGATGGCGTTGATCACTGGCAAGACTCAGTATGGCTCCGGCAGTAGATTTGCCGATCCCCGGCAAAGCCAAGACACTCTCAAACTGATTGGGGAACACGCCGTCATATTCCTGCAGAATGATCCTGGCTGCCCGATGCAGGTTTCGGGCCCGGGCGTAGTACCCCAGCCCGGTCCAGTAACTCAATACCGTATCAACCCTGGCTCTGGCCAGCGTCACCACATCCGGAAAGCGGCGAATAAAGCGCTCATAAAATGGAATGACGGTTGTCACCTGGGTTTGCTGCAGCATGATTTCTGACACCCATACCCGGTAAGGATCGCCCTTGACCTGCCAGGGCAGGTCGTGACGGCCGTGCTGGCGGTACCAGCGCAATACGGCCCGGCTAAAGTGACGAGTCGTATCCGGTTGTTGTGCCGCATCGCCGGCAGGCGATCGCCTCATCCCCATCGAATCAGATCCCATGAAGGCACGGCAAGACCCAAAGATATAATGAGTCGATCATGAGATGGCTCCTGCTGATCTGGCTCACCCTGAGTCCCCTGCCGGCCCTGGCCGCAGAGGTCTTGCGCGCCCATGCCATTTCCATGTTCGACTCCGAGACCCCCCGTTACCCCGCCGACTTTCGTCATTTCGATTACGTTAATCCCGACGCTCCCAAAGGGGGAAGTCTACGGCTTGCTTCCCAGGGGAGTTTTGACAGCTTTCACCCCTTCATCCCCAAGGGTAACGCGGTCAGTACGGGCGCGGTGGAAACCCTACTGGTCACAAGTGCGGACGAACCTTTCACCGGTTACGGCTTGATTGCTGAATCCATTGAATGGCCCCGCGATCGTTCCTGGGTGATTTTCCATCTTCGTCCGCAAGCGCGCTGGCATGATGGGACCCCCATCACTGCCGAAGATGTCGCCTGGTCTTTTGAAACCCTGGTCAGTCAGGGTAATCCTCAGTACCGGTTCTATTACAGCGCGGTCGCGTCGGCCGAGGCGCTGGATGCCGCGCGGGTACGGTTTACTTTCAGCGAATCGAACAACCGTGAGTTGCCCCTCATCGTGGGTCAACTGCCGATCCTGCCCAAACACTACTGGGCGACCCGGGACTTTGGCGCCACGACACTGGAACCCCCACTGGGCAGCGGGCCTTACCAGATCCGCGAATTTGAGGCGGGGCGTTTTACGGTCCGGGAGCGCGTTGAAGACTACTGGGGCCGGGATCTCGCGGTACGCCGGGGGATGCAGAATTTCCAGACGATCCGGACCGACTTCTTCCGTGATGCAACGCCGATCCGCCTGGCGCTCAAAGCCGGCGATATTGATTATCGACTGGAGAATCAGGCGAAGGCCTGGGCAGAAGACTACAACGTCTCGGTTGTCGAGAAAGGCTGGCTGAAAAAGGAACTGGTAGCAAACCGCAGGCCCACCGGCATGCAGGCCTTCGTCATGAATACCCGCCGTGAGCAGTTCTCTGACCCGCGGGTGCGCGAAGCCCTCGCGCTCGCTTTTGACTTTGAATGGACCAACCGTAACCTCTTCAACGGTCAGTACACCCGGACCCGCAGCTATTTCTCGAATTCCGATCTTGCGGCCCGGGGCAAACCCGAAGGGGAAGAACTCGCCGTACTGGAACCGTTTCGCGGCCAAGTGCCGGAGGCGGTCTTCGGCGAAGCATATGCCCCACCCGTGACGGACGGCAGCGGCTGGCTGCGTGAAAACCTGCGCCGGGCCAATGCCCTGCTCCAGGACGCCGGATGGGCGGTTCAGGATCTCCAACTGGTGAATGCAAAGACCGGGGCGCCGTTTCGCTTCGAGATCCTCCTTGTCAGCCCCGCCTTTGAGCGCATTGTGCTGCCCTATGTTCGCAACCTGAAACGGCTGGGGATCGAAGCCAAGGTACGGCTAGTGGACGAGAATCAATACATCAACCGCTTTCGCCAGTTCGACTTTGACATGATGGTGTGGGTCTGGGGTCAAAGCGAAACGCCCGGTAACGAACAGTACGAATACTGGAGCCAGGCAGCCGCAGACTCGGCAGGCAGCCGAAATCTTGCGGGGGTGCGCGATCCGGTCGTAGATGAGCTCATCGGCCTGATGCTGCGCTCAGACTCCCGGGAACAACTCAACCAGCGGACCCGCGCGCTGGATCGGGTGCTGTCATGGGGTCACTATGTCGTTCCCCACTGGCACATCCGGGCCGACCGAATCCTTTACTGGGACAAGTTTGGAAGGCCGGAGACGCCGGTACGCACGGGCGTCATGACGGACCGCTGGTGGTTCGATGCAGAGCGCGCCAGCGCTCTCGAAAAAGAACGCCAGTAGCCCACCTCGCCCTCGCACGATCATGAGCGCCTACATCGTCCGCAGACTGCTGCTGATGATTCCCACGCTGTTCGCGATCATGGTGATCAATTTCGTGATCATCCAGGTGGCCCCAGGCGGGCCGGTAGAACAGATCATTTCACAACTCACGGGCGTTGGTGCCGACATCACCGAGCGGGTCACGCGCACCGGCGCCAGTGAAACCCTTTCGAGCGCCAGCAGCAGTGACGCCTTCGGCGGCAAATACCGTGGTGCGCAGGGTCTTGACCCGGATTTCATTGCCGAACTTGAGGTCCGTTTTGGCTTCGACAAGCCTTTGCCCGAGCGCTTCTTCACCATGATGAAGCAATACCTGATGTTGGACTTTGGTGAAAGTTTTTACCGTGACCGCTCGGTCGTGGACCTGGTGCTCGACAAGATGCCGGTCTCAATCTCACTCGGCATCTGGACCACCCTGCTGGTGTATCTCATCTCAATCCCGCTGGGCATCGCCAAGGCGGTTCGCGACGGGACCCGCTTCGATGTCTGGACCAGCGTACTGGTGGTTGTCGGCACCGCTATTCCCAGTTTTCTCTTTGCGGTCTTCCTGCTGGTGGTGTTTGCCGGAGGCAGTTATCTCGACTGGTTTCCTCTTGCGGGGCTCACCTCAGAGAACTGGGAAATGCTGTCCTGGCCATCGCGCATTCTGGATTACTTCTGGCATATCGCCCTGCCCGTGCTGGCTATGACCATAGGCGGGTTCGCCACACTCACGATGCTGACTAAAAACTCCTTTCTTGACCAAATCAATCAGCAGTACGTGCTTACTGCACGGGCAAAGGGCTTGAGTGAGCGCCGGGTACTGTACGGTCACGTATTCCGCAATGCCATGCTCATCGTGATCGCCGGCTTTCCCAGCGCGTTCATCGGCATTCTCTTCACCGGCTCACTGCTCATTGAGATCATTTTCTCTCTGGACGGGCTGGGCCTGCTCGGCTTCGAGGCCGCTTTTGCCCGGGACTATCCGGTGATGTTCGGCACACTCTTTTTTTTCTCGCTGCTCGGGCTTGTGATGAGTCTCATCGGGGACCTGACCTATACCCTCGTAGATCCGCGGATCGATTTTGAAAACCGTGACACCTAGATGGATAGCCCAAGACTCAGCCCCCTGACACGACGACGGCTGCATAATTTCCGTGCAAACCGCCGCGGCTGGTGGTCGATGTGGATTTTCCTGATCCTGTTCATCGTGTCGCTTTTTGCTGAATTTGTCGCCAACGACAAGCCCTTTGTCGTGGTCTACCGGGGCGAGGTCTATATGCCCATCTTCAAGGCCTATCCCGAGACGACATTCGGCGGTGATTTCCTGACCGAGGCGGATTACCGCAATCCGTTTCTCGCAGATCTCATTGATGCGCAAGGCTGGATGCTCTGGCCGCCCATCCGATATCACCATCAAACGGTAGCCTGGGATCTTCCCGTGCCTGCCCCTGCCCCGCCTGATCATCAGCACTGGCTCGGCACCGATGATCAGGCCAGGGATGTTCTCGCCCGGGCCATATACGGTTTTCGGATTTCAGTGCTGTTCGGTTTCACCCTGACCCTGATCAGCGCCATCATCGGTGTGGCTGCCGGTGCGGTGCAGGGATACTTCGGCGGATGGACCGATCTTTTGGGCCAACGCTTTATTGAAGTCTGGTCGGGATTGCCAACCCTCTACCTGCTGATCATCC
>WTHR01000203.1 GCA_011523045.1 Gammaproteobacteria bacterium | reverse complement strand
TGATCGCCGGCGATCACACTGCCGTCCACAAATTGAACACTTTGCGCATCCACATCGAAATGGTGGGCGGCAAAGGAGATCAACCGCTGCTTAAGGGTATTGGCGGCATTCAGCGCAGCCATGGCGTTGAGGTCTGCACCGGACGATGCCGCTGTCGCGGAGGTGTTGGGCACCTTGTCAGTCCGGGTTGCCGAGACCTTGACGCGGTCGACCGGCAGCGCAAGGGCGTGACTCACGACCTGTGCGACCTTGACGAAAAGGCCCTGTCCCATCTCGGTGCCGCCATGATTGAGATGGACACTGCCGTCTCGATAGATATGCAGGAGTGCGCCTGCCTGGTTGAACCACGTGGCCGTGAAGGAAATACCGAACTTGACCGGTGTGAGGGCAAGACCTCTCATCATCAGCGGATCTGCTGCGTTCGCCTCGCGAATCGCATCGCGCCGTGCCCAGTAATGACTGCTTTGCTCCAGTTCTTCGACAATTTCATCCAGCACGAAGTCGTCGATCTGCATGAAGTAGGGTGTGATGTTGCGGTCAGCACCGCCGTAAAAATTGCGTTTGCGTACCGTCAGCGGATCAAGACCTGTGGCGCGGGCAACGCCCTCGATAATGCGTTCACCTGCCAGCATGCCCTGTGGACCGCCAAAACCCCGAAACGCGGTGTTGGAAACCGTGTTGGTAAAGGTCCGCTGGGATCGGATATTCACGGTGGGAAAATAGTAAGCGTTGTCGACATGAAACATGGCGCGGTCATTGACCGGATCTGAAAGATCCAGCGCACAACCGCAGCGCGAGGCGAGATTGCAGTCGACCGAAAGGATTTGTCCCTGGTCATCGTGACCTGCCTGCCAGTCGATTCTGAAGTCGTGCCGTTTGCCGGTCAGACGCATGTCATCGTCGCGGTCCAGCCGGCATTTAACGGCCTTGCGGTTACGCGATGCGGCGACCGCTGCGAGTGCTGCCCACTGGCAGGCCTGGCTCTCCTTGCCCCCAAAGCCTCCACCCATGCGCCGCACTTCTACGGTGATCGCGTGGGCCGGTTGGTTCAGAACTTTCGCCAGGTGCTGCTGGATTTCGCTTGGATGCTGGGTAGAGCAGTAAACGAGCATATCGCCGTCTTCCTGAGGCACCGCGAGTGAGATCTGTCCTTCAAGATAAAAGTGATCCTGCCCACCGCAGTAGAGGGTACCGGCGGTGGTGTGCGGTGCGGCCTGCATCGCTTCGCGCCAATCGCCCCGGGTCATGACCTGTTCATCACTGATAAAGCGATTTTGTGAAAGCGCATCATCGACCGTCAGCACAGGCTCGGCCGGGCGCACCGTCACTTGACCGAGTGCGGCAGCGGCGCGCGCTGCGCGGTGACTGGCGGCGACGACGGCAAAGACCGGTTCACCGTCAAAGCGGATCTCGCCGGACGCAAGCAGTGGTTCGTCTCCTCGACCTGAGGGACTGACATCATTCTCGCCCGGGATGTCCGCGGCGCAGAATACATCAATGACGCCGGGCGCGGCCCGGACCGCGTCAAGCGAAACCGCGGTAATCGTGCCGACGGCCGTATCGGCGCCGCCGATGGCAAGATGTAGCGTGTCGGCAGGAAGGGGAATGTCATCAATGTAAACCGCTTCGCCTGTGGTGTGCTTGAGCGCACTGTCATGGGCAAGTGCTGCTCCGGGTGAAGTATTGGCTGCGTTACTCATGGGAGACGCCCTGTACCGCTTGAGCGGTGGGAAAAAGCTGGGGGAGGGCTTGGCCGCCAAGGCTTCGAAGGCAACGCTCCAATAGTCCGTGAGCTGCCAATCTGCGGTAGGCGGCACTGGCCCGCATGTCGGAGATGGGAGCGAAGTCCTGCGCCAGCGCCTCACCTGCAGAGGGCAACAGCGCATCATGAACGGACTGCCCCGCCAATGCCTGTTCACACAGTCTGGCCCGCCGCGGGGTCGCGGCCATCCCACCAAAGGCAATGCGGACTGAAGTGATGGTGTCGTTTTCAATCGCAAACCCAAAGGCGCCGCAGACGGCGCTGATATCCTGATCGAAACGTTTGGAGATTTTCCAGCAGTGAAAGTGGGTATGTTTTTTCAGCGGCACGCTCACGCCCGCGACAATTTCATCGGGCGAAATATCCTGTTTGCCGTAATCGATAAAAAAGGACTCGAGTGCGATGGTACGGGTACCCCCTGGGCGCGCAAGATCGACAGAAGCGTCAAGCGCAATCAGGGCCGGAGCGAGATCGCCAATGGGAGAGCCGTTGGCGATATTGCCGCCGACTGTCGCCTGCGCCCGGACCTGTCGGGAACCAAAGCGATGCAGCAGCGGACCCAGATCAGGTGCGAGTTCTGAGAGCGGAGCGATACTTTCAGCAACGGTGACCCCTGCGCCAAGCCTCAGGGTCTCGTCATCTTTTTCGATAGACCGAAGCGCCCCGATCTTGCCAAGATCAATGACCCCTTCAAAACGGGCGTGGCTTTTGTTTACCCAAAGACCGACGTCCGTTGATCCCGCGATGAGTTGTGCAGTCGGTACCTCACTTCGGGCCTGCCACAGGTCTTCAAGCGTTTTGGGTACAACGAATCGGCCATTGGATCCGTGCAGATCGAGATAAGTGCCGTCATCCTGCCACTTAAGCAGAGTGCTTTCAGCCTGGGCCTGCAGGGATAAAAAGGCCTGCGAAGCGGGCTTCGTGCAGGCGCTCCTGGCAGCTGAGATGATGGGCCCATAGCCCGTGCAGCGACAGAGGTTTCCTGCAAGGACGTCGTTGATGGTGTCCGTGTCGGCGGCGGCTTGTCCCTTGGCACAGGCATCGTGCAGGCCCGCAAGGCTCATCACGATCCCGGGGGTACAGAAACCACACTGTGAACCGTGTTCGTGCGCCATCGCCTGCTGTACGGGATGAGGCTCAGGGTCTGCGAGGTGTTCGACCGTGAGGATCTGTGTGCTGTCGACCGAGGCCAGCGGAACGATGCAGGCATTCACAGGCTCGTATTGCAATACCCCATCGTGAAGCTTGCCGACCAGCACCGTGCACGCGCCGCAGTCTCCCTCGGCGCAGCCCTCTTTGGTTCCGGTGAGTCGGGCTTCGAGCCGGATAAAGTCCAGCAGCGTCTGGTGCACATCAAAAGAAGATCGGTGGATCGTCTTGGGGCCAAGCAGGCAGCGGAATTCAGATCTTGCGTTAGCCATGGTCTGGCAAAGCTGGGGTCAGCTGCCCCGATACGTGCTGTAGCCATAGGGCGAGACCAGCAGCGGCACATGATAGTGTTCGTTTGGATCCTGAATACCAAAGCGCAGGACCACCGTATCCAAAAAGGCAGGTGTGCTGAGGCTTGCGTCATTTCGGCGAAAGTAATCACCGACTTCGAAGTGCAGCTCGTAGGTGCCGGCCATAAAGGCTTCACCGGAAAGAATCGGACCGTCATTGCGCCCATCATCGTTGGTGATGCCGTTGCACAGAAGACTGTGCCCGTCCTCCAGCCGATAGAGTGTCCAGGCGATCCCGCTGCCCGGGCGACCGGCCGAAGTGTCCAGTACGTGTGTGGTCAGTTGTCCCATGATCCCCTCCTTGCGAAGCCCTCCTGAACAAGGTGCCGCTTGTTTTTGGCAGTCCTAATCTGCGGGTTTGTCGACTGCTTCGCGCCAGTCTCACATAGCCCTTTGCCAGCGTCAGCCAGGACACCCACCAAAACACTTTCAAAGATAATTTGATAATACCGGGAAATCTTCATTAAAGTCTCGGCTAATATTCAAGTCGCACAAATCCTGGAAAATCACTCAGAACCTTTTCTGCATGAGCAACGACAAAGCCTATCCAAGAGATCTCGTTGGTTACGGTCAGAGGCCGCCCCCCGCGCAGTGGCCGGCAGGCGCCCGTATCGCCGTGCAGTTTGTTGTGAACTATGAAGAAGGGGGCGAGAACTGCGTACTGCATGGCGACCCGGCGTCGGAGGCTTTCCTGTCAGAAATCGTCGGCGCCGCACCGTGGCCGGGTCAACGTCATCCCAGCATGGAGTCGATCTATGAATATGGTTCGCGGGTCGGGGTATGGCGTCTTTTGGATCTTTTTGCGCGTTATGAGATTCCCCTCACGATTTTCGGCGTGGCCATGGCGCTCGAACGCAACCCGGCCGTGGCAGAGGCAGCGATGGCGGCAGGCCATGAAATCTGCTCGCACGGTTACCGCTGGATTGATTACCGCGATGTTCCGGAAGATGTTGAGCGTGAGCACCTGGAGCGGGCCATTGAGATTATTCGCAGTCTGACCGGCGAGCGGCCATTGGGCTGGTATACCGGTCGAACCAGTGAGCGTACCCGAGCGCTGGTTGTGGAAGAGGGCGGCTTTCTTTACGACGCGGATGACTACAACGATGACCTGCCTTTCTGGACTGAAGTCAACGGCAAGTCTCATCTGGTGGTGCCCTATACGCTGGACAACAACGACATGCGGTTCGCCACGCCGCAGGGCTTCAACAGTGGCGATCAGTTCTACAGTTATCTTCGAGATGCGTTTGACGTGCTTTATGCAGAGGGCGAACACACCCCCAGGATGATGTCGCTAGGGCTGCATTGCCGATTGGTGGGGCGGCCCGGGCGATTGGCGGCCTTGGCGCGCTTCATTGAGCACACACGCCGGTTCGACGATGTCTGGTATTGCCGGCGGATTGATATTGCCCGCCACTGGCGAGCCGCGCACCCGGCAACCGCATCGTGACCGGGAGCGTGAGTGAGATGGATCATGCTGCCTTTTTGGAGCACTTCGGCGGGGTTTATGAGCACTCCCCCTGGATTGCCGAACAGGTATTTGATACGGGTCTGGGTCCGCTGACGGATACCCCATCGGGTTTGTCGGCAGCCATGAGGGAGGTGGTGGATCAGGCAGGCCGCGAGCCTCAGCGGGTGCTGCTGCGGGCGCACCCCGATCTTGCCGGGCGGCTCGCGGTATCTGGTGGTCTCACGGCCGCCTCGTCCGCCGAGCAGGCCGGCGCGGGCCTCGATCAGTGCACGCCAGAGGAGTTCAGTGCATTCACGGAGCTCAACACCCGCTATTCAGAGAAATTTGGTTTCCCGTTTATTGTGGCGGTCCGGGGTCTTGACCGGGCAGGGATTCTTGACCGGTTCCGCCGGCGTGTGGAACATGATCAGGATACGGAATTCAATGAGGCGTTGAGCCAGGTGCACCGGATCGCCCGCCTTCGCATTGACGATGTGTTTGCCCAAATAAGGACCTGACCGGTTATGACTGACAACAATGACGTTCCGGCGTTTGCCCGCCACCTGGTAAATCTTGCGGCATCCCGCCTCGGGGCAGAGACGCTTTCCTGCAGTGATGATTTCTTTGCTCCCATGGAGCGCATGCTGCAGGATAACGACCCGGTATTTATCCCTGACAAATTTGACGATCATGGCAAGTGGATGGATGGCTGGGAGAGCCGCCGCCGGCGCGGTGGGGGTCATGACCACGTCATTGTGAGACTGGGCACGCGGGGAGTGATCCGCGGGCTGGATATCGATACCCGGCATTTCACCGGCAACTATCCGCCAGGCGCCTCGCTCGAAGCCGCGGACGCGCCAGTGGGGACTCGTCCGGAAGACCTTCAATGGCGCGAGATCCTTGCGCCTACGGATCTTGGACCGGATAGCCACCATTATCTTGAGATCTCAGATGACATCCCGGCCACCCACCTTCGCCTGAATATCTTTCCAGACGGAGGGGTGGCGCGCCTGCGGGTTTATGGTGAGCCGCTGCCGGATTGGAGCCGGATGGATGAAAACACTTTGGCGGAACTTTCGGCGATCACTAACGGTGGGCGGATTGCCGGCTTTAACGATGCGCACTACGGCAACCCCTGGGTGATCCTGACCGACGGGCGAGGGGTGAACATGGGCGATGGTTGGGAAACCCGCCGCCGCCGTGAGCCGGGGAATGATTGGATTCTCGTGCGTCTTGGCGCGCCTGGTGTGATCGAAAAGATCGAGGTCGATACGGCGCACTTCAAAGGGAACTACCCGGACCGCTGTTCGGTTCAGGCAGCCCTGGTTGAAGGTCTGGATGATGCCAGCTTGAGCGGGCAAGCGGGGGACTGGCCGGAACTGTTGTCCCCATCCAAGCTCGAAATGGATGCCCAGCATTTTTTTGAAGCGGATGCGCTCAATGATGTCGGGGCGGTCAACTGCCTGCGGCTCAATATCTTCCCCGATGGCGGAGTGAGCCGCTTTAGAGTGTTTGGAAAACCTCAGCGCTAAGATGCAAACTCTTTCATTAACGCCGCAGCCCCTGACCGCGCAAGCTTTTGCGGCGTTTGGCGATGTCATCGAGGCGCGATCCGACACGGTTATCAATATCAACCAGGGGACATCCCAGCGCTTTCACGATCTTGCCCGTGTTGACGTGGCCTCCGACGAGGGTCATCCGCTGGTCAATATCTTCCGGGCCTCGCCGTACCCTGAGCCGTTGACCCTTTCCATGATGGAAAAACACCCCCTTGGTTCACAGCTCTTTATGCCGCTTCAGGAGCACGCCTATCTGGTTGCGGTTGCCCAGGCATCAGACCAGGTCAGCGCCGGCGATATCACCGTTTTCAGTGCGAGCGGCAATCAGGGTGTGAACTTCCAACCGGGAACCTGGCACCATCCGCTCTTGGTGCTGGTTCAGCAGGATTTTTTGGTCGTCGACCGGGGCGGCAAAGGCGACAATCTCGTCGAGCAGGATCTGGATCAGTCAGTCTTGATATCGCTTGGCTAGGTTGACACCCACCCGGTGCTCACCGATAGACGATAATGATGGGGTTGCCGTGTTAACCAGGACATACCCAATGAAAAAAGCTTATCAACGATCTGCCGCTCTCGCCTTGCTCGTCGTATCGCTTCCCGTCTTGGCTCTGCTTGCAGGTGAAGCCGAAGACGGCAGACCACTGCATGATCAGTTTTGCCTGGGCTGCCATGTCAGCATGTTTGGCGGAGACGGCAGTGCTATCTATCTTCGAAGTGAGCGTCGGGTCAACACTATCGAGGGCCTGATGGGACAGGTCGCTTTCTGTAATGAGCAGATCAACGTGGGTCTGAACGAGTACGAGATAGACGACATCGTCGCTTACCTCAACGAGTCTTACTACCAGTTCGAGACCGACTAGCGCTGGCGGATCAGGGCCGCAGAATCACCTTCGGTGACCCGATGGAATTCGATTACGTTATCGTCGGCGCAGGCTCGGCAGGTTGTGTCCTGGCGAATCGCCTTTCGGAAAACGGCCGGTATCGGGTATTGCTGCTGGAGGCAGGGCCTCGGGACCGCTATCCGTGGCTGCACATTCCGATTGGTTACGCCAAGACGATGTTTCATCCGAAATACAACTGGCGTTATTACACCGAGCCCGATCCCGGCATGAACGGCCGGTCGATCTACTGGCCCCGGGGCAAGGTGCTGGGCGGTTCCAGTGCGATCAATGGCCTCATTTACGTGCGTGGGCAGCCCGAGGACTACGAGCACTGGGCGGCGCTGGGGAATTCCGGCTGGTCGTGGCAGGAGGTATTGCCGTACTTCATCCGTGCCGAGCGAAACGAAAGAGGACAAGACCATTTTCATGGGGCAAGTGGACCCCAAGGTGTGTCGGATGTCGGCGATCCCAACACCTTGGCCCGTGCATTCATTGATGCCTGTGTTGAGGCGGGTTATCCCGCAAATCCGGATTTCAATGGCGAAAGCCAGGAGGGCGCCGGTCCCTATCAACTGATAACGTGGCGCGGCAGACGCTGTTCCAGCGCGACCGGATATCTAAAGCCTGCCAAAGGACGCGCTAACCTCTTTATTGAGACTGATGCCCATGTCTGCCGGGTGGGCTTTGCCGGAAGACGGGCAGAGTCGGTGGTGTTTCGCCAGGGCGGTCAGGAAAAAACGGTGACCGCAAGGCGTGAGGTGGTTCTGAGCGCGGGCGCGCTTCAGTCGCCCCAGGTTCTGCAGTTGTCCGGCATCGGCGATGCTGATCTTTTGAAACGCTATGGCATCAATGTCATGCTCGATCGTCCGTCTGTGGGCCAAAACCTGCAGGATCATCTTCAGGTGCGGGTGATTCACCAGTGCAACCAGCCGCTCACCGTTAACGATGATATGCGCAGTCTCTGGCGGAAGATGCGTATGGGGATGCAGTATGTCTTTCAGCGCTCAGGTCCCATGGCGGTGGGAATCAATCAGGCGGGCGCGTTCCTGAGAACCCGTTCTGAACTCGACCGGCCCGATATCCAGTTTCACTTCGCTGCGCTTTCGGCTGATCTTCCGGGCGCACCGCTACACGACTTTCCCGGATTTACGGCTTCTGTCTGTCAGTTGCGCCCAACCAGTCGAGGCCATCTCTCGATCAAGAGTGCTGATCCGATGGCGCGCCCCGAGATTCACCCAGGTTATCTCTCCACTGAACATGACCGTAGAACGGTCGTCGATGCGCTGCGAGTGGCGCGCAGGATCGCAGAGAAACCCGCTCTGTCGCAGTACATTGAAACAGAATATCTGCCGGGAGAGCAGGCGCAGTCAGACGAGGCGTTATTGGAATTTGCCCGCGATACCGGCGTGACTATTTTTCATCCTTCGGGAACTTGTCGCATGGGATCGGATGAGGAAGCGGTAGTGGATTCAGCGCTCAAGGTGCGGGGGGTGTCGGGCCTTAGGGTAGTGGATTGCTCAATCATGCCAACGCTCGTTTCCGGCAACACGCATGCGCCGGCAGTGATGATTGCGGAGAAGGCCTCGGATCTTATTCTGGCTGAAGCGAAAAGCTTAACCGGGCACACCGCCTGAAATATCAGGCGCCGGTATTTTCGGAAAAAGCGATTGCGGCGTTAACGGCGCGTTGCCAGGCGGACAGCAGGTTCTGGCGTTGGCTGTCGCTCATGGATGGATCGAAAGTTTCGTCGGCGATCCACGCCTCCTGCAGGGCGTTGAGATCATCAAAGACGCCTGCCTGAAGGCCGGCAAGGCGTGCCGCACCGAGTGCGGTGG
>WTHR01000200.1 GCA_011523045.1 Gammaproteobacteria bacterium | reverse complement strand
CTGTTGCGATACACGTAATAGTAGCGAAACGGCTTATGCACCGGCAGATAGCGCCACCGGCCAAGCCAGACGCGTACAGTCCGATCCCCAAGCCCATGATCCATCAGCGCATCACAAACCCCAAATGACTGCCAGCCCCGGGCTCCAGCGCGCAGAAACCATTCTGTGTCCAGGTGATCGATAAATAGCCCCTCATCCATCAGCCCCACGGCCTCAAGTGCCTCACGGGCAAAAAGGGTCCCGGAAGAGATCAGCATATCGGCACGAATCAGCCTACCTGCGCTGGTGCCGGAACAAAAACACCTACGAAAATGCAGTCGGCCAAACTGCACGAAATAGGACGGATGCCCCTGGTCTGTGCCAAGGTATCGGGCGCCGACCGCGGCGGTTTGCACGCCGCGCTGGCGTTGTTTTTTCAAAGCGGCCTGCAGTGCATCCACCATGCCCTCGCTGGGAAGACTGTCCTGATCGAGCAGCAGCACGGCATCAGCACCCTCATCAAGCGCTCGCTTCATACCTTTATTGTGAGCCCAACCCAGGCCGCGGTTCTCTGTCGCACCGATAAACCGGGCTGAGGGATATCTCGCCACCAATTCCGCCACCTGCTGCGAGTCGGCTGAACCATTGTCGATCACCAACAGCGAATCCACCTGGCCATCCAGCCGCGCAAACTGTGCCTCAAGTGTCTGCAGATCCGGTTGGTAGGTCGTCACCACCGCGGCCACTGCGCCACGAGGTGGTTGGGAGTTATCCATAGGGGCAGAAAATTCCTCGCGCCCATCGCTGGTCTGGCTATCCATCCAACAGCGGCGGCTTAAGCTGATTTGTCCGGACTGACTATGATACCTGTCGATACAGTTTGGTTTGGGTCAGAATAGCCCGACATTCATCACGGGCGAGGCTGTGCGCTTGAGTTCTGACTCCTATAGAAACCGGGGCATCGCCCTCATGATCGGGGCGATGATTGTCGTGCCCTTCATGGATGCGCTGGCGAAAATACTCAGCAGTGATTATCCCGTGCTGCAGCTCGTCTGGGCCCGTTTTTTCTTTCATTTCCTGTTAGTGCTGCCAATCGCTCTCTGGCGGCACGGCGGCTCAGTACTGACCGCCCCCGCACCGATGATGCAGGTCGGACGTGGACTGTGCCTGATGGGCGCAACCATATTTTTCTTTGCCGCCATCCGCACCATCCCGCTCGCTGACGCCATCGCGTTGATCTTTTTTGACGCCGTCATCATCGTCATCCTCTCGGCCGTGCTCCTGAAAGAAAGGGTGCCGCCCGGAAGACTCATCGCTGCCATGATTGGCCTGGGTGGGGTATTGCTGATTGTCCAGCCGGGATTCGGCAACTTTCAATGGGAAAGCCTGTTCGCACTCGCTGCCGCATTCTTTTTTGCGCTGTACTTTCTTTCAACCCGGCATCTCAGCGGCAACACCCCGCCGCTCGTCATGCTGGCATGGCAG
The DNA here is from genome assembly GCA_011523045.1 of Gammaproteobacteria bacterium. Lineage (GTDB taxonomy): Bacteria > Pseudomonadota > Gammaproteobacteria > Arenicellales > UBA868 > UBA868. The sequence goes on along the minus strand of WTHR01000200.1, from coordinate 941 downwards.
GGTGTCGGCGGTTTTGTCGTAATGAGCGTTCTGGTTCCTTTTATCTGGGTGACGCCCACGCCCACGGACTTTGCAATGATGATCGCGCTCGGCTTCATCGGTGCCAGCGGTCACCTGCTCCTGATTCGCGCCTTCCACTATGCCGAGGCTTCTTTGCTGGCGCCCTTTCTGTATACGGAAATCGTCATGCAGGTGCTGCTCGGCTATTGGCTGTTCGGCGATATTCCAAACCGGTGGGCCGTCGCCGGTATCACACTCATTATCGGTGTCGGCATCTACCTGTCACTCAGTCCCGGCAAGAGACAAAACGCCTGACAAGTTTCCGGCAGGCCCTCTCAAGGTGCCGTCAACGGCACGCAAAGATAATGACCGAACTCCGAAGCGAGGTCACAACTGACCCGCGCGTGGACTCTGCCCTGGCGGTCAAGAAAGCGTTGGTGATCTGACACAGGGAAAATACCGTCGTGCCAGATACCCGGATGGATATAAAGACCCCGGCTGCCGTCACACCAAAAAGCAATTACCTGCTCCACGGCAAGATCATCTCCCGGTAACGCGACCGGCACCACGAAGGGGCTCTTGTCTTTGGGAAAAAATAACTGGCCGCCGTCCGGGTGGTAGTTGAGGTGCCACAACATTACTTTTTCACGGCCGGCCGTCTGCCGATCGGTGCGAGAAGCCGCGGGGTCGGTAGTCGACCAGCCCAGCACGTAGTGACCTGACACGGCGTCGTTTCTCCCAAAAAGGACATCCCCCTGCCATTCACCGTGGAATGTGCCCTCCACCCAGCCTGCCTCATCGCCGCTGTCTTCATCCACCTGCCGCCACCCGGTGGCTGGCCAGCGGACAATCTCGATCTCAATATCATCGGGATGCTCTACCAGCGCGCCATAACCCTGCACGCTCTCATCCGTGGCAACGATCAGCGGCACATCATGCAG
>WTHR01000096.1 GCA_011523045.1 Gammaproteobacteria bacterium | reverse complement strand
TTACGAAGTCGCAGACTCGACAGTGCTGACGGGCAATCTCGCGGTAATCCGTCAGGCAGCAGCCGCAATTGCAAATATGCCTGTCCGAAACATGGGTACCATGGGTGGCGCGCTCGCGCATGCGGATCCGGCAGCGGATTACCTGGCAGCACTGGCTGTAGTGGATGCAGAGATTGAATTGTTTGGCTCACGCGGAGCACGAACTGTTGGAATTGGGGAATGGATACTGAACTGGTATGAGACTTGTTTGAATTCCGATGAGTTAATCAAGGCAATATATTTGCCAGCGCCAGCCGAGAGCTATTCTGCTTACCGCAAGGTGGCCCGCGTTTCTGGTGATTATGCAGTTGCGACATGCGCGATATCTGTCGAGGCTCATCATCAGCAGGTTCGTATTGCCATTGGGGGTTGTGGTCCCGCGCCGTTACGAGACCCCGATCACGAGTTCGTATTACGGGGTGAATCTCTCATCGATGATGAATTACAGAATTTGGTGAAAAATTTGATCACTCGAGCAGACCCTATTGATGATGTTCGCGGCAGTGCTGAACATCGTATCAGGCTGATCCCAAGACTGGCGCAAGACGCGGTGACTGGCCTCTTAGAGGCCCATGCGAGTAGTTCATGAAGAGCACCCGTTTTTCATTGTTGGTGAATGATAGAAAGCGCGAGTTTGTTGCAGAGTCGGACGCCACACTTTTGACTGTCTTAAGAGACTCACTTGGAATCACTAGTCCGAAGCGAGGTTGTAATCAGGGCGTATGTGGTTCTTGCACCGTTTTGGTTAACGATCGACCACAGCGGGCTTGTTTGACTTTGGCGGCAACCTGCCAAGACAAGCGGGTAACGACTATTGAGGGATTTGCGGGCGATTCGTTGATGACGGCTCTTCAAGATCAGTTTCAGCGCTGCGGAGCAGTTCAATGTGGATTTTGCACCTCGGGCGTTTTGATCTCCGCGTATAAACTGCTTTGCGAATCACCAGAACCTACCGTAAAAGAGGTCAAGGCGAATCTGTCGGGCAATATCTGCCGTTGCACGGGGTATCAGAAAATCCTGGACGGGGTCCTGAGAGCCGCTGAAGAACGCCGGTCCGAGAGAGAGTCAGAGAGAGATTGAAGATGGAGCAAGGCTATTTACTCGGAGGTGTAGGTCAGTCCGTTCCGAAGCTTGAGAATCAGGAAAAGGTGCGGGGTGAGGCGGAATACATCGCTGACATGGTTTTGCCCAACATGGTTCACGCAGCAGTACTTGGCAGTCCCCATCCGCATGCCCGCATAGTCAGTTACGATCTAAGCGAAGCGAAGGCCGCTCCAGGCGTGGTTGCGATCCTTACCGGAGACGATATCGGTGAAGGCCGAATGGGCGCTTTTATCAAGGACGAGCACGCGATTGCAAAAAACCGTGTTCGCTATGTCGGAGAACCGGTTGCGGCGGTCGCAGCGGAGACCGAGAGGCAGGCCCAGGCTGCCGTCGCTCTCATAAAAGTCGAGTACGAGGTCTTGCCTCCAGTACTTTCGCCTGCTGAAGGTCTTGCTGAGGGTGCGCCGCTACTGCATCCGGAAGTCGAGGACTACATAACGGTATTTGATTCGGGATCAAAGGGAAATCTGGTTTCGCGTACTGAGTTTTCAGAGGGAGATCCGGATCAAGCGTTCTCCAAGGCTGAAATAATTGTTGAGGGCACTTATACCACTCAAGCACAGGCGCACGTTTCAATCGAGCCGTGTGGTGCGCTCGCAGACATGGACGGCAACGGCAAGATCAGATTGTGGTCAGCTAATCAGTCAGTCTTTCGTGTCCAAGCTAACGTTTGTGAGTCCCTCGAGTTGCCGATGTCAAGAGTGCGCTCGATGACGCCAAGAATTGGTGCGGGCTTCGGTAACAAGATGGAGCCCCACATCCAGCCTATAACGGTGGCCTTGGCGATGAAGTGTCGCCGACCAGTCAAGCTTATTTTGTCTCGAGAGGAAGACTTCGAGATAGTGAGAGCTAGACATCCATTCCAAATTTATATGAAGACGGGCGCGATGAAAGATGGCACTTTAGTCGCACGCGTCTGCGAGGTCTTGTCTGATTGCGGAGCCTATGCCGACGATAGTCCTGGGGTGCTGGGATACAGCCTTCTTATGGCCAGAGGTCCGTACAACATTGCCAACGTCCGTTGTGAGGGAAAGTTGGTTTACACCAACAAAATTCGATTCGGTGCATTTCGAGGATTCGGTAATCCCCAAGTAACATTTGCAGGAGAGCAACAGATCGATGAAATCGCCAAACGGACCGGAATAGATCCGATTGAAGTTCGAAGGCGAAATATTCTCTCTGAAGGAGATCCTTGGTTTCTGGGTCAGGAGGTTCGTTCGTCAGGGCTAGAAAGTTGTATTAATGCGGTCGAGGAAGCATCTGAGTGGAAGAAAAATAG
>WTHR01000024.1 GCA_011523045.1 Gammaproteobacteria bacterium | reverse complement strand
CGCGTGATGTCGGCAAGGTACTGGGCCAGCCAGTCATTGTTTGCCATCCCTCCATCTATCCGCAGCATTTCGATGCCTTCGCCGACATCATCGGCCATTGCCTCAAGGAGTTCGTAACTCTGATAGCACACCGCCTCCAGCACAGCCCGGGCAATGTGGGCCGGTCCCGTGTCGCGGGTCATGCCGAGCAAGGTGCCCCGAGTGTGGGGATTCCAGTGCGGCGCACCAAGGCCGGTAAAGGCAGGAACAAGATAGACCCCGTCGTTTGATTCAAGACTGGCCGCAAGCACAGCACTCTCATCGGCAGATTGGACCAGTCCCACGGTATCTCTCAGCCACTGGACGCTCGCGCCCGCCATGAAGATCGAGCCCTCAAGGGCATAAGTGGTTTTGCCGCCAAGGCGATAGGCCACGGTCGAGAGCAGACGATGGCGTGACTCGTATGCGCTTTCGCCCGTGTTCAGCATCGCAAAGCATCCCGTGCCGTAAGTACTCTTGAGCATCCCTTTCGTTAGGCAGCTTTGGCCCACCAGTGCAGCCTGTTGGTCGCCGACGAGTGCTCCGACTGGGATCGATGCGTCCAGGATATTTTTGTCAGTGAGGCCGAAGTCATCGGCCGTATCCATTACCTTGGGCAGAATCGCTTCAGGTACGCGAAAAAGATCGAGCAGTGCGTTATCCCAGCACTGCTCGTGAATATTAAAAAGCGCAGTGCGAGAAGCGTTGGTGGCATCTGTCGCATGTACCCGGCCGCCCGTTAGACGCCACAGCAAAAAGGTATCGATCGTGCCAAAGGCAAGCTCGCCCGACTCGGCGCGTTCCCTGGCACCCTCGACATGATCAAGTACCCACGCAATCTTGCTCGCTGAAAAATACGGATCCAGCAGCAGCCCGGTGCGTGCCGTGATATCCGTCTCATGTCCCTCGCTTCTTAAGGATTCGCAAAGATCGGCTGTACGCCGGTCCTGCCAGACAATCGCGTTATAGACCGGCTGTCCGCTGTTACGGTCCCACACAACCGTTGTCTCACGCTGGTTGGTAATGCCGATGGCGGCAGGGAATCCGTCCATTTCTGACAGAACATGCTTAGTCACACCAAGCACGGAAGACCAGATTTCTTCCGGATCATGCTCGACCCAGCCGTCAGCCGGGTAGTGCTGCGCGAACTCCTGCTGGGCAACATGCAGCGCTTGGCCTTGGGTATCAAAGACAATCGCGCGGGAACTCGTTGTCCCCTGGTCAATCGCAAGAATCGAGGCGGTCATGGCGGCAAGCGTAAAGGCGCGGTGGTGGTATCCCGACCTATCCTATCGGATCCGGCGCCTGGTGCACCACCTCGGGATGATTGCGCCAAAACCCGTTCGCTCGTGAACGGTAGAATGAGCTTGTTCCCTTGATCGATCCGCGAGATTGGTTGTGTGGGAGTGTTAAATCAGGAGCACATATTGATGACCAAGACCGTTGCCAAAGCTGTTTCGACGCCTGACGCCGCGGTGTTGCCCGTGGCTGAGTCAGAAGAGGTCTTTCCGGTGCATCGGATTTATTGTGTGGGCCGGAACTACGCGGCACACGCGGTGGAGATGGGGCACGATCCGGATCGCGAGGCACCTTTTTTCTTTCAGAAGAACCCAGACAATCTTCTGGTAGATCGTCCCTTTACTTATCCCCCGCTGAGCGATGATGTGCAGCACGAAATCGAACTGGTCGTGGGCCTTAAATCAGGCGGCAGCGACATTGCCGCAGAAGAGGCGCTTGACTGCGTGTTTGGATATGCGGTGGGTCTGGATATGACGCGGCGTGACCTTCAGAGTGAGATGAAACGCCAGGGCCGTCCCTGGGAGATCGGCAAAGCATTTGAACAGTCAGCGCCGTGCTCGGCTATTTTTCCTGTAGACAGAGTGGGTCACCCGCAGGTCGGGGCAATTCGTCTCAGCAAGAATGGCGCACTGGCCCAGTCAGGAGACCTCTCCCAAATGATATGGAAAGTCTCCGAGATTATCAGTGAACTTTCCCGTTTTTTCCTTCTCTGCCCCGGAGATCTGATTTTCACCGGGACCCCCTCAGGGGTGGGCCCCATTCAGCCTGGTGACGACCTCGTGGGCGAGATCGAAGGTGTAGGCGTTCTTAGCCTTAAGGTCCAGTAAGCGAATTTGTCATATTTGTCATATGAAGAAGAGTAGGGGTTAAAGCGTGGCCAGGGTCTAATGCCCTGAAGGCTTTTTTTTGCGCCCAAGGCGCTCTAATATCCACCGATTGTCGTCGGCGAGTCTCGACAGAGCCTTCTTTTGGGAGGGAGGTACCTCTGAATATTGAATATCAACAGGTTGCTTTGAAAAAGCGTTATCCGCTTCGCATCAGTCGTGGCGAAAGCGCCGGATCGGTGAATCTTTTTGTAACCGTGAGCCAAGACGGCGTATCAGGCATTGGGG
>WTHR01000123.1 GCA_011523045.1 Gammaproteobacteria bacterium | reverse complement strand
ATCCGCAAAGCTCTTGCGTTCGCCCAAATCGACTGCGTTAACGTCAGGGCCAAAAGCAAGGACCGGCACGTGCTCTCGTGTGTGGTCATGACCAGACGTTGTTGGATCACAACCGTGATCAGCGCTCGCGATGATTAAATCTTCGGGTCTCAGCATTGCCCGTAACTCCGGCAAGCGCCGATCAAATGCCTCCAGAGCAGCCGCATATCCCCCGATGTCGCGCCGGTGTCCATAAAGCATATCGAAATCAACAAAATTGGTGAAGATTAATGAGCCATCATTGGCGTTACGGACAGCATTCAACGTCTCGTCAAATAGCGCAGCGTTTCCGCTGGCTTTGACCTGTTCCGTCACACCCCGGCCCGCAAAAATATCTGAGATTTTGCCAATCGAGATCACGTCTGCTCCGCTTTCTTTGACGCGGTCAAGCAAGGTCGCTGAGGGAGGCGGCGTGGTGTAGTCTCGGCGGTTTTCTGTGCGAACAAATTCGCCGGGCCGCTCGCCCCGAAAAGGACGTGCAATCACACGACCAATATTCCATTTGTCGACGAGTTCTCGGGCAACTTCACAGACACAATAGAGTCGATCCAAGCCAAAATGGTCTTCATGCGCTGCCAACTGAAAGACGCTATCCGCCGAGGTGTAGCAGATCGGCATGGATGAGCGAATATGCTCATCGCCCAGCTCATTAATAATGGCTGTGCCGGATGCGTGGCAATTTCCGAGCAGCCCAGCGAGCTGTGCTTTTTCGATAAGTGTCTCTGTCAATTCGTTTGGAAAGCAAGGTGTTGAGTCTGGGAAATATCCCCAATCTGTGGTGACGGGCACACCTGCCATCTCCCAGTGTCCACTGGGAGTATCTTTGCCAGCGCTTTTCTCTACCGCATAGCCCCACGAACCTTCGGGCGCTATGCGCTCCAGTCCCATTGGCCACTGACCCCGACTGGCAGCGGCGGCGTGGACCAAACCGAGAGCACAAAGGTTAGGAAGCTCCAATGGCCCTCGCGTAACACCGTCAATCTGAACCCGCCCTTGAGCGCAGTGTTCGGCTATATGGCCAAACGTATCTGCACCCTGATCACCGAATTGCTCAGCATCGGCGCTCGCTCCGATACCAAGCGAATCCATCATCAGAACGATTGCCCGGGCCATGGATCAGGCTATCCTTTCGATCACGATCGGTAAGATATCCGCAGGTTTGTCATCAATAACGACAGCCTGCGTGATGATGTTCTCAACATGTTCTGCTGTTGCTTCGCTAGCTGCATGGACTCGACAGATCGGCTCTCCTACTTCCAAGCGGTCGCCTAAACGAACAGTTCGATCCAAACCGACAGAAAGGTCAATTTCGTCATCGGGATGGGTTCTTCCTCCGCCAAGCTGCACAACAGCCAGCCCCAATGCTCGAGTATCGATTGAAGAAACGAATCCTGCCCGCATAGAACAGACATCCCGAACAATTGGAGCAGCAGGTAAGTGGATATTGATACTCTGTGAAAAATCTGACGGACCGCCAAGGGCTGCCACCATTTGATCAAACCGGGAGAGCGCCTCACCGCTCACAAGTGCGGTTTCTAAAGACGCTTTAGCTTGCTCCTGCTCTTGTGCAAGGCCAGAGGTCATCAGCAACGCAGAACCCAACCCGATAATCACCTCATGTAATCGAGCATCGCGACGACGACATTGAAGATAGTCGACACACTCGACAACCTCTAGAGCATTACCAGCAACTGGCGCCAAGGGCTGATTCATATCCGTAACCAACACCGAGGTCTCGAGCCCTGCCTCATCGGCAACCCGGTTAATGCTCGTTGCCAACTCTCGTGCTTCATCCATGCTGTTCATGAAAGCGCCATTACCCACCTTGATATCCATAGCGAGTGCATCGAGTCCTGACGCCAATTTTTTGGACAGGATCGATGCGGTAATCAAAGCGACAGACTCCACGGTGGCGGTCACATCGCGCACTGCATAAAGACGGCTATCGGCTGGGGCGAGTGCTGAGGTTTGGCCGATGATGGCGCAGCCCACCTCTTCAACAACCGATTGAAATTTTTCGGATGAAGGGCGAAGGTCATAACCGGGAATGCTGGTGAGTTTATCCAGCGTACCACCCGTATGACCAAGACCTCTGCCTGAAATCATGGGCACATGAGCGCCGCAGGCTGCAAGCATCGGCGCGAGCATGAGACTAACGACATCTCCTACGCCTCCGGTGGAATGCTTATCGACCACCGGACCTTGCAGTCGACTACGATTCCAACGCAGTACGTCGCCAGAATCACGCATTGCCAATGTCAGTGCAGCGCACTCCTTTGGGAACATGCCGTTAAAAAACACAGCCATGGCAAAGGCCGCCGCCTGACCTTCGCTGACGGCACCATTTGTCAGCCCGTCAACAAAAGTCCTGAGTTCCTTTCCCGTAAGCTCCTTGCGGT
>WTHR01000061.1 GCA_011523045.1 Gammaproteobacteria bacterium | reverse complement strand
CCCCAATCATACGAGGTCCCAATCCCGATTTTTTCCTCTTGTGGATCGAAATAAACCCACTGCTGCATCCGAGTGACGGGGTCGTACTCGAGACGCTTGTATTTCTTGTATGCCATGTCGGGTGCTGGGTTGTGGATCAGGGGGGTGAGGACAAAACCCCACCCCCCATCACCTGGTAACTACCGTTAGGCAGTCGTGAGATCAGCCACGATCCCGTGCGCGTCCTCCTGGTCCACCTGGAGCCCCATCTCGCAAACCGCCATCCACTTGATAGCGTCTCCGGTTTTGGCGAGCTCAGATGCCTGGAAGGGCCGCAGTGTCCGCATACGAATCCGATCAGGATCGAGGAAGTATGCGTAGTTCTGCGGCATGAACCGCGAGGGCACGATCTGGAGGGTGCCGTAATCCGACAGGTAAACGTCGGCCGCACCAATGATCGTGGTCGGGCTGTCGGACGGAGCCATGTAACGCTGCTGCGCCACACCAGCGAATCCGCTGACCACCTGTTTGTTGAACGACCCCACCACCATCATGGTGGGCTCCGCGCCACTGTCGTAGCACTGCTTCATCACATCTTTCAGCAGCGTCTCAGTGAAAGCGCGAGCAACACCGTCAGACCGCGCATCGGTCGGGACCGTGGCCCACACCGGATCGGCTGAGTTGGTGGCACTCTTGTTGACGTTCGTTTTGAGCCAAGCCGCAATACCGCCCGTCTCGCGAGCTGTGCCGGAGGACCCAGCCGCAGCCGCGTTGTTGGCGCAAATGTTGACCTCAACATCGCGCTTGAGCTCCTTCATCACCCGCGCAAGCTGGAACGCGGTTTCCGCGCCACGACCCGCACGGTTCACAACCTCGTTCGTACCGGATACGATGAAGTCCTTCGCCGAGATCGAGGTATAGTTACCGAGACGCACCGTAGTGGAGGAGGCGTCGAACGTGGTAACGTCGAAACCCTCCGGCTGGTGGTTCTGGGCCGCGGTCGTGAGTGCGTGTGACTGCCACTCAAAGAAGGTCTGCTCTGCCGGGGCAGACCCAATATTGCTGTACACGGGGGTCTCAATCGGGCTGATCTCCGAGATCAGGTCCGAGAGATCCTCCCGAATGCCAATCGTTGAGAAGGTCTCAAACGTATTGGTCTTCGGTGCTCCTGAAGCCATCGGTCAATTCCTGTTATTCGAGCCCCATCGCCTGCATGATTAGTGGCGCGGCATCCTCGAGCCGTCCACTCTGACGCAGTCGCTGGCGCTGTTTGCGTGATTTGCGCGAGCGGTTGTCCCGCCCCTGTGCGCCCTGTGTGTTAGGTGCCGCGGTCTTAGCCTGCGCGTTACGCGCCTTCACCTGTCCAGCGTTCTGGAGGCTCCGGTAGCGCATCGCGTCTCGCAAGATCAGGACCATACGGTGGTCGTAGACCTGTCCGAGATCAGCCTCGGTCAGACCCATCGCCATCCCGTACTCCGCGATCTGACGCGCCTCTTTCTTCGCGGTTTCTTCGTCTTTCCATTCAGGCAGTTTGCTGAGTAGCTGTCCCTGCTCCGATTCGCGGAACTTGGCGACCTGCTGCTGTTGCACCGCCTGCTGCTCCTGCAACACTCGCACCTGCTCGGCCTGCACGGCTTGGAGATGTTGGCGTTGAGTGTTCCACTGGTCTTTGGCGAACAGATACTCGCTGCGGTCTGCGTAGTGAGCCGGGTCAGGCTCTGGACCCGCAGAAGCCTCGAGCATCTGCGCCAGTTGCGGGAGTGCCGCGAGATACTGCTCGCGCTGCTGATACAGATCCTGTTTCAGCGGCTCGAGCTCACGGCGCTCCGCGATCAGCGCCTCATTGCGCTTGTTGAACGTCTTTCCGAGTTGCAGCAGGCGAATTGCCTCTTCGCGATCCTGCACCAAATACTCGGACCCGTCAGCCACGATGGTGATGGGGTCCCAAGTCGGTGCAGTTGCGATAGCGGGTTCGTCCTCCGAATCCTCCGAGAAATCGTCCGGTACTTCGTCATCCGGTTCGCGCTCTAGCTGCTCGCCGGGGGGTTGGAAATCTGGCTCGTCGTATGACTCCAGATCGGCCTCGAGCTCCTGCGCCGACTCATCGGTAGCGGGGCTCAACATGGCTTCCAGCCGTGATTCGACTGACGGTGGACGCCCAGACAGGGTGGTCTCCATTTAGTCGCTTTGTGTTTGCTCCATGACCCCTTGGTCACGAAGACGTTTCAGCTCTACCTCGGCCTCGGTCAGGCCTTGGTACTTATGCCACAGGATCTCTCGTCCTGCTGCACTTCCTTCCACGGCCCACTGATCTTTCAGTCGCTGCCGTGCAGATGACATCACCTCCTGCCAGAGGTCACCCTTCAAAATTCGATCTGCTTCTGCCGCTCGATGATTCACTGAGCTTTAACCGCGATTCGGTTCTGCTCTACGCTCGCCTTGAGTGCCGCCATATCGAGCTGCACCCCA
>WTHR01000156.1 GCA_011523045.1 Gammaproteobacteria bacterium | reverse complement strand
GACCGACACCTCGACACGACCGCTAGCCGTTTTCGCATCCTGAGATCCGTCTCGCCGTAGCACCATCCCGAGCGAAAGCGGACCCTCTAAGGGCATCGCCATGCCGAACATTTCATTGACGTTTGAGACCGCTTCGGTCCGAAACCGTGCATCCAGCACAAAGGTCGTTATTGCTCCAAACGGACTCACCTTGGCATTGATGTGCAGCTCAGCATCATCACTGATACCCTCGACGATAACGACCAGCGGTGAATCGCGCTGGGAGCTCCCGACGACATTTCCCGACAGCCTCGCCGGAAGGGTTTTGGTCATTTGCAGACCCAGTGGCTGCGTAAACACTCCCAGATCATCGACCGCAAGATCGACAGTCACCGATCCGCTCGCGGGATAAGTCAGATCTGGTATCTGGCCTGAAAAACGGCCAAACCGAATACCTTCACCCAAAATCATTCCGTCTACCCTGGACAGGCGTAACTCACCGTTGCGGCGAAACAGTTTGGCTGAAGCGGACAGGCCTAGATCGGGGTACTGATTCAGGGGCAGTTCCAAAAGCGGTCCCAGCTGGGCAATGTCAGACACCTGGGTGTTGATGTCCAAATCAAATTCGGCGTCCGGGCCAAGGTCGCTGACTCGGCCTTGTGCTCTGAATTGGCCGTATTCGCTGTCAAGCTTTGCCGACAAGCCCTCAAGACCGAGCGCATTAAAGTGCCCGGTCAGTACTGCCGACAGGCTGACCTTTCCGCCGATGGGTGAATCGTAGCCAAACATCTGCATGGCGGCTGGCAGATCATCGGACTGAACGATGACGGGCATATTGAAGACAACGGCCTCGCCTATCGGACCCGCATCACCCGAGGCCGTTAGTTTGAGGGAGTCAGACACTATGCTGAGCTCGATGTCGCTCACACTGAGAGCGTTTTCCTTTCCAATCAAACGGCCCATCATCTGAGCATGCGCTTTTTCAGGAGCATCAAGGCCTAACGGTTCGGTCACAAGAGCCAGATCTCGCGCATCAATCTTGAATGGCAGATCAAACGCCGGATCTTCTCCCAGGGGGCCTATGCTACCGCTCGCCGTGACCGTCGCTGCGCTAGAGTTAAGGGCGATATCCAATTCGCGCACATGGACATCACCAGGATGGCCGCTGACCTTACCGATCGCATGAGCAGATCCCGAGTAAGGAAACTCCATCCCGTAGGACCGCATCAGTGTGCCCAGTGCCGCGGTTTGCGCCTTGGCGGTAAATTCGAGCCAGGGGCGCGCAGCGCCGCCGAGCCTCTCCATGAAACCATTTGCCGAAAGACTGCCATACTCGCCTGTCGCACTGACCGCAATCTCATCAATGCGGAAATTGCCAAGAGATCCTGTCAGGACGCCGCGCGCCTGAGCACTCGCCTTGAACGGCAGCTTTGCGCCATACAGTCCCACGAGCTCACTGAGCGCTTCTGTCTCGGCCAGCACCTGGAATCGGGTCGAAGGGGTCCGGCCACGTCGATGCGGGCGTACCAGACTTATCCCTCCGGAGGCCGTGAGGCGCAAAATCGACGAACGCGTCGTAACGTCAATATCTTCAAGGCGTAAATCTCTGCCCGGCCGGCCACGTATTCCGGCGATCACCCGAGCGGTGCCGCTGAACAGACCTTTCTCCTGCTCAGTGAGTCCGGGCACAAACATGGCGACTGACTGGGTCAAGTCGTTTGTCTCAAGCGTAAGATGCATATCGACGTTGCCGCCCTGCATAACCTCAGTGATGCTCCCGCTCACTTCTCCTGAGATTTTGCCCAACACGAGATTCAAAGCTGCCTCAAGATCATCCTCGCCTACGAGCGTCAGGGCACCTTTGACCTCGAGCGCGCCGCCGTTGAGCGTCCCTGCGGCAGTGACCGTACTGTTGCCGGCATCCTCGGGCAGCACCCAGTCCAACTGACTCAAGTGAAGATCCTGATCAAGCTGTGGATCAGGATCTGAGTACTGGACATGAGCGCGGCGTACTTGCAACTCGCGAACAATTAGTGGGGGTCCAGCGAACGACTGTCCGTCAGCGGTCTCGTCGAGACGAAAATGCCAGTTCGTTGCCCCCTCCTCCAGTCCGGAAACCAGATTTACGGTAGGCGAGTCTAGTTCCAATCTGTCGATGACCAGAATACCGGACAGCAAAGGCCAGATGGCGAACTCCGCTTCGCCGCTTTGAAGATTCAGCAAAGGCAGGTCCGACACACCTTCAGGGCTTGAGATTTCAAGACCCGATACCGACAGTTTGGTCGTCGGCCACAGCTGAAACCCAAGCCGATCACTGATTTGGACCTCACGCTGGATGGCGGTACCTACCCAACTCGCAACTCGATCGCGATGATCGTTCCAATTGAAGTACTGCAAAAACAGTACCGGAACGGCCAGTAGAGCCACCAATAGCCCAACTGCCGATAAAATAAGGCGCTTTCGAGTCATGATGGAC
>WTHR01000140.1:5892-9269 GCA_011523045.1 Gammaproteobacteria bacterium | reverse complement strand
AAATCAGGTGATCGGGTGAGGAAATTGTCATTTAGTCAATCCAACCGCGAAATCGATAAACAAAGAGTCCAAGTTTTTCCCGCAAAACCGCTTGCGCTTTGCCGAGATTACTCAAGCTCGGCCACCAATCCAGCAATTTTGGCCGACGGTAGTCTGTCACAGACAAGCTCGACGACGAGGGGATCACATCAAACCCGACGTGACGGAAAACCGCGGCAGCTCGCGGCATATGAAAAGCGTTGGTTACCAGCAGTATTTTATCAATCCCTTGACCCTTAAGGGTCTCGAGACTGTGAATCGCGTTCTGATGCGTATTGCGGCTCTTAGTCTCTACCATGATTGCGTCCTCCGGAATACCCCAGTTGGCAAGAATCGCCTTGCCATAAACGACTTCGGCCTCTAGGCCTTCCTGGGCAAATACGTTACCACCCGTCAGCAGAATCAGAGGCGCCTTGCCGGCTTTAAACAGGCGAAAACCGTGCAACAGCCGATTACCATGCATTTGGCTCTCGGCTCTTGGCGGCACTGGGATACCCACATCACCGCCTAACACCACGATGGCGTCTGCAGCAGGGGAAGCCGAGACAGGAACAGGAGGATATTTAAGTTCGTGCTCGCGATACAACGCCAATGATAATGGGGATGAACAAACTGACAGGATCACAACTGCAAGAAACCCTGAGCATAAGCCGCTTCGACGTCGACCAAAAATAATCAGAAGCAACGCCGCAAAGATGAGCAACAGTGCCAGGTTAAACGGATAAATCAGCTGCGGCAAAAATTTTGACAGCGTGATCCAATCAGGCACGGATACGAGTTATCCTGAATAGATATTCAAAGACCAGGACCATCCGAAGATACCGCCAATGCCACCTACAGAGACTAGTCTTTGGCTTCAGACACGGTGACCTTTTCAACCACAATGTCTTCAACCGGGACATCCTGATGAAACCCGGAATTGCCCGTTTGCACCGCAGCGATAGCTTCCACCACTTCCATGCCCGACGTCACTCGGCCAAACACAGCGTAGCCCCAGCCTGAACCTGTCTTCTCGGTGTGATCAAGAAAGCTATTGTCTTTGAGGTTGATGAAAAACTGCGATGTGGCCGAGTGCGGATCATTGGTTCTCGCCATGCAGATGGTGCCGGTCAGGTTCTTCAGTCCATTGTCGGCCTCGTTTTCAATCGGTGCCCGGGTGGCTTTTTCCCGCATCCCACTTTCCATCCCACCCCCCTGAATCACAAAGCCAGGAATCACTCGATGGAAGATAGTGCCGTCGTAGTGACCGCTCTTGACATACTCCAGAAAGTTCGCCACCGTCAGCGGCGCTTTCTCGGCATCGAGTTCCAGTGTGATGACACCTTTGGATGTGGTCATTTCGACCATAACGTTATCTCCTTGTTCTGATGCTGCAGCACCCATGCTGCAGACAAATGAAAATAAAGCAAAAATCTGAAAGAAGGCTTTTAAAACTGGCAATCTACGCAGCACTCGGCGAATATCTCTCATGACTCGCCAGCCATTTTGAGGATGTGCCGCCACTCGACCGGCGTGACCGGAAGAATCGACAGCCGGTTGCCACGCTGCACCAGTCTCATGTCCGAAAGTTTCTTCTGCGCCTTGATATCGGCCAGCGTCACCGGCGTCTTGAATTTTTTCTTGAACTTGACGTCCACCATGACCCACCGGGGATTATCGGGATCACTCCCAGCATCGAAATATTTTTCTTGTGAGTCAAATGCTGTGTGGTCGGGATAAGCCTCGGAAACGATTTCCATTACCCCAACAACCGCAGGTTCAGCACAGTTTGAGTGATAGAAAAACGCGAGATCGCCCTTTTGCATCTGATCGCGCATGAAATTGCGCGCCTGATAATTGCGGATACCATCCCAATGATCCGTCTTTCGCTTCTCGGAGCGCAAATGGTCGATCGAATAGACGTCAGGCTCGCTTTTCATCAACCAGTAGGCCATGGGATTAATCCTTTTCGTTTACACGCACGCGGGCGATACTTCGGCTCTTACCAGTGGTCTCATCCACGTCGATAATCACGCCGCAGACCGAGGCCGGGCCGCTGGCCACCTCGAAACGCTCGGGGACACGCTCCACAAAGCGCTTCAATACGCCCGCTGTTTCCATGCCGATCACGGAATTGTAACAGCCCGTCATCCCCACATCGCTGATGTGAGCTGTTCCCTGAGGCAACACCCGTTCGTCCGCTGTTGGGACATGGGTATGGGTACCGACCACGGCAGAGGCTCGGCCGTCGAGATACCAGCCCATGGCCACTTTCTCACTGGTCGCTTCCGCATGAAAGTCGACCAACACCACCTTCACACCCGATGGCTTTTTTTCTAACGCCTGATGGGCAGATGAAAACGGACAATCGAGGGTGGGATGCATGAATACCGTTCCCATGATGTTGAGCACCCCTACCTGCACACCGTTAGATGCGGTCGCGATAATCCATCCGCTTCCAGGCGTTCCCGCAGGATAGTTGTGCGGGCGTAGCAAACGCGGCTCATCCTGGATGAGATCGAGGGCCTCACGTTTATCCCAGATATGGTTCCCCGAGGTCAGTACATCAATCTCGCTTTGTTCGAGAAACTCCTCGAGCACGCCGGCAGTCACCCCAAAACCGCCCGCTGCGTTTTCGGCATTGACCACGGTGAGGTCTGCTTCGGTCTGATCCTGAAGTTCGGGCAAAAACCGCCGCAGCGCCCGCCGGCCTGATTTGCCCACAACGTCGCCGATAAAAAGTATCTTCATTTTACGGCTCGCTTAAGGCGCACCAGCAGCCCGGTTAATCGGCCGGAAGGTTTTGTCCGTCAGGATGCCGTCAAGCGGTACATCCCAGCTATCAACATTAAGCGCATCCACTTTCTGGAACTCGTGGGCGAGCCCAATCAGCACAGGGCGGCGCCATTGGGTACGATGCGAGCGCGATGCCAATGAGGCATCGTAAAACCCCCCACCCATACCGAGCCGGTTGCCGCCCTCATCGAAGGCAACCAAGGGCATAAATAGCCAATCGAGCCCGACGGGATTCAGCAGTTTTCTCCGATCGTGAAAGGGTACCGGGATGCCATACTTGCCCCGCTTGAGCGGCTCATCAACAAAATACTCGGCAAACTGCAAACGGGGTCGACGGGATGCAAAAAGCACCGGCAAATAACCTTTCCTGCCCCGACCGATAAGGACCTCAAGCGCCGGCAAGGGATCGATCTCGCCATCATTCGCAAAGTAAGCGCCGACCCTTTTTGCGTTGAGGATACCGGGTAGCGTCAGCAACTGTTGCGAGAGGCGCTCGCTTGCCGTGCGTTGGTCTGACTCAGAAAGACTGCGCCGATGTATCCGCATCCGTGCCCGTAACTGGC
>WTHR01000140.1:0-5792 GCA_011523045.1 Gammaproteobacteria bacterium | reverse complement strand
TGGTCTGACTCAGAAAGACTGCGCCGATGTATCCGCATCCGTGCCCGTAACTGGCGCTTTTGATCTGTCGTATCCATAGGTCCGCCAAGAGTCAAGAAAGCACCACCCGCATGTGCCGTAAGTTCCCGGGGTACCTTGAACCTAAGGGTTCAAGTGGGGACCGCTGCGATACCTTAAGGCTTTCCCGCGCTCGGCGGGACATGCACAACGGTGCCTGCAAGGCGATCCCCGATCTGTAATACAGGTTCTAAGGGATTGGCGAAAACCCACGAACACCGCAGGCGGTGCTGAACGATATTCTACCGAATAGCGTCAAACTCGCGTGGAATCGATCAGGCTCAGTATCCTGGCTCCTGGGATCCAGTCACCGATTGGACACGATCTCGTAGTTCACGAACACGGACCACCGCATCGTCATCGGCTGTTCCCCGACTTTTCTTGCTGAGAAGTTCATTAGCGATATTGAGTGCGGCCAGAACAAGCGTATGCTCAAGCCCAATCACCTTGCTCTGGGTCTGCATATTTTCTAACTGATCGTTCAGGTACTCTGCCGCAGCTTCGACAGATGCCTGCTCTCCAGGCGGACAGGCAATGGTGAAATTTCGGTCCAGAATGCGGACCTTAACCCCTTCCTTAGACATAAGACATACTGCTTATCGGGTGATCAAAAAAGGCTGCATCAGGCGGACTTTGTCGAACGCAGCCTGTCAACGACGAGGTCTATGCGGCGCTTTGCCTCACGATTTCGACTTTCCAATTCTTCTTTTTCTACATTCAGCGTTTCTTCGGCCAAGCGCAGTTTTTCATTTTCTGAGCGCAGTTGGCTGCAAGTTGCGATCAACTCCTCCAGTTGCTGCGAAAGCCCATCGAGCTCGACACGTAAAGATCCAGCATGCTCATCGTTCATTTTGACCTAATCCTCCTCAAAAAGTGCTGGAGGGATTTCTCACACCGACCCTTTTTGCACACAAACAATGATAGGTTTCATTTCTATTCGGGTCAACGCCGGGTATTGGGGTCGCTTGATATAATTTGTGAGCTCAACCCAGGAAAACAACGTGATGGCTGCCTCCTCAGGAATCGGACGAGACGATGCTTTCTACAAGCAGTTTCAGGCCTTGTTGAACGAATCTATCCCCGACTGCTCACCGGCAGAGGTGCAAGGCATGCTTACCGGCCTGGTCTGCGCCGGGGAAACCGATGATCGATTTAAGTCCTGGAGCGCCCTGCTGGTCGAAAATGATCCAAAAAATCCTGCTCATGAACGCACACAAGACGCGCTGTGTGCCCTCATGGCAATGACTCAGAAAGATCTCGGTGGCAAGGATTTCAGCTTCCGGCCACTGCTGCCTCCAGATTCTGATCCTGTCATTGAGCGCACTCAGGCGATGGCGCAGTGGTGCCACGGATTTGGGGCAGGATTCCACTGGAATGGTCTGGTGAAACCCGGCTACCTGGAAACTGACGCTCAGGATGCAATCAATGACATTGCCGAGCTTGCCCAGGTAGATATTGCCTCTGCCGCATCGGGCGATGACGGCGCTCTGATCGAGCTCGAAGAATATCTTAAGGTCGCGGTACAACTGATTTTTGAAGCGGTTGAAGCCTCGGCAGCCACTCACACTCATTGAGAGCCCTCTGATGACAACGGTTCGAGACTACGAACGTAGGCGACAGACCCTCATGGAACATATCGGGGACGGCATCGCCATCCTGCCGAGTGCTCCGGTTGCCCGACGAAATGGGGATGTGCTTTATCGCTATCGGGCTGACAGCGACTTTTTCTACCTAACCGGGTTCAACGAACCGGAAGCGGTTGCGGTCCTGATTCCAGGACGAGCGACCGGAGAGTTTCTGATCTTTTGCCGGGAACGCAATCCTGCAGAAGAGTTATGGGATGGACAGCGTGCAGGGCTCGAAGGGGCGGTTCAGCACTTCAATGCTGACGACGCTTTCCCAATAGATGATATTGAAGATATCCTGCCAAGCCTTTTGGAGAACCGCTCCAAAGTCTATTGCAACCTCGGGCGCTATCCTGACTTCGACGAGCAATTGCTCCATTGGTTAAGTGACGTCAAAAACCGCAAGCGCAGCGGCATAAGTGCACCAGGTGAACTGGTCGATCTGGGATACCTTCTGCACGAATTAAGGCTGGTCAAAAGTGCAGCGGAAATCAAGGCGATGAGAAAAGCCGCTGATATTTCTGTTTCGGCTCACCGACGCGCCATGATTCAATGCAAGCCAGGGATGTTCGAGTATGAGATCGAAGCAGAACTGGAATATGCCTTTCGTCAGGGCGGTGCCCAGTATCCCGCCTATCCCTCCATCGTTGCCGGGGGCGAAAACGCCTGCATCCTGCATTACATCGACAATAACCGCCGGCTACGGAAAAATGATCTGCTCCTGATCGATGCAGGTGCAGAGATCGACTGTTATTGTGCCGACATCACCCGCACCTTTCCGGTGGGCGGTCGGTTCAGCGGCAGACAAAAAGCACTTTATGAGATCGTGCTGCAGGCGCAGCTCGCTGCAATAGATGCCGTGATGCCGGGCGCATCCTTTAACGATCCTCACGAAGCTGCGGTTCGCGCTATTACCTCAGGCCTTAAGGATCTCAAACTGCTCAAGGGCAGTGTTGACAGTCTTATTGAGAAATCTGCCTATCGAAAATTCTTTGTCCACCGCACCAGTCATTGGCTGGGGATCGACGTGCATGACGTTGGAGAATATCGCGTCGGCGACACCTGGCGCACCCTCGAACCAGGCATGGTGCTGACCATCGAACCCGGTGTTTATGTCCCAGTCGATAAAAGTATTCCAAAGCCATGGCACGGAATCGGCATCCGCATCGAGGATGATGTTCTGGTGACAAAAACCGGGCATGACGTACTTACCGAAGAAGCGCCCAAAGATCCTGCCGCGATTGAATCTCTCATGGCCTCGGGCCAATAATGTCATCATGCGTTCGCGGGTCACGATTGTTGGCGGCGGACTCGCAGGGGCAAGTCTGGCGTGCGCGCTGGAACCGCTCGATCTTGATATCACGGTACTAGAGGCCACCCCGCTTCAACACGACGATCAGCCAAGTTTCGACGAGCGCACCATTGCGCTGACTTATGGTTCCCGGCAGGTGTTGGAAGGCATCGGCCTCTGGCCTGAGATCGCGTCAGACGCGGGACCGATTCATCGCATCCACATCTCCAACCGCGGGCACTCGGGATTCGCAAGACTCGATCGAAACCTCATTGGAACGGATGCGTTGGGTTATGTCATACCGACCCGGACTTTGGGACGCGCACTGACGGAACGCCTGCGCAATAACGCTCGGGTCGATTACCGATGCCCGGCCGAGGTCAGTCGCATCGACCATGACTCGCAAAGCTCTTCTATTCGTGTCGAAGTCTCGGGCGAGCAGTTTTCGTCCTCCCTTGTGGTGCTGGCTGACGGAGGCCGCTCATCACTTGGCCAATCTATGGGTCTTAAATCCAAGGAAAAGCAATACGATAAAGAAGCGCTGATAGGCATTGTTGGGGTCGACCGGGATCAGGACGCCACGGCTTACGAGCGTTTCACCCGCCACGGTCCGCTCGCACTACTGCCCCTTGACGCGAGGCGTTACGCGCTGGCTTGGACACTGCCTAAAGCACAGGCTAGTGAAATGGTGACGTTGCCTGAGAAGGTTTTTCTTGAAGCGCTTCAGGATGCGTTTGGTGACCGGGTCGGGTTTTTCAGCCGATGTGACCGGCTAAAGGCCTATCCATTGCGGCGCGTGGAAATTGAGACGCCGGTGGGTGATAGGCTCATCGCGCTGGGCAATGCGGCCCACATCGTGCATCCGGTTGCCGGTCAGGGCTTTAACCTTGGCCTTCGGGATGTGGCCCACCTCGCTGAAGAAATCTTTCATGGTCTTAAAAATAATAAAGATATCGGCGACTCTGAAGTGCTGGCCCAATATGCAAAACTTCGACATCGGCAAACCAAAAGAGTGGCGCGATTTACGGAGGGTTTGCTTCAAGTATTTGCCAATGATTATCCCGGGCTGTCATCTGGGCGAAACTTCGCACTGAATATGCTCGAAATCCTGCCTCCAGCCAAACGGATGCTGCTAAAACGCACCGCTGGTCTTTCGGGGCCGCTTCCACGGCTCGCCCGCGGACTGCCGCTCGGCGCCAACCTGTGATCCGAACCCAAATGCCTGACTGTGATGCGCTCATCGTTGGCGCAGGGATGGTCGGTAGCGCCTGTGCTCTCGCTCTCGCCCGGCAAGGCCTAGACGTGAGCGTGATCGACAGGGATCACTTGAATCAGAATGCTGAGGCGGAGCCAAAACGCGTTAGCGCCATCAACTTGGCCTCGGAAAACATTCTGAAACGCCTTGAGGTTTGGAATGAGATTTTGGCCTCACTGCCTCAGACTTTTGAGCGCATTGAGGTTCAAGATGAAGGAAGCTCCGGCACCATCTCTTTTGACGCAGCTGACCTCGGACTCACTCACTTGGGACACATCATCAGCAATGAGGCAATCACTCGCGCCCTGCATTATGCGCTTGATAAAGAACAGCGAGTGTCCTTGCGCTTTAGCCAAACCGCCACCGCAATTGTCTCTTCAGGCTCGTCAGTCACAGTCACTTTAGACGCAGGTGAAACGATTTCTACACGTATTCTGATCGGCGCTGATGGTGCAAACTCAAGAGTCAGAGAACTGGCCGAAATCACACGCCAGGAATCGTCATACGACCACATGGCAATTGTGGCCACCGTACAGCCCGAATTGCCTCACGCCTGCTGTGCACGGCAACGTTTCTTGGCAAGCGGGCCATTGGCCTTTTTGCCTTTAGCGAATAATGAATGTTCCATTGTGTGGTCAGCCGATACCGAAAAGGCAGAGCAGTTGCTTACTCTTGACGATGAGGCTTTTTCGCTCGAACTTGCCGAGGCATTTGAGCATCGCCTCGGCAGTATCCAGACGGTTAGCCCGCGGGCAAAGTTCCCCCTGGTTCGCCGCCACGCCGTCAATTACATCGGTGAACGGATTGCTCTCATCGGCGATGCCGCCCATACGGTGCACCCCCTCGCGGGCCTTGGGGCAAACCAGGGCTTTGCCGATGCCGCAGCCCTTTTTGAGGTAATCTCCAACGCATCTTCGCAAAATCGGGATCTCGCATCCCGATCAGTACTGCGTCGCTATGAGCGTTGGCGGCGCGGTGAGAACGCTCTAGTGCTTAAAGTCATGGATGGATTCCACGGGCTATTTGGCACGGATAACCGAGCGCTCTCACGCCTTCGGGGTATGGGTCTCAACCTGACCGACAATGCTCCTTTGATCAAAGAAACACTGGTTCGATATGCAGTTGGCCTTGAGGGCGATCTTCCGCAACTGGCCCAGATGCGCTAGAGCCAGTTTTGCCGCATGATGAAATCCGCTTCGATTTTGTGCCGGCCCGTTGCTCTCAGCCTTTGGGGCTTTTTCCTAATCCTTTTCTTAATAAACCCGATCTTCGCGAATCAGGATCAACCAGAGGATCGCGTCCGCACCCGGGTGGTGCCTCTTGTCTTTTCCAGCGACAACACCCAGATCGCATATGGCCTTGGCGGCGTATCCATCGGAGCAGGCCAACCCCAAGCGGCCCTTTTCGCTCTGGGCTTCGTTTCCGAGAATGACTCCAGCGCGATCTCCGTAGGCGCGGTTAACTACCGGATTCCCAGAATTAACAATTTGTATTTCTCCGGACTTTTCTATCAGTCCGACATGCCGCATTACCGCTACTTCGCTGGCGACGATCCGGGCTATGC
>WTHR01000015.1 GCA_011523045.1 Gammaproteobacteria bacterium | reverse complement strand
TGATGATCGGTTCGGCCAAAGTAGTGGCGGTCGACATCAAAGCGAGCAACGGCGTGATTCATGTCATCGATGAGGTTCTTCTGCCCAAGTCATAGGGTCTTTGGATCAACGATAAAAAAAGCCACCCTGACGGGTGGCTTTTTTGTGCCTTGGGCCTTAACCCAGGCGAGGCAGGTAGCGAATCTTTTTTTGGAAAGACCCGCGTCGTGCTTACTCGATTGCCAGAACCACCTTATTGATGGTGCCGGTGAAACGAGTTGCCTCAGGGCCAACGCCGATGTCGTCAGCAACTGGCGTCTGGTTATCAAGGCCGACATCAGCTGTTTCATCCGCGGAGAAAATAAGCGGCTGCGTTTTGCCGATCCTGCCGGAGGCCACTTCTTTGCCGTTAACAGAAATCGTCGCATCGCCTCCTTTGCCCAAACCGCCTCCATCATAATCGAACTCCATCACGATGGTTGCAGGCCCGGCCGGCAGCGCCTCTTCTCCAGCAACAGTGAAGCGTTCAAGACCCAGGAAGTTGTAGGTATAAATGGGTCGACCGTCTTTCATGTACAGCGACCAGCCACCAAAACGCCCACCCTGGGTCAGGATCACCCCCGTCGCACCTTCATCGACTTCTACCTCGGCAGTGATGGTCTTCGACGTGTTCTTGGAGTTCAGGAAGGTATTTTCCAACATGCCGTTCATGCCATCGTACATGGTCAATGACTTGCGATCACCCATTAAGTCAGGGCGACCCGCGATAGCGGGATTCACACGCTCAACAGAACGATCATCAATCGGCAATACGTTGTATTTCTCAGCCTCCTCCATAAACAGCGCTTCCATCGCTGCAACACGATCGGGATACTGATCCGCAAGATTATTCACAAGACTGAAATCTTCCTTGACGTTGTAAAGCTCCCACACATCATCCTCAAGCGGTGTCTGCTCACCGGTCTGCCAGGGAGCGCGGTGCAGTACTCGCGCAAACCAGCCATCCTGGTACAGGGCCCGGTTGCCGAACATCTCAAAGTACTGAACAGTGTGCCGCTCCGGGGCGTCAGCGTCGTTGAGGCTATAGATGAGGCTTGTGCCGGCCATGGGCTCCTGAACAGTGCCGTTGACGCTGGTGGGCTCGGGCAGGCTGGCAGCCTCAAGGATGGTCGGCGCGATGTCGATCACGTGAGAGAACTGGCTGCGAATCTCGCCTTTGCCCTCTATTCCTTCGGGCCAATGGACCACCATGCCGTTGCGGGTGCCGCCAAAGTCAGAAGCCACCTGCTTGGTCCACTTGAATGGCGCATCAAATGCCACTGCCCAGCCGGCTGACATATGCGGAAAGGTGTATTCGCCGCCCCAATCATCGAGACGGGGAAGCAGGTCCTCGACTTTCTCGACAACCTGGTTGAAGTAGGTCATCTCGTTGTACATGCCGATAAAGCCGCCCTCGGCGCTGGTACCGTTGTCGCCAGCGATATAGATGATCAGGGTGTTGTCCATCTCACCGATCTCTTCAATCGCATCAACCAGTCGGCCGACATTGACATCGGTGTGTTCCATGAACCCGGCAAACACTTCGGCCTGGCGCGCAAAAAGTTTGCGATGGTCATCGGGCAGGTCCGCCCATGCACTGAGGTCCTCGGGACGATCCGCCAACTGCGTGGTCTGAGGAATCACGCCCATCTCTTTTTGCTTGGCGACGGTATCAAGTCGCACCTGATCCCAGCCTTTGTCAAATTTGCCTTTGTACTTGTCGGCCCACTCTTTGGGGACATGGTGTGGCGCGTGTACTGCGCCGGTGGCGAAGTACATGAAGAAGGGCTTATCCGGTGTCATGGATTGTTGGGCTTTCATCCAGCCGATCGCCTGGTCTGTCATGTCATCGGTAAAGTGATAGCCCTTGACATGCGGTGGATTGACACGGGTCACACCGTCGTAAATCAGCGGGTACCACTGGTCGGTTTCACCGCCAATAAAGCCATAAAACTTGTCGAAGCCGGAGTGGGTTGGCCAGCGATCAAACGGACCGGAGACGCTGGTCTCCCAGGCAGCGGTTTCATGCCATTTGCCGAAGGCGCCTGTGCTGTAGCCGTTCAAGCGCATCATCTCCGCCAGCGGCGCGACCCGGTTAGGGATCTGACCCGTGTTGCCCGGAAAAGCCGTCGCGGTTTCCATGATCGAGCCCGTGTTGGTCGTGTGATGGTTGCGTCCGGTTTTGAGCGCATTGCGAGTGGGTGAACACAGCGCGGTCGTGTGGAAGTTGTTGTAGCGCAATCCCCCGGCTGCCAGGCGCTCCAGTGTTGGTGTATTGATTGGGCCGCCAAAGGGCGTGGTAGCCCCAAATCCGACATCGTCAATCAAGACGATAACCACGTTAGGCGCGCCTTCTGGCGCTTCGACTTTAAAGAGCGGTGGCGCTTCAACATTACGCACATCCAGTTCTTTGAACTTGGGAGGGTCAGGCTGCGCAATCGGGAGATGGGTGCGATCCATTTGGCC
>WTHR01000129.1 GCA_011523045.1 Gammaproteobacteria bacterium | reverse complement strand
GCATAAGGCAATGCACGCCGGATTCGCCAGAAAATCAGACCCAGCCCGCCGCAAAACCTCCCCTCAACCAATGCGGCAGCAGGATTTTTTGCATCAAGACAACCACTCGACGATCAAGAAAATGCCATGACCTCCTCTGTTGACGAAAAGAAGCTCAGCAAACGGCTTCGCCGTGAGGTCGGGCGTGCCATTCAGGATTTCCAGATGATCGGCGAGGGAGACAGCGTCATGGTTTGCGTCTCCGGTGGCAAGGATTCTTTTGTGATGCTGGATGTGTTGGAACAATTGCGCCATCGCGCCCCCGTCTCCTTTTCGCTGCGTGCAGTGCACCTCGATCAGAACCAGCCCGGGTTTCCCGTCGAGACCTTGAGGTCATACCTTGTCGACCGGGACGTGCCTTTCGACATTATCGATGAGGATACCTACAGCATCGTCAAGCGCGTCATTCCCGAAGGGAAAACCATGTGCGGACTGTGTTCACGACTGCGACGGGGCATCCTGTATCGCTATGCGCGAGAAAACGGCATGAGCCGGATTGCACTGGGTCATCATAGCGACGACATGATTGAGACCCTTTTTCTGAACATGTTCCATGGCGGTCAATTGAAATCGATGCCGCCCAAATTGCGCAGCGACGATGGGCACAATATCGTCATTCGGCCCATGGCCTATTGTCGCGAGGCAGATCTCGCGCGCTACGCGCAGATTCGGGAATATCCGGTGATCCCCTGCAACCTCTGCGGTTCACAGGATCACCTGCAGCGCCAGGCCATCAAGGCGATGCTGGCTGATTGGGAGAAAGCGCATCCGGGACGCATCTCCAGCATCTTCCGAAGCCTCGCACACGTAGCACCAAGTCAGCTTGCTGATCGGTCTCTTTTTGACTTTGCCGCGCTGGAAGCACAGACAACAGAGCACCGCTGGCTTCCCGAGGGCACAACCACGAACCGGCAAAGCGACCTGGCTGATACTGTCCCTTGCGCCAAAACCGGATCGTAGAGGAGAAAGAACTTGAAAGCGGAATCATTTAATCCCGGGCTGATGGCGTTTCTGGATGAATCACCCAGCCCTTTCCACGCCGTCACCGCCATGCAGCGCACTCTGCAAGAGCACGGGTTTAACGATCTTGATCCTAATGCGCCATGGACAATCGGTGGCCGCGACAAAGCGCTGGTCCTTCGAAATGGCTCATCTCTCATCGCATTTCGGATGGGAAGCGCATCCCTCATCGAATCCGGTGTGCGCATGATCGGCGCCCATACTGACAGCCCCTGTCTTCGCATCAAGCCAACCCCTGATGTAAGACGGTCCGGTTTTCATCAGCTCGGTGTTGAGATCTATGGAGGCGTGCTGCTGGCTCCTTGGTTTGATCGGGATCTCTCGATCGCAGGACGCGTTACCTGCTCCGACACGAACGGTCAGCGTCTCTCGTTGCTGATTGACTTCAAGAAGCCCATTGTCACTATCCCCAGCCTCGCGATCCACCTTAACCGCGACATTCACAAAAACCGCACGATCAACCCTCAGCAGGAACTGGTTCCGATACTGTGCGACCTGACGGATCAAAGCAAGGCCGGGTTTCGTGAATTACTGCTTGACCAGATTCATCAGGAGCATCCTGAGGTCAACGTCCAGGCGGTCACAGACTATGAGCTGAGTTGCTATGACACCCAAGGTGCGCAGCAGGTGGGATTACAGGGTGACTTTCTCGCCAGCGCCCGGCTGGATAACCTGCTGAGTTGCTACACCGGGCTTCGCAGCCTGCTGGATACCCAGGGAGAGCAGACCGTTTTGCTGGTGTGCAATGATCATGAGGAAGTCGGCAGTGCATCTGCAGCCGGCGCACAAGGACCCTTTCTGCACACCGTGCTGGAGCGACTTTGCGGCAACAACGAAACCATGGCGCGGGTATTGGCCCGCTCACTTTTGATCTCAGCGGATAATGCGCATGCGTTGCATCCCAACTACGAGGGCAAACACGACCCGCAGCATCAGCCGCGCCTGAACGGCGGACCCGTCATCAAATTCAACGCCAATCAGCGTTACGCCACCAACAGTGAAACCGCTTCGATTTTCAGGGGGGTTTGTGCCCGCGCTGATGTTCCGGTGCAGTCTATGGCGATGCGCAGCGACATGGCCTGCGGCAGCACCATCGGGCCGATTACCTCAACCGTGCTCGGCGTGGATACGGTCGACGTCGGCGCGCCGCAACTCGGCATGCATTCGATTCGTGAAACCACCGGATGGCATGATCCAGCCCTTCTTTATCGGGCGCTCAAAGAATTTTTTGAATCCCAAACGCTCTAATCCGTCGATACCATCTCAGAGACCCGCCTAAAAAAAGCCGGGCCTTGAGCCCGGCTTTTTACTGACCCTCTCCAGCCTGCCCCAGGGGCAGCACCCAGAGTCTCGTTATTGCGACTGCTCGACCATGTAATCCACAGCGAGTTTGACATCATCGTCACTCAGGTGGGCGAACCCTCCTTTGGGCGGCATGTAGCCGGCCTTGCCCTGGAATCCCACAATGGCATGCTCATACAGCAAATCCATACCCTGAGCGATGCGATCTGCCCAGGCGTCTTTGTCCCCAATTTTTGGAGATCCTGCCACACCCGAGTTGTGACAGGCCATGCAGCCACTGTTGTACACCGCTGCACCGTCCGCCTGCACCACCGGTGAAGCAAAACCCATCACCAGAAGACTCACCAAAGCAACAAATTTTTTCATCTTCATGCTCCCTCGTTAAGCATTTAGCTTCAAATTAAGCTTTCAGGATGTCCTGACTTTGTCATTGTTGACACCAGAACAATACTGAACAAGCCGTTAAAAATCCGTGTCGGGATTCTAAGATTTGTCCCACCCATGGTAAACCTTCCAAAATCATCAGGATTTACCTTACAGCTCACGAGTGGCATGAAACATGACCTCAGGCCATCGCTCCTCAGCAAGGCGAAGATTGGCCAGGTTGGGTGCCAGGTAGGTGAGCGCCCCTGAGGCATCGAGCGCCAGGTTCTGAGCCGCTTTTTTCTTCATCTCCTCGAATTTTGCGGTGTCCTCACTGTCGAGCCAGCGTACGGTCGCCACGGGAACCGCTTCGAAACTACACTCCACGCCGTATTCGTGTTTAAGCCGGTGTGCCACCACATCAAACTGCAGAATACCTACCGCGCCGAGCACCAGATCGTTACTGAGCATGGGCCGAAATACCTGAGTGGCGCCTTCTTCACTTAACTGATCCAGTCCCTTGTTGAGCGCTTTGGCCCGCAGCGGATCCGCCAGCCTCACCCGCCGAAACAGTTCGGGAGCAAAACTGGGGATGCCAAGAAACTTCAACTCTTCCCCCACCGTGAAGGCGTCACCGATCTGAATGGTGCCGTGGTTATGAAGCCCGATAATGTCTCCTGCCACCGCACCGCTGGCCGATTCCCGCCGGGCAGCCATAAACGTGATGGCGTTGTGTAACTGCATATCACGCTCGGCACGAACATGGCGAACCTTGAGGCCTTTGTTAAATGAACCCGAGGTGATCCGCAAGAAAGCAACCCGATCATGATGTGCCGGATCCATATTTGCCTGAATCTTGAAAACGAATCCAGAAAACGGGGCTTCGCTCGCATCTACCGTTCGCGTCTTCGATGCTCTGGGCAGGGGCGCCGGCGCGTAATCAACGAAGGCATCGATCAGTTCATCTGTTCCTTCATGGTTCAGGGCCGACCCAAAGAAAACGGGCGTCAATTCCCCGGCGAGGTAGGCACTGCGATCAAAAACATGTGATGCGCCCTGCAGCAGTTCGATCTCCTCGCGAAGCTTAAGCACATCATCTCCCGCTATCGCATCGAGCTCTGGATTGTCCAATCCCTGGATCACCTGAGGTGAGCAGCCGCCTGATCCACTGCGGTCAAACAGGGAAACACTGTCATCGAGAAGTCGGTAGACACCGCAAAAATGACGGCCGGACCCCAGCGGCCAGGTGACAGGCGCGCAACTTATTTTAAGGACGGACTCAACCTCATCAAGCAGTTCCACGGGATCCCGTCCCTCGCGATCCATCTTGTTGATAAAGGTCATGATCGGCGTGTCCCGCAGGCGACAAACATCCATCAGCTTGATCGTGCGCTCTTCAACACCTTTCGCCGCATCAATCACCATCAGCGCGGAGTCCACTGCGGTCAATGTGCGGTAGGTGTCCTCCGAGAAGTCGGCATGGCCCGGCGTATCCAGCAAGTTCACAATGAACTGGCGGTACTCGAACTGCATGACCGAAGAGGTGACCGAAATACCCCTCTCCTTTTCAAGTTTCATCCAGTCAGAGGTGGCATACCGGCCCGTCTTGCGGGCGCGCACGGTGCCGGCCTCCTGGATCGCGCCGCCGTAATGAAGGAATTTCTCAGTGAGAGTGGTCTTACCCGCGTCCGGGTGAGAGATGATGGCGAAGGTACGCCGACGCTGCACCTCTTCCAGATGATTTGACATAAAACCGTGGCTGCTGGACTGAAAAAGACGGCGGATTATACCGCCCGGCCGGGTCCGTGCCCCGGCTGAAGCCCCTCAATATTGTTTTCCCGGATGCCGCCAACTGCGCAACAGCGGCCTAGTACTCCTCGCGTTTTCGCAAATCCTCATCAACGCTACTCGGGCGGAAGGACTGCGAAAACGGTAACGGCAACTGTGGGTTATAGCGGTCAAAATCGTGCGAGCGCCGTCGCCGGATACGATGGATACGGCGCCGGGTACTCCATCTGCTTCGGTTCAAGGGACTGCCGCTCCGAAATAACTATGAGGCTATTCTAACGACCGATGCGCCCGCTCAGGGTGACGCGTTCGGAAAGAACAGCTGTTGCCCAGACTGCCTGAAGCCGGCGATGGCTGTCTGACCGGCTTTGCCGATCATCCAGTCTATGAATATCTGCCCTGCTTTTGCGTTAACGTGCGGATGCTTCTTCGCATCCACCAGGATAATGCCGTATTGGTTGAAAAGCGGCGGATCATCCTCGTATAGCACCGTGAAACCCTGCTTATTGGCAAAACTGATCCAAGTGGCGCGGTCCGTCAGGCAATACGCGTTCATTCCCACGGCGACGTTCAGCGTAGCGCCCATACCGGAGCCGGTCTCCCGGTACCAGCCCCCACTGGCCTCCGATGGATCGATCCCCGCTGAGCGCCATAGCGCCAGCTCTTTTTTGTGCGTGCCGGAATCGTCTCCCCTGGAGGCAAAGAACTCACCGGAGCGGCTGACCCGCATCAGCGCTTCACTGACGCTGTCCGCCTCCCCCAGTCCTGCCGGATCGGCTACCGGGCCGACCAGGACAAAATCATTGAACATAAGATCAAAACGCTCAACACCCCAACCATCGGCGACAAACTGTTTTTCATCCGATTCAGCGTGCACCAGCAGCACGTCGCCATCTCCCCGCATGGCATTACGGATAGCCTGACCTGTTCCAACCGCCACCACGTTCACCTTGATGTCATGCGCCTCCTCAAAAAGAGGCAACAGGTAATCGTAGAGACCAGAATTGGCGGTGGAGGTCGTCGACTGTATGACAATGGAATCCTGCAGAGCGGAAACACCCGCCGAGAAACCGCAAAAGAGCACGCCCGCCAATAACCGCAGGATCCGCCGCCTGATTCCCGAAGACATCATCATAGGAATTTTCCTGGGTCAGAAAATACGATTGGTTCAGCCAAAGTCTGCAATCTTGGGTTCAGTAGCTTGCCGCCGGGCCCTTTTTCCCTACCCGTTCCGACGGGCGGATAAAAGACAGTAGCAGATTTACCGCCAGGGCCAGCAACATGAGAATAATCCCAAGCGCCATCGCAAGTTCGAGATCACCCTTGGAGGTCTCGAGTGCGATGGCGGTCGTCATCACACGGGTCAGGTGATCGATATTTCCCCCGACAATCATTACGGCACCGACTTCCGAGATCGCCCTGCCAAAGCCGGCGAGACCGACGGTCAGAAGACCGTACCGCCCTTCCCATAGCAGGGTCCGCACTCGATGACCCAAGCCGATTGCCAGAGAGGCGAAATATTCGGCGTACTCTGAATTAAGGTCTTCGATGGTCTGCCGGGCGAGCGCGATCACAATCGGTGTAATGAGCAGGGTTTGCGCAATCACCATGGCGGTCGGCGTATACAGCAAGCCCAGCACGCCAAAAGGGCCTGCTCTGGAAAGCGCGAGATAGACAAGCAGTCCCACTACGACTGGCGGCATCCCCATAAGCGAATTGCTGATCACAATCAGACTGAAGCGTCCGGGAAACCGGCCGATCGCAATCGCCGCACCAACCGGAAGACCAATCAGCAAAGATAAGCCCACCGCGGACAGACTGACGCGAAGAGACAGTCCGACAATCTCAAAAAGGTCGGCGTCCAGCGTTCCTATCAGGGAGAACGCGATGGCAAATGAACTGGATAATTCCTGCATCTGTCGTTCGTTATTCGATACTCGTCAAATACTGCGAAATGTTGCCAAATGGCCTCTGCTGATCGAACAGGGTCTCGCCAGACCGATGGATCGATTCGGATTAAGCCACTGCTTCAGCCACAAGATCATGCTCGTCGAAGTGGGTGATTCTGACATCCAGGCGCTGACCGGGCGATAAATCCCCGGCTCCGCAAACCTGAATGATGCCGTCGACTTCGGGGGACTCTGCGTAACTTCGGGCTATGGCGGTGTCTGCTTCCACATCGTCAATCACCACCTCAACCTGCGAACCCACCCGGCTGCCGAGGCGATCTTTCGAGACTTCCGCCTGTACCTCCATCAGTGCCTGGAGACGCTCCTCGGCCAGTTGAGGATCCACCGGATCAGGCAGTTCGTTTGCCCGGGCCCCTGACACCGGGGAATAAATAAAGCACCCTACCCGGTCCAGTTGTGCCTCGCGCAGGAATTCGAGCAGCTCGGAAAAATCCTGCTCCGTCTCACCAGGAAATCCCACAATGAACGTGCTGCGAACGGCGAGTTCCGGACATCGGGCCCGCCAGGACCGGATGCGGGAAAGATTGTCCTCGGTGTTTGCCGGACGCTTCATCAATTTGAGAATGCGGGGACTGGCATGCTGAAACGGCACATCAAGATAAGGGAGCACGAGGCCTTCGGTCATCAGGGAAACGAGTTCATCCACGTGCGGATAGGGATACACGTAATGCAGGCGTACCCACACGCCCAGTTCGCCGAGCGCCCGGGCCAGGCTGTGGATTTCCGGGCGCAGGTTATGACCCGTCATGAGGTCAGCCTGCTTCTTCAGATCAATGCCGTAGGCGCTCGTGTCCTGGGAGACCACCAGCAGTTCACTGACCCCCGCCTCAACCAGTTGCCCTGCTTCTTCCAGCACATCCCCTGGCCGGCGACTGGCAAGACGGCCGCGCATGGTCGGGATAATGCAAAAACTGCATTTGTGATTACATCCTTCAGAGATCTTGAGATAAGCATAATGTCGCGGCGTCAGCTTGACACCGCCCGGCGGCAGCAGGTGATAGAGCGGCTCCTGCACCGGAGGCACCTTCTGGTGTACAGCAGAAAGCACCTCTGCTGTGGCTTGAGGACCAGTTACTGCCAGCAGCTCCGGGAACTTCTCCTTGAGCATTTCAGCCCGCGTGCCGAGGCATCCGGTCACGATTACCTGACCGTTGGCGCTTAATGCCTCGTCGATGGTTGCCAGGGACTCTTCCACTGCCGCATCAATAAAGCCACAGGTGTTGACGACCACAACGTCTGCATCCGTATAAGTTTGGCAAAAGGCATAACCTTCGGCCCTGAGCTGGGTCAGAATCCGCTCCGAATCCACGGTTGCCTTGGCGCAACCCAGACTTACGAAACCCACGCTTGGACGACTCACCGGATCACCCTTAAACCATTCAACCAAGCAGCTCGCGATGGATTCCGCTTCTTTGCAGAACTGTCGCCGCAATTTCCTCAACCGAAATACCCGAGGTATCAGACATCGGAATGCTGTGGTGTCGATACATTCCTTCGGCGCGGCGAATTTCGAGCTGACACTGGGCCAACTTGGCATAGGGGCTGTCGGGCCGGCGCTTTTCACGAATTTCATGCAGCCGCTGGGGGTCTATCGTCAATCCGAAAAGACGATCCCTGTAGGGAATCAGCACGGGAGGCAATCCATCGTCCAGGAAGTCATCATCGGTAAGAGGATAGTTCGCGCAGTACAACCCGAAATGCATTGCGAGATAGACACAGGTGGGTGTTTTCCCACTTCGCGATACCCCCACCAGGATCAGATCCGCCTGATCGTAGGCGTCCGGATTGACGCCATCATCACAATCCATTGCGAAATGCACGGCGTCGATCCGGGAGTTGTAGCGCAGCTGGTCGGTGACACCGTGGCTATAGCCCGCCTGCCAACTCGGAATGAGATTAAGTTCGCGCGACAACAGTCCCATAAAGGAGCTGAAAACATCGACCACCAAAGCATTGGCTTGATCGATCTGTTTGCGGTAGTCCGCATTGACGAAGGTCACGAACACGATGGGCCGTGACCCATTCTCCTCGCCACCTTCATTTATTTGTCGGAGCACATCTTTCAACTTATCATCCGAGTCAACGAAAGGAAGCACTGTGGTCACAAAATGCACCTGCGGGAACTGCGTCAATAAACTCCTCGCGAGTTCTTCGGCAGTCAGGCCGGTACGGTCGGAGACCACAAAGACCGAACGTTTCTCAAGACTCATCGGTGCCTCTTTTCTGAAATCAGGAAGATGTCCATGAGCCGAATGTATAGCACATCCATGGGAGCCGTCAGAACATCATGACTTCTGAATACGTCATCGCATTCACGGCACTCGGCATGGATGCCGTGCCGGAAGTGGGTGGCAAAAACGCGTCTCTGGGTGAGATGATCAGTCAACTGGATTCTGCCGGCATCTGTGTGCCGGAAGGGTTCGCGACGACTGCCGACGCCTTTAGGCTGTTTCTGGAACAGGACGGGCTGAAAGGCCGTATTGACCGGGCACTGGCTCCGCTGGATGTCGACGATATTGAACAACTGACCAGCACCGGGGAACAGATCCGGCGCTGGATTATCGAAACACCCCTGCCCACCACGCTGTCTGAGGAGATAACCCGACACTACAGAGAATTCGGCGATCACACGGCTGTTGCTGTCCGATCCTCAGCCACGGCCGAGGATTTGCCTGAAGCTTCCTTTGCGGGACAACAGGAAAGCTTTCTAAATGTTCGCGGGATCAACAACGTGCTGATCGCAGTGCACGAGGTCTTTGCATCACTCTTCAATGACCGGGCGATTGCGTATCGCGTACACCAGGGCTTTGATCATGCCCAGG
>WTHR01000216.1 GCA_011523045.1 Gammaproteobacteria bacterium | reverse complement strand
ACTGAGCTCG
Source organism: Gammaproteobacteria bacterium (assembly GCA_011523045.1). Classification (GTDB taxonomy): domain Bacteria; phylum Pseudomonadota; class Gammaproteobacteria; order Arenicellales; family UBA868; genus UBA868. The sequence continues at coordinate 9,297 of WTHR01000216.1, read as the reverse complement.
GTCGGCGGCTTCGCTATGGTGAGATATCGCCCGTTGACGTCATCGAATCCATCGCCTCGCGTATTGAGGACGTTAACCCAACGATAAACGCTCTGCCCGTGCTCTGTCTCGACCAGGCTCGAGAACAAGCGCAGCAAATGGCGAACCGTAATCCGCGTTCAGATGAAAAAGGCCCTTTGTGGGGACTGCCTTTCGCGGTCAAGGACTACAACGATCTTGCAGGCGTTCAGACCACTTACGGATCTCCGCTCTTTGCCAGAAACATCGCCACAGAGTCGGATGCCACCGTCAGGCGCTTGCAAGACAGCGGTGCGATCGCGATCGGGAAATCCAATGTGCCCGAATGGGCGGGGGCGCACACTTTCAACCCGGTATTCGGACATACCCTCAATCCCTGGAACCTGGAGATGAGCGCCGGAGGCTCTTCGGGAGGTTCAGGTGCTGCGCTGGCGGCCGGAATGGTTCCGCTGGCCACGGGTAACGACCTCGGGGGCAGTTTGCGGGTACCGGCCAGCTTCAATAGTGTGGTCGGCCTGCGGCCCAGTCCCGGACGGGTTCCAAGAGGGGCTCGCCTGCCGGCATTTGACAGCCTGTGGGTAGAGGGCCCAATGGGCCGTTGTGTCGCAGATGTCGCACTGATGCTGGATGGCGGCGCGGGCTTTGATCCGGGGGATCCGCTCTCGTTCCCTCACCAAGGCGAATCCTTTGTTGAAACGCTTTCAAACCCGTCATTGCCCAAACGCGTAGCGTTCAGCCCAGACCTCGGTGTCGTTCCCATGGAAACCGAGATCGCAGAGATTTGTGGTGCAGCGGCTGAGCGCTTCCGAGACATCGGTGCCGACGTCAGCCATGTCTGTCCCGATTTTTCGGGCGCAGTTGAATCTTTCCAAACGCTGCGCGGTGTCCTGATCGCACAGATGATGGAGCCTCTGCTGGCACAACACCGCGATGAGATTGCTCCGGAAATTGTCTGGAATATTGAAAAAGGCCTTGCCGTCACAAACCCCGAACTGCTTTCCGCCGAGCGCGTACGCACGCGGTTGTTCCGTGAAATGGAACTCTTCTTCGAGCAATATGACCTGTTGCTCTGCCCTGCGGTCTCGGTCCCGCCCTTTCCAAAATCGCAAAGGTACGTGGAAACGATCAATAACTCACCGACGAAAACCTACATCGACTGGATTGCCATCACCTTCGCCATCACAATGACATCGTGCCCAGCCTTAAGTCTGCCTGCGGGTTTTACACAGAACGGATTGCCGGTTGGACTGCAGGTCATCGGCCCGCCTCGGGGGGAAGCGTCACTGCTGCGCGCCTGTCACCGCATGGAATCGGTTTTTGATCTTGCGACAACCTTGCCGATTGACCCGCGCCAGGCGTAGCCCCGCGCCCTGATCATTAACTCGGGCGAATGACTTCCCGAGTGCGCCCGATCTGGGTGCCGACGCCCTGATCCGTCAGGGTTTCCAGCAGAGTGGCGTGAGGCACCCGACCATCTGAAATCGTCGCGGTCCTCACTCCGCCTGAAACGGCATCCAGAGCACATCGGACCTTTGGCAACATGCCTCCGGTGATGACACCTTCCTGAATCAGTTCCTGAACCCGACTCTCCGATAGACCGGTCAACAGTTCGCCCTGTTGGTCCAGCACACCCGGCGTGTTGGTGAGGAGGATCAGTTTCTCGGCACCCAGTGTGACCGCCAGTTTACCGGCGACGGTGTCTGCATTGATGTTATAGGTCTTGCCATCCTCACCGGTACCGATGGGAGCGATCACGGGAATGAAATCTCCCTCATCAAGGGTGTCGACGACAGCCGGATTGATGGACTCGATTTCACCCACGAATCCCAATTCCACTGTCTCATCTTCTTCGGAGGCGCCTTCCTTGCGCAGCACCAGCTTACGCGCCCGGATCAATCCGCCGTCCTTGCCAGACAAGCCCACGGCGCGGCCGCCATGGGCATTGATCAGGGCCACGATATCCTTGTTGACGAGTCCACCCAGTACCATCTCAACCACATCGATGGTTTCACTGTCTGTCACGCGAAGTCCCTCGACAAACTCGCTCTTCTTGCCAATCCGGTCCAGCAATTGGCCGATCTGTGGGCCGCCGCCATGCACAACGACCGGGTTCATGCCGACCAGCTTCATCAGAACGACATCCCGGGCAAAACTGCGCTTTAGCGACTCGTCGGTCATGGCGTTGCCGCCATACTTGATCACAATGGTGCGGCCGTGAAAATGCTGTATGTACGGCAGGGCTTCTGCCAATACCGGCGCGATGGCTGCGGGGTCTGGGGCTTGGCTCATAACAGGTTGCAGATTCGGATCATTTCCGGGAGCAGAGTATAACTGCCCGGGCACCCTTTCCCTGGCAGACACACGCATCAGCCGAAAAGACGGGTGGCGGCACCATCACGAAAAAAAGGGGTCACCCTCGTGACCCCTTTCGATGAGCGCCGGGTTTTAATCAACCGACTTTGATATCAACCTTGCGTGGTTTGACTTCGGCCGTCTTGGGCAAGGACAGTTTCAGCACGCCATCTTCATACTGCGCCTCGATCCTGCCTTCATCAATATCTGATCCCAGGCGAAGTGACCGAACAAATTTTCCGTAATATCGCTCCTGGCGGATCACGCGGTCATCTCTCTCGTCTTTCTTTTCTTCTTTACGTTCGGCGTTGATGGTGAGCACACCATCGTTGATGGTGACATCGAGATTTTCGCGAGCGACGCCTGGCAGTTCCGCCTTGACCAGATAAACCCCTTCTTTCTCGCTCACATCAATTGCGGGCATCCTCGCGGTTTCATCGCGTCGCAACACCGCAGGGGAGCGAAACCAGCCGCCCATCAGGTCATCGAAATCACCGAAAACGTCCCAGCCTCGAGTTCTCTCGGCAGGTCTTACCATGTTGTTCATCAAGTATTCTCCTAGTTTCAAAACCACCCAACGGATGGCTTACCGTATTTGCCTGCTTCAAAGATGGTGTCAACCTGGAAAATTTCAAGGTCTTTTTTATCAGGAAGCCTTAGCCGCACTCTTCCATTTAGAATGAGCCCTCATTATTCAAGATTCCCTGATCTTCGATCTTCTTTTAATTCACCTCTCTTGGACCCGCAATGACAGAACGATTTGATGCCGTCGTGATCGGTGCTGGGATCATTGGCACCTCGATTGCGTTCTCAATGAGCAAAGCGGGCTGGCGGGTGCTGGTAGTGGATCCGCTTGCCGGCTCTGGTCAGGGCGCAACGAGCAGTTCCGTTGCCATGGTGCGCACGCAGTACTCCACCCTCGAAGGATCAGCACTGGCTTGGGAAGGGTTTCACTGCTGGCAGGACTGGTCGGGTTTTCTCGATCTTGAGTCTGATGAACCCGTCGCACCGTTTCATCCTGCAGGCGTCCTGACCTTCAAGACGGCCAACAACGGCTTTTTGGAACACCAGCTGGGATTCTCCCGCCAGCTAGGCATTCCTTTTGAGTTCTGGTCTGTCGCCAGACTGCAAAGCCTTTTCCCCAGTTGGGATCTCTCCAGTTTCGGACCGCCCGTTATCTCGGACGATGCCGATTTTGGTGCCCGCTCCGATGCAGAGCTTGAGACCGTCTTTTTCCCTAAGGGAGGTTATTGCCCCGATCCACAACTTGCCGCCCACAACCTGCAGCGCGCAGCCGAGCAACACGGCGCCCGTTTTCGTTTTGGTGAGGCGGTGACCGGTATCGATAAAAAAGATGGTCATGTAAGCGCCGTGACGCTGTCCGGGGGTGAGCAGATTTCCTGCCGGGTCGCCGTCAACGCAGCCGGACCACATGGGCAGAACATCAACGCCCTCGCCGATCCGGACGGAAAACAACGTATCCGGACACGGGTGGTTCGGCACGAGGTGGCCCATCTTCGCTGTGCAGACGCCGCGACCAGTGATGCGTCCCGCATCATGCTGTATGACACCGACATTGGAGGTTACATCCGGACAGACACCGGCGACAGCATCCTTGCCGGAAGCCTGGGCGCGCGGGGAGAAGTTGAGTTGGCAGCCGATCCGGATGACTTCGATCGAAATCTCTCCCCGCAAAGCATCGAGCCTTTATATCGCCTTGCGCAACGGATTCCGACCCTTGGCATCCCCAATACGCTATCCGGAGTGGCAGATCTTTGGGATGTCAGTGATGACTGGATTCCCATTTATGACTGTACCGACGTGGCCGGCTTTTACATGGCGATCGGCACCAGCGGTAACCAATTCAAAACGGCGCCGGTGGTGGGTGAACTGATGACGGCGTTAATCAGTGCCTGTGAGCAGGGAACCGACCACGACCAGGATCCAATCTCGTTCCGGTTGCAACGCACCGGCCATGAGATCAATCTTGGATTCTTCTCTCGCAACCGGGAGCCCAACCCTGCCAGCAGCCTGTCAGTACTCGGCTGAGTCAGATCAGCGGATCTTGGCCTGCTGTGCTACCCGAATAAGGTATCCACGGAGTCCATCTCGGCGAACGAGGTGAGCCGGTCATGCAGCCCGAGGGCTGCGTCACCCAGAACAGGCTCAGCAAGCGACAGGAATTTACTTTGGTGCAGATCAGCACTGGGGAAATTTTCAGGCTCCCCACGAGGAATCTCCACGCACCGGCTCTGACTCGTGCCGTCTCGAAAGCGTATGGTCACCTTACCGCCCATCCGTTCCGGATAAATCGCATCCATCTGTGCATCCTCACTGACGTCGATGCGCTCGGCGAGTGACAGCGTTGTTGCGTCTTGGAGATACTTCGCATAATCATCCCAGGTCAGGTTGCCTGTCTGTGCTGAAACAGCTGCGGTGAAATGCATGGAGAACTGACCGCCCACCACCCCTTTGGGCTTGCGACGAAACTCCTGCGGCAGGGCCGTGAGATCCATACCCTTTCGGGGCAACCCAATGGCAATGTCTGCGATATCGGATTCATGCACGCCGGTTCCCACGATATCCACAATACCGTCTATGGCCGCATGACTGAACCGGCACGAGGGATAAGGCTTGACGCCAATCTGTAGTGTTTCCCAATCATCGCCGAGCCCCTTGACGGCTAACTGCGGATCAGGGTCAGGGGCATAACTTTTCAGAAAACCGGCATCACCTTCGACCGCATCTGCCGCACCAACAAATCCCTCTGAAGCAAGTGAGGCCGCAATCACTCCGACCATGGCGGCATTGCCCACCTGAAAGCGCTTGGTCCAGGCGCTGTTGACGAGAAACTGCATGGAACCGGCCGACTGACTGAGGCAGATCCCCATCGCCATCTCGAGTTGTTGGGCGGAAAGTCCCAATGCACGCCCGGCAGCAACGGTGGCCCCAAAAGCGCCGGTGGTTGCGGTGGGATGAAAACCCCGATCATAGTGATCCGCAGGTTTTAGAGCTCTGCCGAGTCGGCACATCACCTCATATCCTGCAATCACCCCGGCGAGAACGCTGGCGCCGCTCGCACCCGCCATTTGTCCGGCAGCCAGGGCTGCCGCCAGCACCGGTGCACTTGGATGCACAGTTGCCGCAATATGGGTGTCATCAAAATCCAGACTGTGAATCAACGAGCCATTGATCAGCGCTGCAGCAGGGAAAGCATATCCTTTATTGTCAGCAAACACCGTCCCCCGTCCTTCATCCATACCCATGCGGGCAACGGCCGCCAGCAAGGCCGGAGTCGACTCGGCTTCTTTTCTTGCCCGAATAGCCACGCCAATACTGTCCGTGACCAGCAAGGCGGCCCGGTCGACGACCTCACCCGGCAGGGCTTGTGTATTTACCTCGCTCGCAAATTCACAAAGGGTTGCGGTAACACTCTTATCTTGCACAAAAGCTCCTTGCTGAACTTGAAGATTCCAATAGCCCTTCCGTGGAGTTACTCTCCCGTGAACTGGGCTTTACGTTTTTCATTGAAGGCGGCGATACCTTCGCGGCGATCCTTCGTGGGAACCGTCTTGTTGTATGAATCAAGCTCCACCTCGTAATCCTGCTTAAGTGAAGCGAAACCCGCATTGTTGATCGCCTTCAGCGCACCCTGGATCGCGATCGGACCGTTATCTGCGATGCGCTGTGCCGTTGCCCTCACCGACTCCAACAGAGCTTCCGGCTCACAAAGCTCATTGACCAGTCCCCACTCAAGCGCCTGCTCGGCACTGAAAGGTCTGCCGGTGAGGATGATTTCCTTGGCCCTGCGGATGCCCACCGCCCGCGGAAGATACTGAGTGCCTGCCATACCCGGCATGATCCCAAGGGTGGTTTCCGTCAGGGCAAAACGGGCATGTTTCGCCGCGTAAGCAAAATCACACGCCAGAGTCAGCTCCGTCCCGCCGCCATAAGCCGCGCCGTTAATTGCCCCCAGGATCGGCACCGGACAATCCATCAGCGCCCGTGCCAGGTCTTCGAACACCACATGCTGCGCATACCACTCTTCATCGGTCATCCCATGTCGCTGCTTGAGGTCACCGCCTGCGCAAAATGCGCGCTCTCCTGTGCCAGTCAGGATGACACAGCGTGTGCTTCTCGCCCCCGAAACGAATTCACTGAAAACTGCTAACAATTCCTCAGCCATCCGGGTGTTGAAGGCATTGGCCACCTCCGGACGGTTCAGCGTGATCCAGGTGAGGTCTCCCTTTTGATCAACGATGATGGTGTCGAAACTTTCCTTCATGACGTGGTACCACTTTGTTCAGGTTTCGGTAAATGACTGGGACATCACAGACTCCAGATCGACACTTCACAAATCCCTAATCAGGATTGCGCATCCAGTTCTGCGAAAACTTTTTTGGCGATTCGATGGCATTCCACTGCTACCGGCACCCCACAGTAGATCGCGATCTGGTTAAGGATGGCTTTCAACTCATCCCGACTGACGCCGTTGACGAGTGCGCCCCTGAAGTGCAGTTCCCACTCATGCATGCGGTTAAGCGCCGCGATCATTGAGACATTGAGCATGCTGCGGGTTTTTCGGTCCAGCGTCTCATCCCCCCAGACCGCACCCCAGCAATACTCCGTTAGCAGTTCCTGAAAATCCCGGGCAAACTCACTCGCGTTAGCCAACGCATTGTCGACATACTCCGTACCGAGCACATCCCGGCGTGTCGCCAGACCCTTGTCAAAACGTTCCTGATCCATAGAAATCTCCCGATAAAAAGAAGTGTGATTATGCCCTGTCGCGTACCAAAATGAGGCCTGCTTGGGCGAAGGCGGCCCACCCTTACCGGATTCGCTGATGCCCTAGTGGTTGGCCTTAAGGAACCCGGACAGAATACCGTTCACCGTTTCGGGCGCCTCCCAGGAGGCCAGATGATGAAGCCCCGGCAAGATGGCAAGTTCAGCCTGCTCAAGATCATCTGCCATCCGTCTTGCGATAGTCGGCGTGGACCCTGGATCGTTCTCTCCCGCGAGCACCAGAGCCGGGCACCTGACCTGCTTGAGTGCGTCCTGAACGATCGCATCGGCTTCAACGAGCGCCGCGTAGGCGTCGGCATAAGCCTTCAGATCGTTCGCCAGCAATTTTCTGCGGATCGCTTCGACCCGATCCGGGAATTGCGCTTTAAACGGCGCATCGAACCATCTGTCCATGGCGGCTTGCGCAATCGGGGCAAGACCCTCCTCGCGCGTCAGCTGCAACCGATGGCGCATGCCAATCAGTTCTTCCTCACTCCGGCGGTAAACAGTATTCATCAACACCAGTGTCTTCAGGCGTGACGGTGCACTGCCCGCAAAGGCCTGACTGATCACGCCTCCCATTGACAGCCCCACCAGATGCATTTTTGTAATGTCGAGGTACGAAAGCAGATCTTCCAGTTGCCGAACAAAGGTAGTGATGTCTTTGACCGGACGGGCCTCAGACCGTCCGTGACCCAGCATGTCGTAGCGCAGTACGCAAAATGCTTCCTCCAGGGCAGGCATCTGCGGCTCCCACATCGTGTGATCCAGACCGACGCCATGAATCATGACCACGGGCGCCTCGGGTGATCCACTGCCGCGTAGGTCATACCAGGTTCCCCCGGGACTAAGCCCACTTTGGTCGATGTCTTCTCTCATAGGCAAGATTGAACTGGATGTCAGCCGCTTGAAACAGGTATAACTATGTTACTTTATCCTCGACTCAAAACTGACCGAACCCATGTCTCGATCCCAAAAAACCATCATCGGCGAGCCGCTGGTGATCAATGGAAGACAACTATCGCTTTCCCGGGCAGTCCGGGCTGGTGATTTCATTTTTCTCACTGGACAAGTACCTATGCAAGATGGCCAGGTCATGACATCGGGCAGCATCGAGGAGCAGACCCGAGCCTGTCTGACCCGCATTCGCGAGACATTGGCCGAGGCGGGATGCGGCCTAGAGCATATTGTGAAGTCAATGGTGTGGCTGAAATCACGGGAGGACTTTCCCGGTTTCGATTCAGTCTACGCAGAATATTTCCCCGAAGGCCCGCCCGCCCGTTCGGCGCTCGTCAGTGACTTTCTCGTCGATATCCGGGTAGAAATTGAGTGCGTGGCCTACGATCCGCAGAGTTAGGCGGGCAACGGCTCAGGCGGTCTTTACAATAATTTTAAGGAAAAGAGAGGCATAAGCCGATGACTGAATTAACGCGATATCAGATGTACATCAACGGCGAATGGGTAGATGCTGAAAACGGGGCAACTTTTACCAGCGTAAACCCTGCAACGGGGCAAACCTGGGCAGAAGTCCCCGAGGCCTCAGAGGCGGATATCAACCGCGCGGTGGAAGCTGCACATCATGCGTTTAGTGAAGGTGCCTGGGCCACCATGACGCCTACGGCCCGCGGCAAGATGCTGCGCCGTCTTGCTGAAGTGCTGGCCGAACATTCAGAACCGCTCGGCCGCTGCGAAACCGTCGATACGGGCAAGCTGTTTAAGGAAACGCGCTGGCAAGCGAATTACATTTCAGATTTCTTTCAATACTATGCCGGTCTGGCCGACAAGGTCACTGGGGAAACCCTGCCGATCGACAAGCCGGACATGATGACGATGACCGTCCGTGAGCCGCTCGGCGTGGTGGCTGCTGTGGTGCCCTGGAATTCCCAATTGTTTCTCGTTGCCGTAAAAATTGGCCCCGCACTTGCCGCAGGCAATACCGTGGTGCTGAAAGCCTCTGAACATGCCTCGGCCCCCATGCTTGAATTCGCCAAGGTCTTTGAGGAGGCTGGCTTCCCGCCGGGGGTTTTCAATGTAGTAACCGGGCACGGTGAGCCCTGCGGCCGCGCACTCACCAGCCACCCGCTGGTGGACCGGGTCAGCTTTACTGGGGGGCCTGAGACCGCTCGGCATGTCATCCGCAAC
>WTHR01000052.1 GCA_011523045.1 Gammaproteobacteria bacterium | reverse complement strand
TATCCATAAACAAGCCCAGCGGTTCTGCCATGCTTGATCAGGCCGCTATTGATTCGGTCAGAAAGTGGCAATTCACCCCCGCGATCCGGGATGGTGTGCCAACGGCCATGGTGGTCGACATCCCGATCCAGTTTCGCCTTATCGACTCGCGGGGCTGACGAGTCCCCAAAACCGGCGGGCGGAAACTTCGGCTAACTGGCGAAATCCAGAGTCAGCAGCAAACGAGACTCGCCCGCCGCTACTGCCGGGGAACGATGTACCAGCCCCGCGCCTTTGTTGCCCGGCCATTTTTCCCCTTTCATTAAAGCCACTTCCCCGCGCGCTAATTCCTGAATATCACGCTCGGTCTGATACAGACCTGATTCCTGATCAGATTTCTCTGCACTACTGAGTCCTAATTTCTTTCGGTCTACCGATTCGTGAGCCAGCCATTCCGTTGCAACACCACAATAGGTTGTGACAAGTCTGCATGGCACATGATCCACATGAAACTTCGGACACATCGAATGGTGCAGAACCCGCAGACGCAGGCCCGCCTCATCAAGGCCAAACAGATAGCAGAACATATCGACAAGCTCTGCGACATCATCAACGAAATCACCAAACCGGGGATTATCTATCTCCTCATGCATCACAGAACGTGCGTCACTTGGTTTCAGCGCGACGGAAAAATTTCGATCGCGTCGTGACACTGCCAAATCGTTGGCTCTTGCTACAAGTTCTTTCGGAAGCTGGCGCTGCCAGATGATCAGGTTGGTACATTCCTCGTAGATATCTGCTAAGACGACTGGCTGTTTACCTGTCACGACTTTACGGAATTTCGGATCAGGCTCGATGACGGCCTGTGGAATGGACATCAATTCAGGACTTACCGCGTTCATATCTCCTCCCATGCAGGAAACGGATCGGGCAAGGTCTGCCAGAATGTCTTTCCTCTAAGTACTTCCTCTTCACTCAACAAGCAATCATCCAAAGCCTGGGTCATGCCCTGCTGATCCAGGTTCTGACCGATGAAAACGAGCTCCTGACGCATGTCTCCGAACGGTTCAATCCATTGCTTTTTGATAAATGCCAATGCCTCCTCGTCCTGAGGCCAGTTTTTCTCGGGCACTGCTTTCCAGAACATTCCAGCGAACCCATAGCGGGCAATGCCCCCAGCCTGGCTCCATTGACCAGCAAACTGAGGCCTCGTCGCGAGCCAGAAATAGCCTTTAGATCGAATCAGCTTGCCGAATTTCTCCGTGCCGTGAAGAAAGTCATGGAACCGGTCCGGGTGGAACGGTCTGCGGGCTTCATAGCAAAAACTGGCAATGCCGTACTCTTGTGTTTCCGGCAGATGCTCGCCGCGCATTTCCTTCAGCCAACCGGGCGCCTGTTGAGCACGTTGAAAATTGAACAACCCCGTATTCAGAACCTCATTGATATCGACTTTGCCATTCGCGATCGGATATATCTTCGCGTGTGTGTTGAGGGTTTTCAGAATAGCCGTCAGACGGTCTATGTCGCTCGCGCTTGCCAAATCGGTCTTGCTGATGAGAATCAGGTCCGCAAACTCGACTTGGTCAACTAACAGATCAGCAACACTGCGTTCATCTTCCTCACCCAACGATTCGCCGGTTTCCTGTAAATATTTAGCTTCATCGTAGTCCTTTAAAAAATTGACTGCGTCCACAACTGTCACCATGGTGTCCAGATCAGCTATGTCCGACAGCGCGACTCCATTCTCATCTGCAAAAGTAAAGGTTTCTGCTACTGGCAAAGGTTCCGAGATACCTGTTGACTCAATGACGAGATAGTCGAATCGACCCTCTTTCGCCAGTTTGGTGACTTCCTCCAAGAGATCTTCGCGCAGCGTGCAACAGATGCAGCCGTTGCTCATTTCGACTAACTTCTCCTCGCTCCGATTCAATGACACTTCCGAGCGCAATATTTCGGAATCAATATTGATCTCGCTCATATCGTTGACGATCACAGCGACTTTTTTGTTCTCACGGTTGTTGAGGATATGGCTGAGGATTGTTGTTTTGCCTGCCCCCAAAAAGCCGGACAACACCGTTACCGGAAGCCTGTTTTGACTAGTTGTTTCCATGGTTTCTCCGCGACTCATACGTGATGTTATAACGTAACACTCGATGCTCCGCAAACGCGCAACAAGGGAGTTCAGGGATAGCCAGCATCAGCCCGGCACAAATCCGACCGTTAAGCACGTGGCGCCACGATGCCGGGTAACTGGCCTCCCCCGGTCTGGGCACAGGTAACGCTTCTAGGATCGCGGGGTAAAGATGAGATGCTCCACGATGGATGGTTTCTCGCAGTCCACCCGCTCGGCATGAGGCGGAGCAGTTGCCGAATTTATGTCAGCGACATTTGAGTGGATTGATCAGACAACTCCGTCGGCATGCAAGCCGCGGATGGCACTGTCCTCATAACCCAACACTTCCCGCAGAACCTGATCGGTGTCTTCACCAAGAACCGGGGGAGCCCGGCGGACCTCCCCCGGGG
>WTHR01000194.1:1356-2512 GCA_011523045.1 Gammaproteobacteria bacterium | reverse complement strand
CGCTGCAGGCGGGTGGAATAGTTCCGCCTGTCCAGTGGACAGAAGGCGGCACCTGTGGTTCCGGCGGCAACAACTTCTGCTAACCAGCGGGGATTCGTCCTTGTCATAGCATTGGTCGTGCTGGTCTTATTGACTGGCACAGCCCTGCCTATGTTCAAGGGAGCCTTCATACAAGAGAAGGTTTCTGGCGGCAATAAGACTATGGTTGACGATCTCTTTGGCGCTGAGGCATCAGTAGCGCAACAGGAAGCCGCTTTCGCGGCACTCAATGACTTAAGCAATGAGGAGCTAGAAGACCTGGAGTGTGGGATAAAAATGATTGAGGGATTTGAGGGTGGTGCCAAGGTTCGAACCTTCTACTACAACCCACCACCAAACGGATACAACTGGGGAGACGGCGATGGCAAGAAAGTTGCCATCTGCCACAAACACAATAACGATTTGTCTGTAAGTCTCAATGCGGTAGGGGATGAACTTCACAAACATATGTCGCATGAGGGCGACTACCTGGGTCATTGCACCGATCAGATGCCTGACGACCCCTGGGCAACCTGCATTGATAAATTCGGAGACAGTCCAAAAAGACTGTCCTGGGTTCAGTTGTGGGATCAGTAACGCGATTCATGACCCATCGCGAAATCGAATTGCTGACGGGAACCAAAAGGCGTCAGGATCAGGTCGAACTGTTACGTGAGAGAGGTATTCCGCTCGAGGTCAGTCCTCTGGGGATTCCCAAGGTTCGGATCGTAGAGGTCGATGCAAAGTTGCCGCTTGGCGACGAATACCCTGGGGCTAAATAAGAGGAGTTCCTCTTTCTTTTTTTATTGGGTAGAAGGCAACGAAGCGCGTCATCGGCTGGAAATCCAAACGGGGAAAAGCCCGCATAATTGAAGTGAATTAGAGGTTTTAGGGGTAACCATTTGATGCGTGTCGACTTAGTCCGAATTAACGGAACTTACTAAAAATAAAAGGAAATTTTCTTCTTCAGCGGTGAAATTGCACCCCTTTTTTGCTAACATGAAAGTCTAGATGTAAATCCTCCTTCCTCCTCGGTAATTGAGTCCCGGGTCTTCCCGGGACTTTCTTTTGAATCTCCCGAACGGATCCTCGCCACGCCTGCCTCTTGTCGGAGCGAGAGGGCGCGCCGACAATGTTC
>WTHR01000194.1:0-1256 GCA_011523045.1 Gammaproteobacteria bacterium | reverse complement strand
GATACCGGCGGCTTGCCCTATGCGTTATACATCCGGGCCAAGCTTGACGGCACGGGCACACGGCGTGGGGTCGAGTCCATCACCTCCGGTCTTGGCTGGCGGGCCGTCCAGGAGCCGATGATCTGTCATGGCGAATGGCAAGAGGACTTCGTGGAAGATTGCCATACGCTTGGCATGGCGATGGCGGCAGGTCTGGACGGTGGGATCTTTTAGATAAAAAGACCAGATAAAAAAAGACCCCGGAAAAGTGCCGGGGTCAATATTTAGGAGGAGGATACAACGCGATCATTATGTTCCGCGCCGTGTCAACGGAGCGTGACGCAAGCGCCTGCTCCCGTTTACAGTTCCCAGACCACCTCGCCGGCTGTGACTTCCGGCATGGAGGTCATCATGGGCGCCATACGTCCCATAATGGCCTGGATCTGCGGCTGCGCCGCATCGGCAGCAGCTTCGCTCGCATAGCGCGAGACGATCATGCCCTGGCCTTCATCGACGACACAGGAGTGAACGGATTCAAGACCGTCAATGGCGTTGAGTTCGTCTCGAAATGTGTCAGCCATTGCCAAAAATTCGTCAAACCGGGCTGCATCAAAACCATAAGTCGTAACGCGAAAATACATGGTGTACCTCCTTTTGATGGTGGAAAGTCCACTCTAACAGACAGCCGCTATCAACGCGTCATCACGAAAATTTCATTTTTAATCAACGACCTGCTCACGTGAGAGCGGGCATCATGCAACGACTTACTCAACAAGATTTAGAGAAATAATTATGAAATTCAGAACAATGCTGACGGCCCTGACGGCTGTTTTTGCCATCTCTGTTGCGCAGACTGCCACCGCGGGCTCCTGCGGCGGCGGAGACCATAGCCATGGCGACGGCTACACCGTTGTCGATAAAGCTGCCGCTGACGGCAACTTCTCCACGCTGATCGCTGCGGTCGAGGCCGCCGGTCTGCAAGAGGTGCTGAGCGGTCACGGACCCTTTACGGTGTTCGCCCCGACCGATGCGGCTTTTGCTGCATTGCCGGCAGGCACGGTAGAAAGCCTGCTGAAGCCCGAGAACCTCGATCAGCTCAAAGCCATCCTGACCTACCATGTGGTGCCGGCGAATGTGATGTCATCCCAGATCAGAAACGGCGATAACTTTGTGAAAACCGTTGGCGGCAACACGCTCAACGTCGAAAAAGAGTACGACGAAGTGATGATCGGTTCGGCCAAAGTAGTGGCGGTCGACATCAAAGCGAGCAACGGCGT
>WTHR01000245.1 GCA_011523045.1 Gammaproteobacteria bacterium | reverse complement strand
CGTAGAAGGCGGACCCTGCCAGGATCACCAATGTCCGCGTGGTAAACGAGAGTCTCGACCGAATCAGCAGCAACAGCAGAACGAAGAGGCCGAATACGTAAGTGACTGTCAGAACAATCAGGTTGCCGGTCACGTCTCCGGCTCCAGCAGATAGGGCGTGAGCCGCACCTGACGCTCGTTCACGTTGATGATACTGCCGTCGCGGGTCGGGGTGAAACGAACAATAGTGCGCTCCTCGTCAGACTTGGAGAGCACGACGCGCTTAACGAAGACCGTCTGGACAGACGGATTGATCCGCTCAATCTTGACGAGAGCCTCAATGGGCTCAAGATCCCGTTTTTCGTAGTAATACAGATTCACGGTGTATTCGCCGTCGATCAACCCCCGGAGGGTGACGAGTTCCTGATTGATCGGATACACGACCTCGCGGCCTTCGATGACAACCGTATCATTGACCGCACCCTGGTCATCGCGATCAAGATGGAGCCAGCCGGCATCTTTTTTCAGGTAGGAGACAATCTCTCCAAGCGGGTCCCGTACCCACAAGTCGATATCATCGGTGCGGCTTTCCGGCCAGGTCACCGAGATAATGTACTCGGCCTTTAGGTTGACTTTGCCCTGGCGAGCCTCGGGATTGAAATAGACCAATGAAACGAAAAATAGCAGCGTGAAGCCGAGCAGCGCATTGAACAGCAGATCCACAAACGGATCCGTGGTGTAGCCCCCAGTTCTTCTGATCATGGATTGGCGTCAGGAGTTGTTTTGGATTCCCGAAAGTCCTGTGTATCTACCGCTGCGACAATGAGGCCGAAGAGTCGGTCTGCGGCGCGATCCAACAGTTGATACTGCACGCCAAGAATCAGACCGCTGCTGAGACCGGCAAGCGTCGTGAAAAGCGCGATACGCATACCCCCGCTCATCTGGGTGAGCATGAGCTTTGCCGCATTGAGATCGGTGGTTTCCATTTGCGCCACCGAGTTCAGCATGAAGATAAATCCAATTACGGTCCCAAGCAGGCCCAGTTTGATCATGAGATCCGCGACAAACCAGCCGCTTGCGTGACCGGCGCGCACCTGCTGTTGAAGATCTGTCCCGAGATTGACGAGGTCGGCTGAATTTCGTCCGTTTGCCAGAGCCCGGGCCACAGCATGCTGATAATTCTGTGCGATAGATGAAGTGTCATTGCCGGATTGCACCGTCCCTGACGAAGCAAGATGCCGGGCACTTTCGCACTCTTTGTCGATTTGCCATGAGCGGTAACCGGCGTGAGCAGATGCGACTACGAGTCCTCCGAGAATCACAAGAGACAGACGACTGGTGTCCTGCTCCCAAAACAGCGCAAAAAGACCGAATTGGACAAACAGGACTGCACCGAGTGCCAGTAGTCCGGCAATAGCAAGCCAGTAAAGGAAGGTGTGTCCTACGGAGTCGCGGTATTGCTTCACGGGACGGACTACAACTCTTCTGCGCTGTACGCCTGAATGCTGAGCGCATGGATTTCTTTTTTCATCAGATCGCCAACCGCCTCGTACACGAGGCGATGTCGGGCGAGGGTATTGAGTCCTTTGAAACAACTTGCCACGATCGTCACCTCGTAGTGGCCTCCGCCGCCCGCAGCACCGGCATGACCCGCGTGCAGATGGCTTTGATCCTCAATCTCAACGGATTCGGCTGACAGATGTTCTCTGATCCGGCTGACAATCATTTCAGGGGTATCCATCTTAGGACTCCGGTGGCTTGGTGGTGATGTATCTCGCGACCAGCATCATCTGGATGATACTGAACGCGAGGGTTAATCCGAGCAAACCAAAGACTTTGAAGTTGACCCAAAAGTCCGTTCGGAGCTGTTCATCGAGGTGAGGGCGGAAGTAAAAAGCCACGTATACGTTGAGCAGTCCGCTAATGAAGAAGAATAATCCCCAGGAGAGGTTGACCTTTTTCCAGATTGCAGCAGGCATCTGCATCTGCCCTCCGAGAAGACGTTCCAGCACGGTTTGTTTGCCGATGAAATGACTCCCCAGCACGATGAGGGCGAAGATCCAGTTGACAATGGTCGGCTTCCATTTGATGAACATGTCATCTCGAAAGAGCAAAGTCATTCCGCCGAAAATCAGGATGACAAAGAGCGTGACCAGGTGGGTCGTTTCAAATTTTCCGTGCCGAATCCTGACAAAGACCACCTGGGCCAGGGAGGCAGCCATCGCTACGAGAGTCGCGAGGTAGATGTCGTAAAACTTGTAAGCGCCGAAGAACAGAATCAGCGGAAAAAAATCAAAGAGGAGTTTCATAAAGCCGAAAGGGAAAACGGACGTTGAACTAAAATTATAGTAGTCGATAGAGTTTTGTGCTGACATTGGACCAGAGTTAGAACCCTGATAACACACAGGTTTTCTGGAATATGGCCGCTGCCAAAGCGATTCGGCATAATCCGCGTCCGGGCCCAAGCGGTATTTGATCTTCTCCTGACCATGGCAAGCAAGTCACCAATCACAATTACCAGGTTGTCTGCGATGAAGGCCAGG
>WTHR01000069.1 GCA_011523045.1 Gammaproteobacteria bacterium | reverse complement strand
GAAGATGATACGCCCGGGGGCTTCGAATAAAAACGCCGGATCCCGATCGAGAAAAAGCGCCCTGCGGGGCGCTTTTTTGTGGCCAGCGGCAAAAGTTCAGAAAACTCCTTTTGATTTAAAATCCCTTTATCGGCTATGACCATTGGCCGAAAGCCTGACAGTGCCGAACCGGCGCCAGGCAGCACATCATTGCGTTTGCGCAAACGCGGTATACGGCAGGTCAGACATGCTCCTGATGATCGACAATTACGACTCGTTCACCTACAACCTGGTGCAGTATCTCGGGGAGTTGGGCGAGCGCGTGGCGGTCTACCGTAACGACCAGATCACGCTCAACGACATCGATGCGCTCTCGCCCTCGCATGTGGTGATCTCTCCCGGGCCCTGCACGCCCAACGAGGCCGGTATCTCGGTGGAACTTGTACGCGAATACGGTGAGCGCATTCCGATTTTGGGTGTTTGTCTGGGCCATCAGAGCATTGCCCAGGCCTACGGCGGCAACATTATTCGGGCCCCCAGGCTGATGCACGGCAAGACCTCGATGATTGAACATGAGGGCAAAAGCCTCTTTGGCGAGATTCCCACACCCTTTCAGGCAACCCGTTATCACTCGCTGGTCGTGGAGGAATCCTCGTTGCCGGACTGCTTCGAGATAACTGCCCGCGCAGATGACGGCCAGATCATGGGCATCATGCACCGCGAGCACCCCGTGGTCGGAGTGCAGTTTCATCCTGAATCCATCCTGACGCAGTACGGCCACAAGATGCTGCACAACTTCCTGCAGCAGCGCCTGGACTCTTGAGCGCTGCCCCCGACATTCTTGAGCGGATCCTCGCGCGCAAACGCGAGGAGATCAACGAGCGACAGCGCGAGCATAGCCTATCGGATCTTTACGCAAGGGCAGCCGATCGCGATGCCCCGCGGGGATTTGTGTCCTCGCTCAAGAAAAGCATTGGGGTGCGGCAGGCGGGTGTGATTGCAGAAGTCAAAAAGGCTTCCCCCAGCAAAGGCCTCATCCGGGAGCATTTTGATCCGGCTGCCATTGCCGTCAGTTATGAATCCGGCGGCGCGTCTTGTCTTTCAGTGCTGACTGATCATGATTTTTTTATGGGCAGCGAAGCGGATCTTGAAGCGGCGCGGGGCGCCTGCGCTTTGCCGGTGCTACGCAAGGATTTTGTGATCGACCCCTGGCAGGTCGTTGAGTCACGGGCCATCGGTGCCGACTGCATCCTGCTGATCGTGGCCGCTCTTGAGCAGGCGCAGATGGCAGAGCTCTCGGCGGCGGCAGCGGATCTTGCGATGGATGTCTTGGTTGAGGTGCACGACGGGGAAGAACTGGATCGAGCCCTTGCGCTTGATCCGGCTTTGCTTGGCATCAACAACCGCAACCTGCGCACTTTTGAGACAACGCTTGAGACCACGCTGGCACTGGCCCCAACCGTGCCGAAGGACACGCTGCTGGTCACAGAAAGCGGCATTCACAGCGTTGAAGATGTGAGCGCGATGCGCGAGGCAGATATCCATGCTTTTCTCGTGGGCGAAGCGTTCATGCGACAGGATGATCCGGGCGCCCACCTTGCAGCGCTCTTTGGAACTTAGCAAAGAACATAAACCAAGAGACTTAGAGAGCAGGATATGCAGGTCACGGTACAACTAGGCGAAGACGATGCCCTCGAAGGGTTGAGCGACAGCGGTCATCAGGTCACGATGGATCGTTCCCCGGACGTGGGCGGGAAGAATCTTGGCGCCCGTCCGATGGAGATGCTGCTGCTGGGGTTGGGCGGATGCGCGCTGATCGATGTGATCCTCATATTGCGAAAGTCACGACAGGCGTTTTCGGATATTCGTGTGGAAATTAACGCTGATCGGGCCGACACCATCCCGGCGGTTTTTACCCGGATCCACCTGCATTTTGTGGTGACGGCGGGTGAGATTGACCCAAAGCGCGTTGATCGGGCAATCAGTCTGTCAGCCCAGAAATACTGCTCGGCCTCCAAAATGCTCGATTCCGTTGCAGAAATTTCCCACGATTTTGAAATTCTCCCGGGTTAGACTCTTTTCGGGAGTAAACGGGCCGGGCTGTAGATTGGCCGGGAGAATACAGTCATGAAGATGATCACCGACTGGTTCAGGCACCAGTTCAACAATCCGCAGGTGGTGTTCTTAACACTGTTTTTGGTCCTGCTGTTTGTTGTCGTCGTCCTCATGGGCAATATGCTGGCGCCCTTGCTCGCCGCGGTGGTGATCGCCTATCTCCTTGAGGGCCTGGTGGGCGTGCTGGAAAAAACGCGGCTGCCCCGGCTGATCGCGGTGCTGGTGGTGTACTTCGCCTTCCTGCTGTTTGTGGTGCTGATTCTCTTTGGACTGCTGCCGTTGCTGTCGCAGCAGGCGACACAGTTCGTACAGCAGATTCCCAGCATGCTGAATGTGGGTCAGGATGTGCTGCTTAAGCTGCCCGAGAGTTATCCCGAGATCGTTTCGGCCGAGCAGATTGGCGAAATCATGGTGCTCATCCGCACCGAGCTCACCTCCTGGGGGCAGAAACTGCTGTCCGTCTCTCTCGCGTCGGTGATGGGCCTCATTACCATCCTGATTTATCTCATCCTGATGCCGATCCTGATTTTCTTCATGATGAAGGACAAAGAAGCGCTGGTCGCCTGGGTGGCCCGCTTTGCACCGAGTGAGCATCAGTTGGTGGGCCAGGTCTGGTCGGAGGTCGATCGCCAGATCGGTAACTATGTTCGCGGCAAATTCTGGGAGATTGTTATCGTTTGGTTTGCCTGTGTGGTGACATTCTCGGTCCTCGGGCTGCAGTACACCATGCTGCTGGCGGTGCTGGTGGGCTTGTCTGTGCTGATCCCGTTTGTGGGCGCCGCGGTAGTGACGATTCCCGTGGTCTTTGTCGCCTGGTTCCAGTGGGGATTCACTGGGGATTTCTTTGTGCTGGTTTCGGCGTACCTTATTATCCAGGCGCTCGATGGCAATCTGCTGGTGCCGATGCTTTTCTCAGAGGTGAATAACCTGCATCCTGTGGCGATCATTGCCGCTGTTCTGATTTTCGGCGGGTTGTGGGGGGTGTTGGGCGTCTTTTTTGCGATTCCGCTCGCGACGCTCGTGCATGCGGTGATTAACGCCTGGCCCCGCGAGACCGAGGACCCGGTCTAGCGTCCCACCGCTGTCGAACCCTTCCTTGACCCGTTGTCTCGGGTCAGTATCATTTCCGGTATTGATTGAGAAAAAACACACAAATTGTGTAGTGCAATGACGACTTCAAACCCTGTATTTGGAAAAGATCGGCCGAAAAAAAGCGGGGTAGCGCCGACGCCTTCAGAAAATCGGTCCCGGAACTACGAGCGTTACCTTTTGCGCCGTGTGCTCGACGCGATGGGTTCGCCGCGTTTTGCAGTGGCGCTTTGGGACGGATTCAAAGTCAGCCCGAAGGACGCCGCGCCGGTCGCGACGGTTAACGTCCATAGCCGTTCAGCGCTCAACCAGTTACTGCGCCAGGGGGACATGGGCTTTGGTGACGCATTTTCAAACGGCGGGATCTCGGTAGAAGGCGATCTCGTCGCGATGCTGGTGGCCGCGTTCACTGTGCCTGAACCGACGGGTATCGCTGCAGTGGTAAAGAGCCTGCAGCAGCGCAAGCCCCGGGCGAATACAAAAGATGGTTCGCGCGAAAACATCCATCATCACTACGATATCGGTAACGACTTTTACCGCCTGTGGCTGGATAAGGAGATGCAGTACACCTGCGCCTATTTTCCCGAAGACGACTTGACCATCGAGGCGGCCCAGCAGGCCAAGATGGATCATGTCTGTCGCAAACTGCAGCTGCGCCCGGGAGACCGCGTGGCCGAAGCCGGATGTGGTTGGGGCGGGCTGGCGCGCCACATGGCGCTGAACTACGGGGCAAAGGTTTCGTCATGGAACGTTTCGGCCGAGCAGGTTCAGTATGCGACAGATCGCGCCAAGGCAGAGGGGTATGACGATCGCGTGACCTATGTGCTGGACGACTACCGCAACATCACGGGCGAGTACGACGCCTTTGTGTCGGTCGGCATGCTTGAGCATGTGGGGTTGGATAACTACACCGAGTTGGGCAGCGTGGTGGATCGATGCCTCACCCAAAACGGCCGCGCGCTTGTGCACACCATTGGCCGCAACCGCCCGAGACTGATGAACGCATGGATCGAAAAGCGTATTTTCCCCGGCGCTTACCCCCCAACGCTCAAAGAAATGATGGAGATCTTTGAGCCCAACCGTTTTTCGGTGCTCGATGTCGAAAATCTGCGGCTGCACTATGCCAAAACACTCGCGCACTGGCTGGCCCGGTACGATGCGTCCGATGAGCAGGTACAAGCAGAGTTTGGTGAGGATTTCGCCAGAGCGTGGCGGCTTTATCTGGCCGGTTCCCAGGCGGCGTTTCTTGCAGGGGGACTGCAGTTGTTCCAGGTGGTCTTCACGCGTGAACGCAACAACGAGCTTGCCGCCACGCGCCGCCATCTTTATTCCTGAGCGCCTCTGAGCCAGGTGTCATGCGGCGGGTTTTTATCGCTTCGGGTATCAGCGAGGCGCAGCTGGTCCGCCAGATGCTGGAGACCGCCGGTGTTTCTGTTCAGGTGCTCAATGAGCATGCCTCAGGAGGTCTGGGAGAGTTGCCCGCGACCGAAGCCTGGCCTGAGATCTGGGTGGAGCGTGAGCACCAGTTGGCGCATGCGCAATCATTGATCCGCGATTACGAAAGCGCTTCCGATCAGACCGTCGACTGCGGAACGTGTTCGGAACCAAATCCTGTCACCTTTGAGATCTGCTGGCATTGCCGGGAGCCGCTGCTCCAACCGGGCTGAGTGCAGCAGGATGCCCCGGGCCATACGGGGACCGGCGTTTCAGTCTTGCCGCGCCGGGAACACAAGGGCACATGGTGTAAAATCCGCACCCGTTCAGGGCGGCATTCGCCAGACATGTGGGCCAAAAGTCTATGAATACTGATGTCCCGAAGCGATTTCGTAGCGGTCAGGCGTGGGGTCGACTGGCACTGATGCTGGTTTACTTTCTGGCGGTTTTCGAGATCGCGCTGCTGTTGGTAGGGCTCATGATGCTGTTCCAGTTCTTCTATCGACTGATCCAGGGTCAGGATGCAGAACGACTGCAGAGCTTTACCCAGGACCTCAACAGCTTCATTTACTCAGCACTGCAGTACGTCACCTTCAATACTGATGAGAAGCCCTTTCCTTTCTGCGATTGGCCCGCGCCCGGCAAGGCCGAAGACGGGCCGAATTACTACTGATCGATCCCTTTCTCCCGTTCCCTGAGCAGGGAGCCTAACCGGAACATCTCATGGAACCGCGCTATTCACCGGAGCAACTCGAACCTGTTGTGCAGACCCACTGGGAAGAGCAGCAGAGTTTCCAGGTCGTTGAAGACCCGGCGCGGGAAAAGTTCTACTGCCTGTCCATGCTGCCGTATCCCTCGGGTCAACTGCACATGGGACATGTCCGCAACTACACGATTGGCGATGTGATGAGTCGCTATCAGAGGATGCTGGGGCGTAATGTCCTGCAGCCCATGGGCTGGGATGCATTCGGACTGCCGGCCGAGAACGCGGCGATCCAGCGCGCGGTCCCGCCCGCAGAGTGGACCTATCAGAACATCGCCCATATGCGCGGGCAGTTGCAGCGGATGGGTTTCGCGTATGACTGGTCGCGAGAGGTAACGACCTGCAAGCCTGAGTACTATCGTTGGGAGCAATGGTTCTTTACCCGGCTGGTGAAAAAAGGGCTCGCTTACCGTAAGAACGCTGTCGTCAATTGGGATCCGGTTGACCAAACCGTGCTGGCCAATGAACAGGTGATCGATGGCAAGGGGTGGCGCTCTGGCGCCGTCGTGGAAAAACGGGAAATTCCACAGTGGTTCATTCGGATTACGGCCTACGCCGATGAGTTGCTTGAGGAACTGGACCGCATGCCGGGTTGGCCGGATTCGGTGAAGACGATGCAGCGCAACTGGATCGGCCGTTCCAACGGCATCGAAGTCGATTTTGCCCTGGCAGCAGGCGGTGATCCCCTGCGGGTCTTCACGACCCGTCCGGATACGATCTTCGGCGCCACCTTTATGGCGGTAGCAGCCGATCACCCACTTGCCGTGGAGGCGGGTAAGCGTGATGCCGGGATCCAGGCCTTTATTGAGGAGTGCGCCAGCGGCGGAGTCAGCGAAGCACAACTGGAGTCGGTTGAGAAAAAAGGCGTGCCGCTGGGGATCGATGCAATCAACCCCTTAAGCGGAGAACACATTCCCGTGTGGGTCGCGAACTTTGTGCTGATGGGTTACGGCACGGGTGCGATCATGGCAGTGCCGGCACACGATGAACGTGACCATGCCTTCGCCACCCGTTACGGCCTGCCCATCATTCAGGTGGTGGCTCCGGCAGAGGGTGATGCCGTTGATGTTTCCGAGGCGGCCTGGCCGGCCAAGGAAGCGACCGTCACCGTTAATTCCGGCGACTTCAGCGGACTGGATTTCAAAACCGCGTTCGACCGAATTGCCCAACATATCGAAGACCGCGGAATCGGCGAGCGCAAAGTGAATTACCGCCTGCGGGACTGGGGTGTTTCCCGCCAGCGTTACTGGGGTTGCCCGGTGCCGGTGATTTACTGTCCAGACTGCGGGACGGTGCCGGTGCCTGATGAAGATCTGCCCGTGGTGCTGCCCGAGGACGTGACCTTCATGGGCGTCCAGTCGCCGATCAAGGCCGATCCCGAGTGGCGCAAGACGCGCTGCCCTGAATGCGGTCAGGATGCAGAACGGGAGACCGACACCTTTGATACGTTCGTGGAGTCGAGCTGGTATTACGCTCGCTACTGCACACCGAACGCAGAGGGCATGCTGGATCAACGGGCGGATTACTGGCTGCCGGTCGATCACTATATCGGCGGTATCGAGCATGCGGTACTGCATCTGATGTATTTCCGCTTCTGGCACAAACTGATGCGTGATCTGGATCTCGTCAGCAGCGATGAGCCGGCAACACAACTGCTCTGTCAGGGGATGGTGCTGGCTGAGGCTTACTACCATGACAGTGCCGAGCAGGGCCGTGTCTGGGTACGCCCGGATGAGGTGCAAGTCGAAAAAGACGGCAAGGGGAAAACCACCACCGCCCGGCGGATGAGCGATGGCGCAGAACTGACGGCCACCGGCTGGACGACGATGTCCAAGTCAAAAAATAACGGCGTTGATCCTCAAAGTCTGGTTGACCGTTACGGCGCCGACACCGTTCGCCTTTTCACCATGTTTGCTTCTCCTCCGGATCAGGCGCTTGAATGGAATGATGATGCCGTTGCGGGATCGCAGCGTTTTCTGCGCCGCCTGTGGACGCTGGTCCATACCCATCAGGCCATCCTCTGCGACGATGTCGAAACTGGTGCGGAGCTTGATGAGGCGGCCCGTGACCTAAGGCGCGTTTTTCATGGCGCGCTGCAGAAGATCAGTCGTGATATGGAGCGCCATCAGTTCAACACCGTGGTGGCAGCCTGCATGGAAAGCTTTAATGCACTCGACCGGTTTGATCACGGGAACGATCCCGGCCGGATTGGCGTCATGCGGGAGGTCCTTGGTATCCTGATCCGGGTGTTGGCTCCCATCACCCCGCACGTCTGTCATGTGCTTTGGGGCGAACTCAAGATGCCCGGTAATCTTCTGGATGCGCCCTGGCCCGAGGTGGATCAGGAGGCGCTGACTTCAGCTACGCAGGTACTGGCAGTCCAGATCAACGGCAAACTCCGCAGTCAGGTGGAGATCGATGCAGAAGCTGACCAAGATCGCATACGCGATGCGGTGCTGGCGGATGAAAAGGTGGCGCGTCACGTCGGCGACAAGCCTGTGCGAAAAGTCATCGTGGTACCCGGCAAACTGGTTAACGTAGTCGTTTGAAGGAGTTAAGTATGTGGGATTGAATCCGGAGCCGGATTCAAATGAAAGGGTTGTGGCGTTGTTCAATTGCAGACACTAACCATCAACAGTCGATAGACAATAGAGAGGAGCACATGCAATGGAAGATCTGAAAGACCCCCAGTCCACCCCGCCTTTATCCCAGGCGGTGCCGTTGGGCATCCAGCACGTACTGGCCATGTTCGCCAGCAACGTGACCCCCGCCATTCTGGTGGCGATCGCTGCAGGTCTGGCGTTCGGCAGCGGTGACATGATTTACCTGATACAGATGGCTATGGTTTTTGCGGGCATCGCTACATTGATGCAGACCATCGGCTTTGGGCCGGTGGGCGCGAGACTGCCGGTGATGCAAGGGACGAGTTTTGCTTTCGTTCCGGTCATGATTCCAATTGCCAAAACGGCGGGCCTTGGTGCTGTATTTGGTGGAGTGGTGCTTGGCGGCATCTTCCACTTTTTTCTCGGCACCATCATTGGGCGTATCCGCTCCTGGATGCCGCCGCTCGTCACGGGTCTCGTTATCCTGACGATCGGACTATCGCTGATTCCTGTCGGTATTGACTACGCCGCAGGCGGTGTGCCGCTGAAGGGCAAAGAAGCGTTCGGCTCGTTTAGTCACTGGGGCCTGGCACTCGTCGTGATCGTGGTTACGCTTGGGGTGCAGTTCTACAGCCGCGGCTTTCTCAGCACAGCTTCCGTGCTGATCGGCATTATTGCCGGTTACATCGTGGCGATGATGTTGGGACAGGTGGATTTCGGCCGTGTGGCCTCGGCTTCCTGGTTCGCTTTGCCGCAGCCGTTCAAGATGGGGTTCAGTCTTAACGTAGCCGCGATTGTTGGTATGTGCCTGATGGCTTTTGTCTCTGCGATCGAGACCGTGGGGGATATCTCCGGGATCACCAAAGGGGGCGCCAACCGTGAGGCGACCGACAAGGAAATCTCCGGCGGCACGCTGGCCGATGGCTTGGGTTCTGCAGTCGCAGGGATTTTCGGCGGGCTCCCCAATACCTCTTTCAGCCAAAACGTCGGTTTGGTCGCCATGACCGGGGTAATGAGTCGTCACGTTGTGACCATCGGCGCGATTTTCCTGATCCTGGCGGGTTTGGTCCCGAAGGTCGGCGCGGTGATTGCCGCCATGCCGATTGCGGTACTGGGCGGAGGCGTCATCATGATGTTCGGTATGGTCGCAGCCGCCGGGCTCAACATGCTGACCGAAGTAAAGATGAATCGGCGCAACATGATGATCCTGGCGTTCTCGCTGTCTTTGGGGCTGGGTCTCAAACTCGTGCCTGAGGCGATGCAGCATTTGCCGGCTACCCTGAAGATGCTGCTGCAGACGGGACTGCTGCCTGTGGCGGTTATCGCCATCGTGTTGAATGCCGTGGTGCCCGACAGGGACGACTGACCGCAGTTTGGCCGCTGCCTTTGTGTTTGGGGTCTTGCGACTTCGTTTGCGGAGGCGGCGGCTATGCCACGGTTGATGCATGGCGTTCAACTGACCGGTCACGGGGGTCCGGAGAAGCTTCGCTGGAATGAAGCCATTCCCGTGCCGGCTCCCGCTGGGGAGGAAGTTCTGGTTCGGGTCCTCGCGGCGGGCGTCAACAACACTGATATCAATACCCGTGTCGGCTGGTACGCCAAGGAGGTGTCAGCCGCGACCAATGATGTAGAGGCTGAGATCGAAAGCGGCGGCTGGGGCGGTGCGCTGCGATTTCCGCGTATTCAGGGCGGCGATCTGTGCGGGGAGGTCGTGTCTGTGGGGGCAGGGGTTAGCGGTTTTGAGCCTGGCATGCGCGTGACCTGTCCTATCAACCAGCCTATGCCGACGGCTGAAAAGCCGATGTACTTTGAGGCGCTCGGTTCCGAGCGCGACGGGGCCTTTGCTGAGTTCTGTTGTGTCTCCAGCATGCAGCTTTACGACGTCAGCGATGCGCCGCTTTCCGATACTGAAATTGGTGCCATGCCCTGTGCCTTCGGCACCGCCCTGAATCTTTTGGCCCGTGCCGGCGTTAGTGAGGGAGATCAGGTGCTGATTACCGGCGGTTCAGGCGGAGTGGGGCTTGCGGCGGTACAGCTCGCCCGCCAGCGTGGTGCCCACGTGACTGCGGTCAGTGCAAAGACCAAGGCAGATGCAGTGCTTGAGGCAGGCGCCGAGCGGGTGATCGGCCGCGACGAGCTGCTGCCGCAGGATCAGTTCTCGGTTGTCATTGATGTCGTCGGAGGAAGTGCGTTTTCCTCTCTGCTGGAAGCTTTGCGCCCCGGAGGACGCCTGGCGACGTCGGGCGCGATCGCGGGACCGGTGGTGAGCACCGATCTCAGGACGGTTTACCTTAAAGACCTGACCATCTTCGGCTGCACCTACCAATCACCGGAGAACTTTGCCGAATTGGTCAGCCTGATCCGCGCAGGCGCCGTACGGCCCATGGTGTCGCAGACCTACCCGCTGAGCGAGATCGCCAGGGCGCAGTCGGATTTCATCGCCAAGCGCTACCCCGGAAAACTGGTGTTGCTGCCCTAGGACATTCTCGCCGGGCTTCGTCGGCTCGTTATAATTGAAGGTCTTGACGCAACCGAGCCCGACCCACTGTAATTTCTAGATGATGCGAACCCTGACAGCAATATTCCTATCAGCGCTATTGGTCGGCTGCGGTTTTCATTTGCGCGGCCAGGTGGAACTGGCTCCTGTGATGTCCTCTCCCTGGGTGACCGGGCAAGATCCCGCGCTCGTGGTGGATCTGCGCAACGCGCTGCGTCAAAGCGGGGTACAGCCGGTAAAGGATTCATCGTCGGCGACCGTGATCATTGATCTTGCCAGCGTGGATTACTCTCGGGCTGTGATATCGGTGGACAGTCAGGGAACGGCGACGGGCTACACGCTGAAGTACGAGGTGCTGTACCGCGTGGTCGATCGCAGCGGTCGGGTGCTTGTAGAGAATACCCCGCTCAGTTTCAGCCGCGATCTTCAGTACAGGAGTACTGAACTTTTGCAGAAGAAGCAGGAAGAGGAAGCGCTGAAAGTGTCCATGCGGCAGGAGATTGTGCGACGGATCATCCGCAGACTGGACGGCGTCGCCTACCATTGGCAAGGTCCGGACACTCATCGTGTTGCCTTCGTCTAAGGCTTGCCGCTCTTGGCGGAGCATCGCTTGCGACTAGCACCCCCGGCACTATCGGGCCGACTGCAAAAAGGCCTGGATAGCGCATACCTTCTGTTCGGGGCTGAGCCCTTGCTGGTTGAGGAAAGTGCCGAAGCCATCCGCACTGCCGCCCGAAGCCAGGGCGTGGAAGAGATCCTTCGCTACACCGCGGGAGTCGATCTCGACTGGAAGCAGCTGCTGTCCGCCGGACACGCGCTGTCACTATTTGCCTCCAAACGCCTTCTGGAGATCCGCTTGCCGACGGGCAGGCCTGGCGACACCGGCGCCGGGGTCCTGATGGAATTTTTGAGTGACCCCGAGCGCACGGATCACCTGGTTGTCATTCTGGGCAAAGTGGACAAGGCCATTCAATCCAGCAAGTGGTTCAAGGCAATTGAATCTCAATCGACTGCGGTCGAAGCTCGTGCGGTGACACCACAGCAGTTGCCCGCATGGATTCGCGACCGACTTCGTGCCGAGGGGATCAAGGCGACCCCGGGGGCCATCGAGCGGCTGGCTTACTGTTCGGAAGGCAACCTGCTCTTTGCGGCTCAGGAGATCAGCAAATTGCCGCTGGTGCTTGACGGTGCCGAGCTTGATGAAGCGGCTTTGGATGCGATGGCCAGTGACCAGGCGCGGTTTTCAGTTTTCCCCCTGGTTGATTCCGCGCTTGCGGGAAAGACGGCGGAATCCGTGCGGATGCTGCATGGGCTGCAGCGCGAGGGTTCGGAGGCCATCCTGGTTAACTGGGCTTTGGCCCGAGAGGTCCGAAGCCTGTATCCCATGTCGCTGGAGATCGCTGCCGGCGCGGATAGAAAATCGGTTCTGCAGCGACACCGGGTGTGGCGCAGCAGAGCGTCTTGCATCTCATCGGCATTGAGTCGCCTGACTGCAAAAGACTTTCAGGCACTTTTGCGACAGCTTGCCTATTCAGATCTGGTGCTTAAAGGTCAGCGCCAGGCGCCGGGCGGTATCTGGGCAGAACTGGAGCGGGCTGTGCTGATGCTTTGTGGTATAAATGTGCTACAACGCAAAGACGCGGTAAACTACTGAAAATATGAGTAAAGTAGCTTCGATGCCTTCGGAAATACGCGACGCGATGGATGCTATCGGGCAACAGGCCCGTAGTGCTGCCCAAGTCATTGCTCGTACCCCAACGGGTCCGAAGAACAGGGCGCTTGAGGCTATGGCGCGGCAGATCGAAGGCGCCCGCGACCGTATCCTTGAAGCCAATGCAGCGGATCTTGAGGCAGCCAACAGGACGGGGCTTTCCTCAGCGCTGCTGGATCGACTTGAACTGACACCAGAGCGCGTCGGGGCGATGGCTGAGGGATTGGCCCAGATTGCCTCGTTGCCCGATCCGGTGGGCGAGATCAGCGATATGAGCCCGAGGCCCTCCGGGATTACCGTGGGCAGGATGCGGGTCCCGTTGGGCGTGATCGGCATCATTTATGAATCCCGCCCCAATGTGACTGCGGATGCCGCGGGGCTTTGTCTGAAGTCAGGCAATGCAGCGATCCTGCGTGGCGGTTCTGAGGCGCTTCACTCAAACGGTGCCATTGGCGAGTGCCTGGCCCGGGGACTGGCAGAGGCCGGTTTGCCCGAGAGCGTTATCCAGGTGCTCAAAACCACCGATCGATCAGCCGTGAGTGCGATGCTGCAGAGCCCCCACTATCTTGATGTCATTGTGCCGCGCGGCGGCCGGGGACTTATCGAGAAAGTCAGTGCGGAATCTCAGGTGCCGGTGATCCGTCATCTGGACGGCAATTGCCATGTTTTTGTCGATGACCATGCTGACGTCGATAAAGCCGTGGAGATCGCCTTCAATGCCAAATGCCGGCGCTACGGCGTTTGCGGCGCGATGGAAACTTTACTGCTGGCGAGTTCTGTCGCAGCTGCGGTACTTGAACGGTTGCTGCCCCGCTATGTTGAGGCGGGTGTCGAACTGCGCGGATGTGCCCGGACCCAGGAGATGATTCCGGGGTGTGTCGCCGCTACCGAGTCGGATTGGGAGACAGAGTATCTCGCACCGGTCCTGGCGGTGCGCATCGTCGACGGTCTGGATGAAGCCATTGCGCATATCGGCCGTTACGGGTCGGGACACACCGACGCGATTGTGACCAATGATCTTTCACGCAGCCAACGGTTTATTCGGGAAGTGGATTCGAGTTCCGTGATGGTGAATGCCTCTACACAATTCGCTGATGGATTCGAATATGGACTCGGCGCCGAGATCGGGATCAGCACTGACAGACTGCATGTCCGCGGGCCGGTGGGGCTTCAAGGCCTTACCATTCAAAAGTACATCGTCTATGGCGACGGAACGACCCGTCCTTGACCTCAGCTGCTCTTCGTTTGTCGCCTGAGCCGGCCAAGCCGTCGCTGCTGGTATTTGGAGGCACCTTCGACCCTGTCCACCTTGGCCACCTCGGTGCGGTTTCGGCACTTCGCGATGCGCTACAGGTTGAGACGGTAATCTGGCTGCCTGCCGGCGAGCCCCCGCACCGGCCGCCGCCTGTGGCCAGCGCATCACACCGACTGGCAATGCTGCAGCTCGCGCTGGCCGAGCAAGCGGATTGCGTAATCGATACTCGCGAACTCGAGCGCTCAGGACCCTCCTATACGGTACTCAGCCTTGAGGAACTCAGGGCAGAATATCCGGATCAGCCCTTGTGCCTGGCGTTGGGTCTGGATGCTGCATTAGGGTTGACCAAATGGCATCGATGGCGTGACGTTTTGGCACTTGCCGGCATCGCGGTGATGCGCAGGCCCGGTTGGTCGCTGCCAGAACCCCTGCCGCAATGGTGGCGTGACGCCCAGAGTCATCCGCGTGATTCTGTGCCGACCTCCGGGGGCTGGATGCGGTTTGTGGACATTCCCCCAATCGATACAGCGGCTGCCCAGATCAGGGCAGACCTGATGAGCGGCAGATCTGTCGAGGCCAAAGTCCCTGCTGCGGTCGCACGTTATATCAAGGAACATGAGCTTTATGGAAAAAACACCCGAGACTGAACTGGATACGGTGAGGCGCTGGATTGTTGATGAGCTGGATGATGCCAAGGCCGTAGACATTCTCGAACTTGATATCCGGCCGCTTACCCAGATTGCAGACTGGATGGTTGTTGCCAGCGGCACATCCACGCGCCATGTGCTGGCGCTCGCCGAGCGATTGCGGGCGGCCGGGGTAAGGTACGGCGTCAAGCCTTCAGGGGTAGAGGGCGAAAGTGACGGCGAGTGGGTCTTGCTGGATTTTGGCGACCTCATCGTGCATCTGATGCTTCCAGCCACTCGGGAGTTCTACGATCTGGAAGGTCTGTGGAATGAGCGTCTGGGTGCGCAAGTGACACAGGCAAGAGAGCGCCAGGGCGAAGGCTGATACCGTGAGGATCCATCTGGTGGCCATCGGCAGACGGATGCCACCGTGGATCAGCGATGGCTTCAGTGAGTATGCCCAGCGTCTGCGCTCGGGTGTCCGGCTTGAGTTGGTCGAAGTTGATACGCCCCGAAGAGGACAGAACCCGGACCTCTCCCGCATTGTGCGTGAGGAGGGAGCAAGGCTTTTGCAGGCCGCGCCGTCCGGCGCCTACAGGATTGCCCTGGATCAATCCGGCCGCAGTTACGATTCCGAGTCGCTCGCAGAGCAACTGGAGCAATGGATGACCTTCGGTCGCGATGTCGCTCTTATCGTCGGGGGGCCAGACGGTTTGTCAGAAGAAGTGCTGACTTCGGTGGACCAGCGCTGGTCATTGTCGCCGCTGACTCTGGCCCATCCTTTGGTCCGTATCGTTATTGCCGAGCAGCTGTATCGTGCCTACGCCATTTCCCGCGGCATGCCCTATCACCGCTCGGGCCGGGTCTCATGAGGCAAGGACTCTGTCTCGCGTCTCAGTCGCCCCGGCGCGCAAAACTGCTGCACCAGGCAGGTTTTGATTTTTGGACCTACGAGCCCAAAGTTGATGAGTCAGCGCTGGCGGACGAGGGACCGGCTGAACTCACTGAGCGGCTAAGTATCAAAAAAGCCGAGGCGGCGGTACGGGCCGCGGCCGTGGGCGGCGAGGACCCCGTCTGTCTGGGATCAGACACCGTAGTCGCACTGGATGACACCATTCTTTGCAAGCCGTCTGATAGCGCCGATGCTTTCAGCATGCTGCAGCGACTCTCCGGCCGGTGCCATGAAGTGGTCACCGCAGTGACGGTTGCGCAGGGAGACTGGCGCGAGTCGCGACGAGTGACAAGTACGGTAACATTCTCTCACTTGCCGGAAGAGGTCATCCGGGCCTACTGTGAAACGCCGGAGCCTTACGACAAGGCCGGAGCCTACGGGATCCAGGGCCTTGGCGGATCGTTCGTGATTTCCTTGTCCGGGAGTTATTCAGCGGTGATGGGTCTGCCCCTGTATGAGACCACGGAGCTTCTGGCGCTGGCAGGAATCCATCCGGGGTGGAAGGAGGGTCTGTGCAATGAGTGAAGAACTGCTGGTGAATGTCACGCCGCAGGAGACGCGGGTGGCCGTGGTGCAAAACGGGGGTCTGCAGGAACTGCACATCGAGCGAAGCCGCGGCCGTGGGATCGTCGCCAATATTTATAAAGGTAAAGTGGTGCGGGTCCTGCCCGGTATGCAGGCGGCTTTTGTCGATGTGGGCCTTGAGCGCACGGCCTTCCTGCATGCGGCCGATATGGTGCCACACCGCACGCAGTCGCCGGACGCCTCCGAGGCGGTTACCGACGAACCGAGCCCGGTTCCGTCCAGACCCGACATCACTGAGTTGGTTTCTGAAGGGCAGGAGATTGTTGTTCAGGTCGCCAAGGATCCGATCGGCACCAAAGGCGCTCGCCTGACCACTCAGCTGTCGATTCCGTCCCGCTATCTGGTATTGCTGCCGGGATCGGAGCATCGCGGTATCTCGCAGCGCATCCAGGATGTGGATGAACGGGATCGGCTGCTTCAGGCGCTGGATACGGCTCTAAAGGAGCGCCCAACCGAGGCCGGGTTTATTGTTCGCACAGCGGCCGATTCCCAGCATAGCGTTAACTTTGAAGCCGACCTCGAGTTTCTGCATCGCAGTTGGCAGCAGATCGAGCGCAAGATTGCCTCGGCACGCGCAGGCGAACTGATTCATGCGGACCTGCCGTTATCTCTTCGGGTGATCCGGGATCTGGCGCGAGATGATGTGGAGAAGATCCGGGTCGATTCCCGTGAAACCTATGCGCTCATGCACCAGTTCGCGGTAGATCTGATGCCTCAACTGGCTGACTGTATTGAGGTCTATCCCGGTGAGCGGCCGATTTTTGACCTTTATTCGATCGAGGATGAGATTCACCGGGCGCTGAACCGCACGGTGGATCTCAAATCGGGCGGTTCGTTGGTGTTTGACCAGACTGAGGCCATGACCACGGTAGATGTGAATACCGGTCGTTTTGTCGGCAAACGCAATCTTGAGGAGACGCTGTTCAAAACCAACATGGAGGCGGCACAGGCGATTGCCCGGCAACTGCGGCTTCGGAATATCGGCGGCATCATTATCGTGGACTTCATCGATATGGAAGATGAGGATCACCGCAGACAATTGATGGACGCGTTTGAGCGCGCCCTGGCGCGTGACCGGACCCGCTGCCATATCGCAGACATGTCGGTGCTGGGATTGGTAGAGGTGACGCGTAAACGTACCCGTGAAAGTCTGGAGCGGGGCATGACTGAAACGTGCCCGCATTGCCAGGGGCGGGGAACCCAAAAAACAGCGCAGACGCTGTGTTACGAAATCTTTCGCGAGATCCTGCGCGAGGCGCGGGCCTTTGAGGCCAAAGGGTATCTGGTGATGGCCTCACAGACTG
Source organism: Gammaproteobacteria bacterium (assembly GCA_011523045.1). Lineage (GTDB taxonomy): Bacteria > Pseudomonadota > Gammaproteobacteria > Arenicellales > UBA868 > UBA868. Next base: position 14,973 of record WTHR01000069.1, on the reverse strand, counting down.
TTATCGATATGCTGCTCGATGAAGAGTCCACGGGCCTGGCAGATCTGCAGGAATTCATCGGTAAGCCAATTCATCTGCAGGTCGAGCCAACGCAGAACCAGGAAAGTTACGACGTGGTGTTGATGTAGTTCCGCCCGGCCGCCGGAACCGGGGGTCGCCGGAGTGATTCAACTCAGTCAGGGAATGTGACCAAAAGATGGATGAGGATACCGTTAAAGAACCGCTCACCCTGGCCGCGGTGCAGATGACGTCAACCGCGGTGCTGGAAGAGAATCTTGAGACGGCCCGTGCTTTTATTGATCAGGCATCAGCGGGCGGGGCAGACATCATCGCTTTGCCCGAAAACTTCTCATTGATGTCCGAAACCAAACACCAGCGCCACGACGCTGCCGAGCGCGTGAACGATGTCGAAGCCATGTTGAGCGCCGCAGCCCGCGACAACGGTGTCGTGATTGTCGGGGGATCCACACCGTTTCCTGCTCCCGATGGCCGCGTGACCAACACCTGTCTCGTTTTTGACGATCACGGCCGGCGCATCGGGCGTTATGACAAGATTCATCTTTTTGATGTCAGCGTATCCAGCAGCGAATCCTACAGTGAGTCCCGGCATATCGCGCCCGGGAGTGAGCCGCTGGCAGTTGATGCGCTGGGCCTGACGTTGGGAATCACGATCTGTTACGACCTTCGCTTTCCGGAACTGTATCGACGCCTTGCCGATGCCGGTGCCGAACTTTTCACCATTCCGTCTGCCTTTACGGTCCCAACGGGACAGGCGCACTGGCACACTTTGCTGCGTGCCCGCGCGATTGAGAACCTGGCGTGGGTCGTTGCACCTGCCCAAGTCGGTGAGCACACCAGTGGCCGGCAGACTTTCGGTCATAGTCTGATCATCGATCCCTGGGGAGCAATCGTGGCGGAATGTGCAGGCGGTCCCGGCGTCATTTTTGCCCAACTGGACCGGGACAATGCGGCACGGCGTCGCCAGCAGTTTCCGGCGCTGGCGCACCGGGTGCTGGATCGTTAGATCAGGCGTCTCGTATGTCCGATAAATTTTCCGAACTGCAGCCCGGCAGTTTCATTTACACCTTGCCGAACGCGCTGGATGCCGACTTTTGCCACGAGGTGATAGAACGGTTTGAATCCGCAGCCGATCTGCATCGCGAGGGCGTAATGGGCCCCGGGGGTGCCGTCGATGAAAGCATCAAGCGCTCCACGGACCTTCGCATCACGGGACTGGCGCAATGGCGTGACGTTGACGAAAGATTGCTCCAATCGCTGCAGCATGGCCTGTCTTTGCTGAGCGGACTGCATCCTTTCTTTTCAAGCAATGCCTTCAAGGACATGGGTTATCAGCTGCAACGCAGCGTACCCGGGGAGTTCTATCGTTGGCATGTGGACAGCGGGCCTGGCCCACTGAGTCAACGCCAGCTTGTGGCTATTTGGTATCTCAATTCAGTGGCTGAACCCGGAGGGGCTACCGAGTTTTTTCATCAGAAGGTGCGAGTGCAGCCTGAGGTGGGGAAACTGCTGCTTTTCCCGCCCTTCTGGACGCATCTGCATCAGGGTGACACGGTCGCTACTGGCCACAAGTACATCGCCACGACTTGGGTCTGTTTTGCCTGAGGCAGGATTCTCCAGGGGGCAGGAGAGCCCGGCGAGCGCAAATCCGTCCGCGGCCGGGCTTGGGTAAGGCGTCTTGGCCTTAGATCATTAAATGAAGAGGTTTATGTCCGAATCGCTGGCTTGATCCAGCCAGGTTGCTGCACCTCCGAGATCGATCTCATCGATCAGATCCTCATGCTTCATGTCGAAAAGGTCGATGGTCATCTGGCAGCCGATCATCTTGACGTCTGCCTCCAGACACAGATCGCGTAACTCCGCCACGCTGGCCACCCCTTTTGATTTGATGGTGTTCTTCATCATGCCGGTCATCATCGTCTGCATTCCCGGAATCGCGGTTCCCAGCACCGGGAACCACTTATCCATGCTCATGGGCATCGGCATACCGGGATTGCCCAGCGGGCTCACAGAAAGATTCAGATCTTTTTTCAGCAGCTGCAATCCATAGAAAGTGAAAAAGATAGTCACGTTGTAACCAAGTGCTGCCGCGGTCGAAGACAGGATAAAGGGCGGGTATGCCCAATCCAGCGTTCCCTTGGAAGCAATAATAGTCAGGTTTTTTTCGCTCATAGCAGACCTCCAGACATTTGGGCGAGATAAATCAGTTAGTCAACCTAACGGGGCCGTGACACTGCCGAGCGTGAGTCAGCCGCCTTTTTTGAGAAGGAAATGAAATTCCCCATTGTCCTCGGATGACCCCATCAACTCGTTGCCGGTTTGCGTGGCGAAAGCCTCGAAGTCCTTTACCGAGCCGGGATCCGTTGCAATGATCTTCAGGACTTCGCCTGCGCTCATTGCGTTAAGTGTTTTTTTGGCGCGCAGGATCGGCAGCGGGCAGTTGAGTCCCCGGGCATCCAGTTCCTGGTTGAAATCAGACATGATCAAATCTCCTCGTCTCTTGATTGAAATGTTGTAGCGGAAGGGTGGTCGGCGTGGGTTGCGACCCCCAGATTCTGGCATGGGAGCCGCATAGTCGGGGTCAGTGGGCTCTTGGCTCCTGACACCATTTTCGGCCTGACCGGGTATCGAACTTCAGCGCTTAAAATCAACGTATATATTAGTAGTTAACGAAATTTTAAAACACATTGGTTCTTAGTGCAAAAAAGCCGTTTTTTGGGTGCTTCAAGCGCTCTGTAGCCTTTGGCGGACAGCGACCAGTTCCAGACAGAGCGTGAAAATCTCCATGGCCTGACGGATATCTTCAAGCGGTGGAAAGCTTGGTGCCAGACGAATAATTCGATCTCGTGGGTCGAGCCCGTACGCAAAAGGCGCTCCCGCCGGAGTCAGTTTGACGCCCGCTTTGGCCGCCATTTCAATGACCGGCCTGGCACATTCATCCGGGCCGGTCACGCTGACAAAGTATCCGCCGCTAGGATCCGACCAGGTGGCGATCCCCTTGCCGCCAAGATCGCGTTCGAGAATTTCCTGAACCAGGGCAAATTTTGGTGCGAGGAGCTCACCCACCTGACTCATGTGCGAGCGTAAGCCCTCGATACCGCCAAAGAAAGCAAGGTGACGTAACTGATTCAATTTGTCCGGGCCAATGGTTTGAACGGAAAGATGCCGCCGCGCGTCGGCAATATTGGCCGGGCTCGACGCCATCGCCGATACACCCGCGCCTGCCATCGTCATCTTGGAGGTTGAGGTAAACATCAGCACGCGATCCGGGTGGCCGGCATCAAGACACGCGCTCAGGATATCTGGTACCGGCTGATGCGCCTCGCGAAAGTGGTGTTCGGCGTAGGCGTTATCCCAGAAGATGCGAAAGTCCGGAGCGGCCTCCATGTTAGCGAGTCGACGGGCCACTTCTTCACTGTAAGTGATGCCCGTAGGATTGCTGTAGCGCGGCACACACCAAATACCCTTGACGGCCGGATCGGCGGCCAGGGCTTCGACATGATCCATGTCCGGCCCATCGTCATTCATCTCTACGTTCACCAGCTCAAAGCCAAGGTGCGATGTAATTTCGAAGTGGCGGTCGTAGCCGGGCGCGGGGCACAAGAAGCGGATGGTCCCCTGTTGGCCCCAGGGCTTGTCGCTGCCCGGCACACCAAACAGGACTGCCCGAGCAACGGCGTCGTGCATCATGGTGAGGCTGCTGTTCCCCCCCACAATGACCGCGTCAGGCTGACAGCCGAGAATGTCGGCAAAAAGCTCCTTCATCTCGGGCAGGCCATCGATGCCGCCGTAGTTACGACAATCCGTATTGTCTCCGTCAGAAAATTGACCGGCCCCGGGCAGGGCGAGGAGCGGATCTGCCAGATCCAGTTGCTCCGGCGCCGGTTTGCCGCGAGTCATATCCAGGGAAAGCCCCGCTTTGGACGCCGCCTCATAGCGGCCGCGCAACTCTTCTTCGCGCGCTTTGAGTGTTTCCTGACTGTCTTCGTGAAGCATGATCTTCTCCAGGGCCGTCTCGAGTCCGGCGACGCCGAGTGAGAGCTGACCCAAGGGGTTTAACAAAAGCCCGGCGATTCTAAAGCGCAGGCCCGACGAATCCAAACCGCAGTGATTTTCGCTTTGGTAATATCAACTTGTGACCATAGCCGGGTTTAAAACAAGCTCCCGCCAGCGGATGACGGGTATCGCCCTGGGTGCTCTTGTCTGCCTTACGACCGCTCCGGTGGCCGCTGACTCAGGTCATCAGCTTGCCCCAGCCCAAGCGAGCATCGTGATTCCGCCCGCGGAAGAAGCGATGGGTCGCGAATTCATTTCGGCAGCCCGCCAGCAACTTGCGTTTGTCGAAGACCCCCTGCTGGTCCGTTACGTTGAGAATCTCGGACACCGCTTGGCTCAAGGCCTGGCAGGGGATACGGAACGTCTGAGGTTCTTCCTGATTGAAAGCAAACTGGTCAACGCTTTTGCCGGGCCGGGCGGGCGCTTGGCTGTGTTCACGGGTCTCGTCACCACGACTCGCTCCGAGGCTGAACTGGCCTCCGTGATGGCGCATGAAATCGCACACGTTGCGCAGCGGCATCTGCCTCGCATGATGGAACGTGCCGCCCGGCGGAAAATCCCGACGACGGCGGGGATACTGGCAGCGATCCTCTTGGGAGGGCAAGCCGGTGCCGCAGCCATGGCGGCCACCACCGGCGCGGCAATGTCGGATCAGTTGCGGTACAGCCGGGAGTTCGAACGCGAGGCAGATGTGCTGAGCCTTACCATATTGACAGACGCGGACTACCCCGCTGACGCCATGATGGATTTTCTCAAAAGACTGGACCAGGAAAGCCGGCTGCAAAGTACGGAGGCGCCGGAGTACCTGAGGACGCACCCCCTGACCCAGAATCGCCTTGGACTGGTTGAAAGTCGCCTGCGACAGTATGAGGACGCGGATAATCCTCCCTCATTGGATTACTTTCATGCCCACGCGCGCGTCCGGGCGCTCTTTGAAAGCGCTCAGGGTGGGGGATCGGTCGCCAGCTTTCTTCATGAGATCGAATCGGCTGATACGCTGGCCGCGCGTGCAGCGCGCTATGGTCTGGTGCTGGCATTGGTTCGCCAGGGAGAAAATGCGCGCGCTGTGAAAACGGCGATCGCGCTCAGAGCCGATTACCCTGAATATCCTCTGTACGGCATTGCGCTGGCGGAAGCGCTGCTGGCAGATGGCAGAGCTCTTGAGGCGGTAGAAGTGCTTGAATCGGTGCAGGAGCAAGAAGGGTTTGCCGTGATCGCAGCCTATTATCTGGCAGATGCACTGATGAAATCGGGGCAGCTCAAAGCCGCCAGGCTGAGTCTGCGTCGGGCTCTCAGAGAAGCGCCTGAAAATGCTGCGCTATATAAGTTGTTGGCCCGGATTGAAGGAGAGCGTAATCAATGGGCGCAGTCTTTTCAGGCACTAGCGGAATACCACTTTCTCAGAGACGAACTTGAGCGGGCGCTGGGTCACCTGCGAACCGCAGCCACCCACGTTGGGGAAAGCGCATACCTTAAAGCGAGTATTGATGCGCGAATCAAGGAAATCGAGAAATACATGCGGGGGAAAGGCTAACCTTTGTGAATGCCTGCATGCCTAGAAAAATAAGGAGAGCGGATAGCATTTTAGCGACCGTTCTTGCAGTCAGTCGATAATTCCGGTTAAATGTCGGTTATCAAGTTATTAGTGAAGATTATTTGGTCGATCAGATAACTAACCACGAGCGCCGCGTTGGCTTGGGAACAGCATGCGGTGCTGGCAAATGGAGGATAACTATGCACAAGTTCAAACGTGCGTTCCTGGCAGCAGCTGCAGCCGTTTCTTTGGTTGCGACCACAGGCGTCACCTCGGTTGTTCAGGCAGGTGAATGGCCCACCGAAAAAGAATGTAAGGCTGGCGCTGCCAAGGATGGAGACAACATCATCAAGGGCTGGTGCGTTGCAGTAAACCGTAGAGGCGGCAACTGTTTGGCCTGTCACCAGGCTATGGTGAACCCCTGGCCGGAAGGCTTCCCGACAGGCGGCAATATTGCACCGCCGCTGGTAGCGATGGCAGCGCGTTATCCTAACCGCGACGATCTCCGCGCCCACATCTGGGATCCGACTGAAAAGAATCCCATGACGTCGATGCCGCCTTTCGGCAAGCACAAACTGATCAGCGAAGAAGATATTGACCTGTTGGTCGATTGGCTGCTCTCGATCTAGGTATTCAGGCGATTGGCCCTTTAGCCCAGCGCATTCGCCGATCGATCGATATCCATAAAGACAAAAGAGCAGTAACGACAAGATAACGATAAAAATCCGATTCATTCATTTAGTAAAGGCAACAGTTATGAAACGTAGAATCTTTTTAAAAGGCTCACTGGCGGCTGGCACCCTTGCGGTTGCTGCCGGTGCTGGCATGCTTACTCCCAAGAGTGTTCTTGCTGCCGCGTGGCCAAAAGCGGCGTTTGAGTCCGAGACGGAAGCTGATGCGCTTAACGCATTTTTCGGCACTTCTGATGCTGAAGAGAGCGATCAGGTATCGATCAAAGCGCCTCTGCAGGCCGAAAACGGTGCGGTTGTCCCTATCAAGGTGATGACTTCTTTGACGGGAGTCGAAGGAATCGCAATTTGTGCGATTAAGAACCCAAGGCCTTATACCACTTCCCTGAGGGTCTCAGACGGTGGTGGCGGTTTGTATAGTACGCGGATCAAAATGGGTCAAACCTCTCCGGTGCACTGCTATGTAAAGGCTGGGGGAAAGCTCTATGTGGCGTCTCAGGAAATCAAAGTGACCGTCGGCGGCTGCGGCGGCTAACTCGGCAGAATTAAGCAGGAGAAGTGTGATGGCATCAACCAAGATGAAAATCAAAAAAAGCAAAAGCGGGGGCTACGAGGTGATGGTCCTGGCGAAACACCCGATGGAAACGGGTCTGCGCAAAGATAAAAAAACGGGTAACAAGATTCCCGAGCATTTTATTGAAAACATGGAATTTGCAGTTAACGGGGAAGTGGTTGCGCAAGCAAATCTGGGGACCGGTGTCTCGAAAAATCCTCTAATAGGTGTAGGCATTCCTAATGCAAAACCCGGTGATACAGTTACCGTCAGTTGGGTGGATAACAAGGGAGAAAGTGACAGCGCGGAGAAGGCTGTCAAATAAAACGAAACCCGTTGATGAGTTCCTAATGTGAATATCCACCCACTGGCGTAACTGGTTTAGTTGTAGCGATTTGAGGAGAAGAAAAAGATGAAGAAATTGATTTCACTGGCACTGGCTGCGGGGATCGCCTTGGTAGGTGTATCAACTGTGCAAGCCATCTCCGAATCGGAGATCCAGCAGGATATCGAGGCATTTCAGGGCTACTTCCTGAAGCGCTTTCCGGGCCTGACCATCGAGGATTTCCAGGATGGTGTTAACGCCCTGCCGCAGTACGCGCATCGCCGTGCCAACTGGGAGTTGGCGATGGAATTTCCGCCTTATGAGCCGGAGATGGAAAAGGCTGCTGAGGAGTGGAATATGCCTTTCGCTAACGGCAAATCGCTGAACGACTGCGATCTCGCGCCAGGCAATACGTATCCTGTGTTCGATGCAGCAACCGGTGACCTTCGCACTATCGTGGGTGACATCAATGCATGTCTCAAGGCCAATGGCGAGGATCCGATCAAGAACGTCAAAAGGGCCAAGATGGCCCGTTTGGTGGCGCACTACCGATCCCAATTTAATGGCGAGAGAGTGGCGATAGATTTTTCAGATCCGGGCGCACAGGCACTATATGCAAAAGGACGGCAGTTCTACTGGGCGAAGCGCGGTCAGCTGAACTTCTCATGCGCTGACTGTCATGTTCACAATGCTGGCAACATGGTTCGCGGCGATGTCTTGAGTGCCGGATTGGGTCACGGTGTCGGATTCCCGGTCTGGCGGACCAAGTGGCAGGTGGCAGGAAAGCCCTGGGGCACCATCCATCGCCGCTATGGTGGCTGCAACAAGCAGGTCCGTGCTCATCCCTTCAAAGCACAGGGTGAGGAGTACAAGGCGCTCGAGTTTTACGAGGCGGTGATGAACACCGGGATTCCTTTGAAGGTGCCGAGCCAGCGCCAGTAATCCATTGACTGTCTGACGGGGATTTGAAGCAGACAAGTTTCAGCCCGTGTTGGAACAGAAACAAAAAAACCTGGCCTAACGGCCGGGTTTTTTTGTCTTAAAGCACAAGAGGCGATCAAGATCTGCCGCCGCGCTGACGTATGTGCCAGTCATTTATGCAAGACGGTTGAATGCGTCTAAGCGCCAATCGTTTTACTGATTAAGAGTTAGAGGTGTCGAGATGAGTCTTAACCGCAGGGAATTCATGCGCCTGTTGGCGATGGCCGGTGCTGCCGGTATGGCAGTCAATGGCCGCGTCTTTGCAGATTCGGGAGTTGAGTACGATGTGCCCGCTTTTGGCAATCTGTCGCTTATGCATTTCACTGACTGCCATGCACAACTGATGCCGGTTTATTTTAGGGAGCCGAGCATCAATATCGGCATTGGTGACGCGTTGGGCAAACCGCCGCATGTGGTGGGCGAGCATTTTCTGGATCACTTTGATATTGCCTCTGGTTCTGCCAAGGCACATGCCTTTACTTTTCTGGATTTCGAAGCTGCGGCAAGAAAGTACGGCAAGGTCGGGGGTTTTGCTCATCTGGCAACGTTGGTGAAGCAGTTAAGGGCGTCACGGCCCAACAGCCTGTTGCTGGATGGAGGCGACACATGGCAGGGGTCGGCGACCGCGCTTTGGACCCACGGCCAGGACATGGTGGATGCCTGCAAGCTGCTCGGGGTGGATATCATGACTGGGCATTGGGAATTCACCTACGGCATGGACCGGGTTCGTGAGATCGTGGATGAACACCTCTCCCCGATTGAGTTCCTTGCACAGAACATCATGCTGACGGAGGATGCCTCCTTCGAGGGCAAGCCGGCATATGATGAGGATTCTGGACAGGTATTCAAGCCATACACGATACGGGAGATGAACGGCATCCCGGTCGGTATCGTCGGGCAGGCTTTTCCCTATACCACGTTGGCCAATCCTCGCTACATGCTCGAGGACTGGAGTTTCGGTATCCGTGACGAGCAGTGCCAGGAGATGGTGGATGCGGTGCGTGCCGATGGTGCTCAGGTTGTGGTGTTGCTCTCCCACAACGGCATGGATGTGGATCTCAAGTTGGCGAGTCGGGTCAGCGGCATCGACGTCATTCTTGGCGGGCACACACACGACGGGATGCCCAAGCCCAGTCTTGTCGATAACGCGGGCGGCAAGACGCTGGTGGTTAACTCAGGTTCGAATGCCAAATTCCTGTCGGTGATGGATCTCGATGTGCGTGACGGCCGGGTAGCCGACTACCAGTACCGGCTTTTGCCGATTTTTGCCAACCTGTTGCCGCCTGACCCCCAGATGGCCTCATTTATCGAGACCGTTCGCGAGCCCTTCAAGCAGCAGCTTGAGACCGAGCTCGCGACGACCGAGACGACGTTGTATCGCCGTGGCAACTTTATCGGCAGTTTCGACCAGGTGATCGTGGATGCCCTGATGGAAGTGCGGGGCGCGGATATCGCTTTTTCACCAGGTTTCCGCTGGGGCACCAGCCTGTTGCCCGGTGATCCGATTACGGTTGAACGGCTGATGGATCAGACCGGTATCACCTACCCCAAGTCGACACTGAACGAGATGACCGGCGAGATGATCAAACTGGTGCTCGAGGACATCGCCGACAACCTGTTCAATCCGGACCCTTACTATCAGATGGGGGGAGACATGGTGCGGGTGGGCGGTCTTCGCTATGCCATTGACCCAGGCGCCCCGATTGGCGAACGGTTGTCTGACCTCGAGCTGAACGGCAAGCCGCTCGACCCTGGCCGGACGTATAAGGTCGCGGGCTGGGCCAGTGTCAATCCGCAGCCTGATGATCTGCCGGATATCTGGGATGTGGTGGCGGAGTATCTGCGTGATCGCAAGGTCATCCGCGACGTAACGCCCAATATCCCGAGGGTTAAGGGGATTAGAGGCAATCCGGGTTTCGTGGCCTAAGCACGCCTTGTTTTTGCACACAGATCATTCTTCGCCCTGACGGTTGCCTCCTGAGGGAAATGTCCTGATCTCCTTCAGTTCTGTTTCATCAAGGTCTCAAGGGCAGCAAAGACCGGCTCCAGAACGGGCTCGAGCTTCTTGCGCATCAGGCTGCCGACAGCATCACTTTTAGCAAAAAACGGGGCGACCAGAGGCTCCCCACAAAGACTCAGAGTAATAAGCGCAGATTGACGATCTGGGTTTTTTGCTGATTGATTTGCCGCTACCTCATCTGAATCAAGAGCGGTGCCTGACGAGTTGGTCAGGGACTCAACGATCTGCCGCAAGTCCTGTACGGATCGGGGCAGAACCGTTTCACCGCGAAGTGGTTTACCGTAATCGCCAAGGGCATTGAGCGTATCGACCACGGTGTCCATATCGATGGCTTTTTCCAGGGCCTGTTGTGCACACCGCAGGAATGTTTGACCCTGCGGTGAGCCGGCGTGCTGCAGTAACTGCTCCATAAGAGCATCGTTGCCCGATTCTGTATCAAAGCGGGGCGCGGCTTCAGGCGCACACAGGTAGTTGGGTCCTGCACTCAGGAAGCCGACCATGCAGGCGACGTGATTCTCCGCTCGGGCCCTTAGCCGACCGCTTTCTTCCTCATTAAGCAGTCTCGAGCAAAGCAGCAGTTTTACGGTATCAATGATGCTCCGGCTGGTGTCTTCAAAGGGAAGATGGTCGAGTAAGAATTGGCTCAGCTCGGGTCCGATGCTGCCGTTAGCCACATCGGGATGTGAGAGCATCAGGCGTGCGACTTCAGCGGTGGGCAGGCACCACCAAGCGCGCCGTGCCAGTTCATCATCCAGATTGGGCGAAGCGGCTACGGCCACAACGGCTTCTGCCTCGCCCAGACGCAGCAGTCCCGCCAGACGCTCTGTTTCGAGGGCGCCAGTACGAGTCCAGCGTCGGATAAAGACCGGATATCCGCCCGGCGTGCCGAGTGCCAGTACCGAGAGGTTTTCCCGCACCGCGCGAAGATAACGATCGGGATGGCCTGTGGGCTTCAGTTCGATGCGGTGGGTTTGGTGTTCTGTTAACGCCTCGACACACATCGTTTTTTCATCGATTCGGATAGCCAGCGCAGTGGTCGCCAGCACGTTCAGTCGTAGCGTATCTTCGTCGGCAAGCTGCATGGTGTATTCGACAGAGGATGACCCACCCAACGGGGATATCCCGATCCAGGGACTCGGCGGGTAATATTATCTGCGTGACTTCCTTGTTACCTCGCCAAGAGCGCGGAGAGAATCATGAATACCGTCTATTATGAAACCATCGACAAACTTGAGAAGATGGGTGTGAATCCGGATTATGTCCAGGGCTGGGCCGGGGGATTTCTCGGTAATCCGGAACGGGAAGAGCAGCGCGTCACGGATGCCTACTCGGCAGGTTATGAGGACGGCCAGAACCAGACGACTGACAGCGCGGCCGACTGGAAAGAAAATTAATTTCTGAAGACCGACCCCGATAGATGGCCTGTCTTCAGGCCGAAGAGGTTTTTGCGCCCGCAGTTTTATCGGCGTGCAGATTCGACATGGATTTTGCCAACTGCCTGACGACGTCCGGCCCGTCTATATCCATCACCTGATCCATGACCCAGCGGTTAGTCTGATCATTGCCCATAATCGCCTGGATGTGGTCGCTGAATGCCCGCAGCAGCGCGTAGCCCGGCAGTTCCTCGCCGAAAGAGCATTCACCGTAGTGCCCATTGCGCCGGTTGAGGGTCTCGATGAACTGCGCCTGGAAGTCGCCGCTGCCAAGTACTTCGACGGCATTGCGGTGAAACTGTCGCGCGCAAGCAAGGGCGAGGGCCGGAACGAAGGCTGCACGGTCCGTCGGATCCAGGTCGTTGAAGGCGAGGCGATCTGCGGCATGCACCAGAAAGATCAGGTATTCGCGTATGACAGCGACCCGCTGCATATCATCCTGGTAAACGAAATCTTCCGCATGCAGGTTACGCGCGGCAGTCAACGCCAGTTGCCAGCAGACATATCCCAGGGCTTCGCCGTTTTTCTCGGCTGATTGCTGCTGGTCGGGATTTCGCCAGCGGTCGCGTATTCGTGTTTTCATAATCGTTGCGCCCGTGCATCACGGTGCAAGAGACTGGCGGGAAGGCGACTCACAAATGCCTGAAAACTCCCGCAAGAGTGGCGCACCGACGCCCTAGCGCTTGGAACCTTTTTCCTCGTGCGCCAGGTCTACCACCTGCGTGGCGAGATCTGCATAGGATTCCCGAAAGCCCGACAGCGGATGCCCGCCCTCAGGGGCAAAGTAATCCTTGGGGTCGATGCCTCCCTGCTGCTCTTGGGCAATAAAGTCTTTTTGCATTTGAAGCATCTTGCGGATGAGTTCCTGTTTTTCGCTCATGGGCGTTACTCCTGATGGTGATAAAAAATCGTGTGGTGCAGTATGGCTCGAGACCGGATTCAGTATCCGCCTTTGCGCATGCTTTCGGGAAGACCTGACAGCCGGCCGGCCTGTTTACTGGGGTTACCCGGGAACAGCTCAAAGAGTTCCTTGTTGCTGACCTTGTGGCCCCAACGTGAACTCATTTCTTTTAGCAAGGCTCGGTTGTTAGGTTGATTTCCGTTATTGGAAAAATACTCGTCACGCAAGTACCGGATGATATCCCAGTGCTGTTCATTTAGTTCCAGTTCTTCGGCGTTGGCCATTGCCTTGGCGACAGACTCAGTCCAGTCATCCGGATTTTCGAGAAAACCGCTTTCGGTGGTGGCGATGGTGTTTCCGTCAACTTCGATGGACATGTTGGCTCCTGTGGGCGTTATCTGGGTTCAAGGACATCATTACTCGCCGTCGCTATCGACAGGGGTGTGCACGGCAGCAATACTTTTATGGGGTAAAAAAATCCCGCATCCGAGGAGACGGTCAGGCCCGAGACCATGGTGCTGCACGAGGGCAGAATCCTTCAGAGACAGGTCGGCGATCAAGAGACTTCGGGTCAGCATCGGGCCGGTGGGCAGCGTAAACCGGTGAAGGCGTCCACACAGCATCTTCGTCGGGGCGATCTGAAGACGGTTCAGCCCCCGTGCCGCTTCTTCCAGGAAGTCAGACTCATCTTTACTCGTATCCGTCACTCTGATATGCCTGGCCAAGACGGTACCAAAGGGAGTCAGTGCCCGCGATCGGCCCTCCAGCAGGGTTACGGAATGTCCGTCAAACTCGATGGTTTGATTCGTCAGTGCCCGTGCGTCCTCAATGCGCTCTTTGGGCAGGCGAAGCACAAAGCGGGTACGCCCGGACAACTCGATCACACCGGTATCGTCTGGCTGTTGCCAGCCATTTCCCGATTGGGCGCCGTGAATCAGGTGGATCCCGGCGGCAGGCTCTTCTTTAAGCCAGGGCAACAGTTGCGTAACGGCCTGGCTCAAGGCCCAGGCGTGATCGGCCGGCAATTGCCGGCCTTTCGTTTTGAAGACGAGATCCACAGCAGCCTGCGACAGGGTGGGCGCTTTCGCGACGGGAGTGTCTTGCCAGAAGGTCGGCATGGAGAGTGTTTGGATCACTGAACCGGCAGGGAGGCCTGGATTGCCTCGCGATCAATCCACCAGTCATCCTGGACGAGCACATCTACAACGTTACGCAGTCGGGGCAAAAAGCACGCAGGATCATTAAGTTCGAGTCGCTCTATCCATTGATCGAATGCCTGCTGATCCTCGATGCCGCTATGGCGTCGGGCCACCGTTCCCAGCATTTGGTTCGTAAAAAAAGACAATGAGTCGTATTCCTTACCTTCGCTTCGAAGATCGACCACATAGGCAGCGGTGGCTGCGGCTACAGCTGCGCCGTCTGAGTCGTCCGGCGTTTCCTCAATGATGTCCTGCAGCAGAGCGACGGAGAGTTCAGGGTCTACCGGGAAAGTGACTGCCAGCCAGACTCCGTGCCCTAGCGCGACGAGCGCGTCCTGCTCTCCAGACTGGAACATGATACGTGCCGCCTCAATCGCCTCTTCCCACAGACGGGCATCGCAAAAACGGTCGAAACAACGTCGGCCGCTCTGCCACGCTTCGGGTCCACGCTCAAGGGCGACCAACAGCCTGCCTTCCTGCAGGGCGAGTTCTCGCCACTGAGGGGATTCCAGCTCGATCTCGCGTTCGCCGAGACGGTCCTGAACTGCTGCCAATTGCGCCTCGAAGGCGGCGGTTGAGGTCGCTGCGTCTTGCTGTGATTCAGCGCCAAGGTCGAAAGTGTCGCCGAGGTATTTCATGATTCCTGGACTGGCTCGTTGGGATCCACCGTGCTGGTGAATGCGGCTTCCAGTCGGTCTTCCCAGTTCTCTGGGGTATCGGGATAGGGCGGCTTGACGTCCATGCGCAAAAAGCGATCGCCCTCGCGTGCTCTCTGGCGTACCAGCGAAGCCAGTTCCGCGAAAGTGGACGGCTGGTTCTGTAAGATGAGTTCGCTAATCCAAAGCATACAATCGATCTTCCGGTCAGGTCCGAAGGGGGCTGGTGTACCGGCCACGGTACATAAGCCTTCGCTCGCTGACGCAGCGCGAGTCAATAAAGGCGTCCCTTCGGTGCGGGACATTGGCACAGATCAGACCTTCGCCTGATTCAAGAGAGCGGCGAACGATCAGGTCACCTGAGCCGTTCAGGATCTCATCCAGGACGGCGACAGCCTCCTGCGTAAGGGCATCCGCTTTCCAGATAACGTTATGCTTTCGAGCGGTATAACGCATCCGAAGTCTTCCAGACTCCTCGAAAAAGACCGGCCCTGAACATTCGGCGCGAAAAGCCGGGCCCGATAGCCCGTTTTCGGGAATCGTCATCGCATCGGGTTGTGAAAGTGCTTCTGTGAGGCGTGGGTCACGCTTCTGAAGCAGTCCGTAGA
>WTHR01000034.1 GCA_011523045.1 Gammaproteobacteria bacterium | reverse complement strand
TGATCTCTCCGAGGGACGAGTGCAGCGCCTGGGTCCTCATCTGTCTATGGATGACCTGAGGATCGTTGAGGGTTTCATCGATGCTGTTGATGCGTCCGCAGGGGATACCCTCCGGCTCCAGCAGATTCAGCCAGTCGTCCGTATTTTTGCTCTTCATTAACAGCGCAAGCGCTTCAATAAGCTGTGCTCTGTGCTTCACCCTACCCCGGTTGGCAACAAAGCGGGGATCCTGGGCCAAGTGGGGTTGGTCTGCGAGCTCGCAAAAACGCCGGAACTGACCGTCGTTACCGACCGCCAGAATGATGTGCCCATCCTGGGTCTCAAAAACCTGGTAAGGCACGATGTTGGGATGGGCGTTTCCCATTCGCACAGGCGTTTGTCCGGCCGCGAGATAAGTCATGGCCTGATTCGCAAGAATCGCCACCTGACAGTCGAGAAGCGCCATATCAATATATTGCCCCTGACCCGTACGTTCGCGATGAATCAGTGCGGTCTGGATGGCATTGGCGGAGTAAAGGCCGGTCACGAGATCGGCGATCGCGACACCCACCTTCTGGGGATTAGTCCCGGCAACCTCCTCGGCCTCTCCGGTCACGCTCATCAGGCCGCCCATCGCCTGGATCATAAAGTCATAGCCGGCCCTGTCCGCGTACGGCCCAGTCTGGCCAAACCCGGTGATGGAGCAATAGACGAGGCTAGGATTAATTCCTTTAAGCGTCTCGTAGTCGAGACCGTAGCGCGCGAGGGCGCCAACCTTGAAATTCTCGACGACGACATCGCAATGTGCCGCGAGCTCATGCACGACCTTTTGACCTCGGGAATCTGAGAGATCCAGCGTCATTGAGCGCTTGCCCCGATTAGTCGCAAGAAAATATAGGGACTCCTCGTTTCCACCTCCATCAACGGAAGCAAAAGGAGGGCCCCATTGCCGGGTGTCGTCCCCGCTGCCCGGCCGCTCGATCTTGATGACATCAGCGCCAAGATCGGCCAGGATCTGCGTGCACCAAGGGCCGGCCAACACCCGGCTGAGATCAAGAACGCGTATGTGTGACAGCGCACCCATGGATCAGCCGGTAAATGCCTGAAGACCGGTTTGGGCGCGCCCGAGAATCAGCGCGTGAACGTCGTGCGTCCCCTCGTAAGTGTTGACCGCTTCCAGATTCATCATGTGGCGAATCACGTGGTACTCATCCGAGACCCCGTTACCGCCATGCATGTCCCGCGCCGTCCTCGCAATCTCGAGCGCCTTGCCGCAGTTATTGCGCTTGAGCAGCGAGATCGCTTCCGGGGCCGCGCGCCCTTCATCAAACAGGCGTCCGAGTCGAAGACAAGCGTGGGTGCCGAGTGTGATTTCTGTCTGCATATCGGCAAGTTTTTTCTGAATCAGCTGGTTTGCCGCAAGGGGTCTGCCGAACTGTTCCCGCTCCAGGGTGTAGTTGCGCGCAGCGTGCCAGCAAAAATCCGCCGCGCCCATCGCGCCCCACGAGATTCCGTAACGCGCGCGATTAAGGCAGCCGAAGGGGCCCTTCAAACCGCTGACTTCGGGGAGGATATTCTCAGCCGGCACGAAAACATCCTCCATGACGATCTCACCCGTCACAGAGGCTCTCAACGAAAACTTTCCCTCAATGGCGGGCGTGCTGAGTCCTTCCATCTCCCGCTCCAGAATAAACCCCCGGATCACACCTTCATCATCTTTCGCCCAAACGACAAAGACATCCGCGATCGGCGAATTGGTGATCCACATCTTGGCCCCGCTGATCTGGTAGCCGCCATCAACCGACCGGGCCCGGGTCTTCATACCTCCGGGGTCTGAACCGTGATCGGGCTCGGTCAGCCCAAAACACCCTACAGACTCGCCTGTGGCAAGCCGAGGCAAATACTTCTCACGCTGCTCTTCAGACCCATAGGCAAAAATCGGATACATAACGAGGCTGGATTGAACGCTCATCATGGATCTATAGCCTGAATCCACCCGCTCCACCTCTCGCGCAGCGAGCCCATAGCAAACGTAATTCAGTCCAGCACAGCCATAACCATCGATGGTGGAGCCGAGCAGCCCAAGCTCACCCATACGGGGAAAGATAGAGCGATCGACTTTTTCCTCCCGAAAAGCCTCGAGCACGCGGGGCTGCAACTCCTCCTGACAAAAACGGCGGATGGAGTCGCGGACCAATCGTTCTTCATCCGTCAGCATATCGTCCATCGCCAGCGGATCCGCCCAATCAAAAGCCGCAATGGTCTTTGGGGATTTGGTCATTGTTTCAGTACTCCAGTCTTAACTGTATCGGGTGTCATTTTCGGCTACGGCGATTTCAAAGAAGTGGATACCAACGAGCACCGCCGCCCGGACTCGTTCTGAATTTTTCACACTCGTATAATACCGCGCAACCACCCATTACCGATCACGGCGGGTTCCCGCCGAACTTTCCAAAGGCCTCCATGAGTCCCGAACAATTCTGGCCGTTGATTCAGGTCATCCTGGTCGACCTGATGCTTGCCGCTGACAATGCCATCGTTATCGGACTCG
>WTHR01000095.1:4802-9513 GCA_011523045.1 Gammaproteobacteria bacterium | reverse complement strand
GTGGATTGGGTGACAGCGCGCCACGGGGAACCTGATATTTTGGTGAACGCGGCAGGGGTTTCGGTTCATCATGAGGTATGTGACCACAGTGATGAGGACTGGAATCTTGTGATTGAGACCAACCTCAACGGCCCCTTCAAGACGATCCGCGCGTGCCTGCCGAGCATGCTGGCGGGCGGTTGGGGTCGCATCGTCAATATTGCGTCGACGGCTGCGAATACGGCCGTGTCCACGCATGCTGCCTATTGCGCATCCAAGGCAGGGTTGCTGGGGCTCACGAGAGCCGTGGCATTGGAGGGAGCAGCCAGAGGCGTGACCTGTACTTCAGTCAGTCCGACCTGGGTGGAGACGGAGATGCTGCGGAACAGTATTGCACTTATGGCTGATCGATCCGGTCTCAGCCTTGAAGCCCAAAGAGCAGAAATCGCAGCCTCCAATCCGCAAAATCGTTTGGTGCAATCGGAGGAGATTGCGGAACTCGTCTCCTTTTTGTGCTCAGAGTTGTCCCCTGCCCTAACGATGGAAGATGTGCAGGTCAACGCCGGAGCCCATTGGTGATCAGGTCAAGTCCAGACTACTCACCATCTCCCTTCTGATTGTTGGTGACGGACCGGAATCCATCAGACAACGATTTCAGTATCGGCAATTACTTGCCGATACTGGGCAGGTTAAGCCCATGGGTTCGGGCGCAGTCAATCGCCTCCTCATAGCCCGCATCAGCGTGACGCATGACGCCTGTGGCAGGGTCATTCCAGAGCACTCGAGCCAGCTTCTGATCTGCAGATTCTGATCCATCGGCCAGAATAACGAGACCGGCATGTTGGGAGAAGCCAATACCGACACCACCGCCGTGATGAAAAGACACCCAGGTCGCCCCAGAGGCGGTATTCAGCAGCGCATTCAGCAACGGCCAGTCTGACACGGCGTCAGAGCCATCTTTCATCTGCTCAGTCTCGCGATTGGGGCTGGCCACCGAGCCGCTGTCGAGGTGATCCCGTCCAATGACGACAGGCGCGCTGAGTTCGCCGCTTGCCACCATCTGGTTAAAGGCCCTGCCCACGCGGTCACGGTCACCCAGCCCAAGCCAGCAGATCCGACTCGGCATTCCCTGGAAAGAGATTCTTTTCTGCGCCATGTCCAGCCATTGATGCAGTTGCGGATTGTCGGGAATCAGCTCTTTGACTTTGGCATCCGTGCGGTAAATGTCCTCGGGATCTCCCGACAGGGCTGCCCAGCGGAAAGGGCCAATCCCCCGGCAGAAGAGGGGTCGAACATAGGCAGGAACGAAGCCGGGATAGTCGAAGGCATTGGCAATGCCGGTTTCCTGCGCCATCTGGCGGATGTTATTGCCATAGTCCACCACCGGTATGCCCCGGTCCCAAAAGTCGAGCATGGCTTTGACCTGAACGGCCATGGAGGCTTTCGCGGCCTGTGCAACGGATTTGGGATCAGTGCGTCGTCGCTCGGTCCATTCTTCCATCGACCAGCCCGCGGGCATATAGCCGTTCTGCGGATCGTGGGCCGAGGTCTGATCTGTCACAGCATCAGGCTGATAGCGCGGATCCGATCTGGAACGCTCGACCAGGTCGGGATAGATCTCGGCGGCATTGCCTAACAGCCCCACTGATATTGGTCTGCCCTCGCCGTGGGCGGTTTCAACAAGATGCAGGGCATCGTCGATGTTGTCGGCCCATGCGTCCAGATAACGCGTTTTGAGTCGAAACTCAATTGATTGACGATTGCATTCAACGGCAATCATTGAGTAACCGCTCATGGTGGCGGCAAGCGGCTGGGCGCCTCCCATGCCGCCGAGCCCGGCGGTAAGAATCCATCGGCCTTTGGGTGAGCCCCCGAAGTGTTGGCGCGACATTTCGGCAAAGGTCTCAAAGGTGCCCTGAACGATTCCCTGCGAGCCGATGTAGATCCACGAACCGGCGGTCATTTGTCCGTACATCATGAGACCGCGCTGATCGAGTTCTGAGAAATGCTCGAGCGTCGCCCAATGGGGCACGAGGTTGGAGTTGGCGATCAGGACTCGGGGTGCCTGCTCATGGGTTTCAAAAACCCCGACAGGTTTGCCCGATTGCACAAGCAGTGTCTGGTGCGTTTCAAGTGTTTTGAGAGACACCACGATTCGGTCGAAACTGTCCCAGTCCCGGGCTGCCCGCCCGACGCCGCCGTACACAACAAGTTCTGCCGGGTTTTCGGCCACCGCAGGATCCAGATTATTCATCAGCATCCGCATGGGCGCTTCGGTGCTCCAGTGCTTACACTGCAGTTGGGGTCCCTTGGGAGCCTGGATATGTCGTTCAGGTGCGTATCGATTTTGAGTCATGTCAGTTTGTCGAGATCGGATCGAGATCAGTAATGAAGGTTAATGGGAGTGCGGATGTCTTCAACTGCCGTATCGGGCTACCAGTTGCTGGACGTTTTCGGCGACCTGGGCCCGGTGATAGCGCTCAAAGTGGTCCCAGGTGACGAGACTGGTTGAGTCCTCCACCCGGTCTAGAAACAGTTTGCCGAGCAGATGATCCACCTCATGCTGATAGGTGGCGGCAGTCATCCCCTTGACGCGGTCATTGATCGGATTGCCGTGCCGGTCCAGAGCGCTGACGTCTATTTCGCAGTGGCGTTGCACTTTTCCGCGCAGATTGGGGACGCTGAGACAGCCCTCATAGTTCTCGAACATGGCATCGCCTACCGGCGTCAGTACGGGATTCACCAGAACCGTGAGGGGAATATTCGGACGATAAGGGTAGCGTGGGTTATCGCGTACCTCGATCGCGCAGATTCGAAGGGATTGATACACCTGATTGGCAGCAAGGCCTGCTCCATTGGCAGCGCGCATGGTCGCGATCAGATCATCAATGAATTGCTGCATCTCAGCGCTCTGGAGCATCTCGGCGCTAAGTTCTGCTGTGGGTTCGCGCAGGACCGGGTGGCCGACCTGGGCAATGCTGAGGATTCGATTCATAGGTTTTTAAAGTTACTCGCGTCAATCCTTCAATGTATTTGTGGGTCCGTATCCAGCGGTTGCTTGGGCAGAAGCTTTGCCAACTGGCCCTGATTGATAATTGAGGCCGATTTTTCTATATCGGGATAAAACACCCTGTCTTGGGCATATTCCGGCACGTGTGCGCGGAGCAGTTCGTACGCGGACTCCACCTGAGTTGAAGAAGTCAGAGGCCGGCGCAGGGAGATCCCTTGAGAGGCGGCGAGATATTCGACGGCCAGGATCTGCAGAGTGTTCTTGTTCATGTCTTGGAGTCGGCGCGCGGCAAAAGTGGCCATACTGACGTGATCCTCCTGGTTTGCCGATGTGGGAAGACTGTCCACGCTGGCGGGGTGGGCAAGGCTCTTGTTTTCGGATGCCAGAGCTGCGGCGGTGACATGGGCGATCATGAAGCCCGATTCCAGCCCGGCATTTCGGGTCAGAAAGGGCGGCAGTTCACTGATACTGGCATCGACCAGCATGGCGATCCGTCGCTCAGACAAACTGCCGGTCTCAGCAATTGCGAGAGCAATATTGTCGGCAACCAGTGCCACGGGTTCCGCGTGGAAGTTTCCGCCTGACAGGACATCACCCGTTTCTGAACACAGAATCGGGTTATCGGAAACGGCGTTTGCTTCGCGCAAAAGAATCCGCGAGGCATGATCGAGCTGATCGAGACAGGCGCCCAACACCTGCGGCTGACAGCGAAGACAGTAAGGATCCTGAACACGATCACAGTCGGCATGCGACCAGTTGAGTTCGCTGTCGTTAAGCAGTGTCCGGTAGATGGCCGCCACCCGCGTCTGCCCCGACTGCCCTCGGGCCTCGTGAATGCGGGCATCGAAAGGCACATAGCTGCCGAGTGCGGCATCTACCGAGATGGCTCCGATCACCATGGCGCTGGCAAGATTTTGTTCGGCGGAAAATAGACCGTCAATCGCGAGCGCTGCAGACACCTGCGTGCCGTTTAGCAGTGCAAGCCCTTCCTTGGCCTCGAGGACCAGCGGATCCAATTCTGCGGACTGCAAGGCCTCTGCTGTCGAGATGCGTTGACCCTGCAAAAATACCTCTCCTTCGCCGATCAGCGCGAGAGACAGGTGGGCAAGCGGTGCGAGATCTCCCGAGGCGCCCACGGATCCTTTTTCAGGAATGACGGGCAGGATGTCATGCGACACCATCGAAATGAAGTGCTCGATCACCTCCGGACGGACACCAGAATATCCCCGTGCGAGACTCAAGAGTTTCAGGACCATGATCAGCCGGGTGATCTCAAGACCCAGCGGCTGGCCCACGCCGACAGCATGGGAGCGGATCAGGTTATGTTGCAGCGTGGACAGATCAGCGTTATCCACCTGAGTTTTCGCGAGTTTGCCAAAGCCTGTATTAATCCCATAGGCCGGCGCGCCGCGCTGCACAACCGCGTTCAAGGCGTTGTGGCTCTGGCGAACCTGGTGCCAGGCGTCTTCAGGGAGCGACACCTTGGCTGGCTCCTTCCCAATCTCCCGGAGTTGATCCAGTGTCACCTGACCCGGAATCAGATTAACGGTCTTCACGATAGTGGGTTCCCCTGTTGAGGTTGCGCAAGGCGGAACGGTCAGCTCAGATCGAGAGCATTCACCATTTCCCGGTATGCGCGCGATGCACTCTCCATCGCTGGATGGACGCCATCATGAACAACATGCCTGCCTCCGGCAACCACGTTTTGCACGGGGTTATCGG
>WTHR01000095.1:0-4702 GCA_011523045.1 Gammaproteobacteria bacterium | reverse complement strand
CCATCATGAACAACATGCCTGCCTCCGGCAACCACGTTTTGCACGGGGTTATCGGGCCCTGAAAAAATCCAGGTATCGAGAATCTGATCGGGTGAGCGTCCTGCAAATTCAACGTGATCTGATCCAATTTCAACAAGATCTCCCCGAGCGCCAGGCTGCAGTCCGGCGAGTGACTCACCCCGAGCACGATTCCCCCCAATAATTGCTGCGGTGGTTAATGCTCGGCCATTGCTGCCGGCTTCGTCCGGCACCAGCACCGTTCGGCGCTGAAGACTGAAGCGTTGACTGTATTCGAGCAGGCGAAGCTCCTCTGCCGGGGATGTGCTCACCTGGCTGTCCGAGCCCACGCCCAGAAACCCATTGCTGGTCATCAATTCCGCTGCAGGAAAAATGCCATCGCCGAGATTGGCCTCCGTCGTCGGGCAGAGTCCGACGACCGCTCGGCTTTGCGCAAGCAGTGTCTGCTCCTGAGGGTCGACATGTGTGGCGTGGACAAGGCACCAACGATCGTTAACGTCACATTGGTCATACAGCCAGGCCACGGGTCTTGCCCCGTTTATTTCAACGCAGTCACTGACTTCACGCATCTGCTCGGCAACATGGATATGGATCGGGGCTCCTTCAAGCATGGGTCCCGCCGCCTCGATGGTTGACGACATGGATGAAGGGGAGACAGCGCGAAGGGAGTGAGCCGCGAAACCTAGGGATCTGTCTGGATTATTAGCGCAAAGCGAATGACAACTCTCGAGCAGCGCCAGGTAGCGTTCCGGATTATTGAAGAACCGATGCTGGGAGTCTTGTACCGGTTCGTCTTTGAATCCGCCCCGGCAGTACAGCACCGGCAAAAGTGTGATCGCAATGCCTGCTTCGGAGGCAGCCTGCAGAAGTTGTGCCGACATCTCGCTGAGGTCGGCATAGGGAGTGCCGTCTGGTTGATGATGCAGGTAGTGAAATTCGGCAACGGAGGTATATCCTTTTAGCAGCATGTCGATATACAGATATCGGGCAATCGTCTGCAGCTGCCCCGGATCGAGCCGCGCGTTCGCGCGATACATGAGTTCGCGCCAGCCCCAGAAATCATCCTGACCTGCAATTCGATGCTCTGTCAGCCCCGTAATGACTTTCTGATGGGCGTGGGAATGCAGGTTGGGTATTCCCGCAATAACCGTACCCTTAAGATCCAGATCCACATCTGATTGGCTATCTTCCCGCAGACTTTGTATCCGCCCCGATGCATCGAACTCGATGACACAGTTATTTTTCCAGCCTGAGACGGTCAGAGCGGTTGCACAACGCACAGAGTTGAGTCGAGAGCCTGAAGTACGCATGATTTCCTGTTTGCTTGTTTTGTGTCGGCGCCTATACTGATGCACCGTAATGACGCGCGGATGGCCAAGTGAAAGCGTGGGCTGTGCCTGCGTATCCGCGGCTACGCTGCTCAGTACTAGTGGGAGAATAAATGACACCGATGACTCAGACAATAAGTCCGGCGGGGGACCCCTTGGCTACGGCTGATGGCCTGACTGACAAGGCGGTACGGATAAGACCGATCACGCCTGTGTTCGGAGCGTTTATTGAGAACCTTCCCTGGACGGCGGAATCAGGCGAGTCGGACCCCGCGTTGATTCGAGTTATCAAAGAAGCGTTCGATAAATATCTTGTGCTGGTGTTTGAACCCCAGGAAGCTTCAGCGCAGGCATTGCGGAGTTTTGTTCGCCAGTTCGGGCCCCTTTTTGTGCATCACGCCGACGATGGTGTGATTCCGGTCGATGAAGCGCCGGAAGTGTTGCAGATGCTGAAAGAGCCAGAAGGCGATCGGCTCTTCGGTGGGGTCTGTTGGCATGCTGATGTCACTTTCCGAAAGCCCGCTGGCTATCTGTCTGCGCTGCATGCGAAGCAACTTCCGCCTGTTGGGGGCGATACGCTCTTTGCCAGTACGGTGGCTGCTTTCTCCGCACTGAGTTCCGGCATGCAGCAGCTTCTGCGAAAACTTGAGGCCGTGCATAGTTATTCCGGTCCCGATGCTCCGGATCATCCATCAGAGACGGCAGTGCATCCGGTCGTTCGGCGTCATCCTGAGACAGGGGCGGAAGGTATCTATCTCAATCGCATGTTCGCTACGCGCTTTGTCGGGATGACCAAAGAAGAAAGTGAGCCGCTGCTGAAGTTTCTGGATGAGCATATGACCCGCTGTGAATTTACTGCCCGCATCTCCTGGACCGAGGGACAGTTGGTGATGTGGGATAACCGGTTTACGCTTCACTACCCGATTAATGATTTCTCGGGCCATCGACGGCTGCTGTACCGCTGCACTGCGATGGAGTACTAAGCTTCTGGATTGCCTGCAAACAAAACACCAGGAAATCACAATTAAAGATGGAAAAGATGAATACAAATCTGATCGCCGATGACGTTGTTGAGGTTTTCGAAGCGGACGGGGTTGTGGTGCTTCGGGATGTGTTCACACCCTGGGTAGAAGGAGTGCGTCAGGCCATCGAGGAAAATAAACGTAACCCGAGTTGGCGCGAACGCACCTATCGGCCCGAAGAGGGTGAGGGCTGTGAATTTTTTCAGGACTACTGCGTTTGGGCAGATTTTTCCGGTTATCGCGCGTTGGTGGTTGAGTCCCCGATGGCGAAGATCGCGGCGCAACTGATGCGCTCGGATACGGCACGCGTCTTCCACGATCATGTCCTGGTCAAGGAACCTGGCAATTCGGTTAAGACACCCTGGCATCATGACCAGCCCTATTACATCGTTGATGGCACCCAATCGGTGAGTTTTTGGGTCCCGGTGGACCCAGTCCCTGCTGACCGCACCGTCGAGTACGTCGCGGGTTCCCATAAGTGGGGAGTCGACTTCAAGCCAACCCGATTTGACGGCACGGATCTGTATTCGGCAGATGAATCTGAGTCAGTACCCGACGTTGAAAGGGATCGTGACCGTTTAGATATCCGGCGTTGGGCAACGGAGCCAGGCGACGCGATCGCATTCAACTTCAGAACGCTGCATGGCGCTGCCGCAAATCACTCAAGTCAGCGCCGCCGGGTAACCTCGATCCGGTGGGTGGGGGATGACGCCCGGTTTGTTCAAAGACCCGGCAAGACTTCGCCATTTTTCCCTGGCCTGGCGTATGAACACGGAGCACCATTCAGTGGGGATCAGTTCCCCGTCATTTTCCCAAAAAGTCAAAGCCCGCAGTAGGTGGCTGAGACACGCTTTATTTGATTCTGGAGATTTTATGGAACATCTCACGCTGCACTATCTGAATGCCCGTGACGTCGAAGCGCTGGCGATGACCGCTGACGAAATCATTCAGGCTCAGGAAGATTCCCTCGCAGCGCAGGGTCGGGGAGAAACCGTTATCGAACCCCGTATGCACCTGCGGCCAGACCCGGCCTTTCGCGGGCATTTCAACGTGCTGCGCGGCTATATCGCACCGATCGGTATTGCAGGAATAAAGGTGGTTGGTGATTTCATCGACAACTACAAACTCGGCTATCCATCAGAGTTTGGCATGCTGACCCTGATGGATGCCCGCACCGGTGTGCCTCGAGCCGTTATTGATGCGACTGCGATTACCGACATGCGCACCGGTGCTATGACCGCGGTGGGAGCAAAATATCTCGCGCCCTCCGAGCCAAAGGTGCTTGGTCATATCGGGGCACGCGGCAGCTCCTTCTGGAACGTCAAACTCCTTGATCATCTTTTCGATTTCGAGGAAATTCGAGTTCATTCCCGGCGCCCTGAGAGTCGGGACAGTTTCGGCCAACGCTTGTCAGACGAACTCGGCAAATCCGTCACTGTGACAGATGATTGGCAAAGCTGTCTTGAAGGTGCCGACGTCATGATCGAGGCTTCGCGGCTTGAAGCACCCGAGCCGCTGTTTCGTACGGAATGGGTGCGGCCCGGAGCGCTGGTGATTCCCTACGGCACCCAGAGTACTGTCGAAGATGATTTCACGGACGTCATGGACAAGATTGTGGTGGATCATTGGGAGCAATGCCTGATCGGACCCTTTGGCTGCCTGCGCCGTCACGTTGATGGAGGAAAGGTAACGCGCGAAACGATCCATGGAGAGATTGGGTCCATCTGCGCAGGGGAGCTGGCTGGTCGTGAAAATGATAGCGAGACGATCCTGTTCTGGCATCGTGGGTTGTCCACGTCGGATATTGCCCTGGGTTGGGCCATGCTGGAAAAGGCCAAGCGCCTGGATATCGGTACGGTGC
Organism: Gammaproteobacteria bacterium; assembly: GCA_011523045.1. Lineage (GTDB taxonomy): Bacteria > Pseudomonadota > Gammaproteobacteria > Arenicellales > UBA868 > UBA868. The sequence goes on along the minus strand of WTHR01000095.1, from coordinate 473 downwards.
TGGATTACACATGATTACGCTTAAGGCGCCAGAAGACCTTAATTGGGACGTCATCACGGCGGTGGCGTACGAACAGGCCCGATTCGATATTGCCCCTGAACTGCTCGCCAGCGTTGAGCGGGGACGCGGGATATTCAATGAATTGATTGAGGCGGGAGCTCCCTGTTACGGCGTCACGACGGGTCTGGGCAGGTTGAGCACGACGGATCTTTCTAAAGAAGCGCGTGATGCGATTTCCCGCAACATCCTGCTTGCCCGGGCCGCAGCGTTTGGAGAGCCGCTGCCCCGTCCGGTAGTGCGTGCGATGATGATGGTTCGATTGGCAAATTTTCTTTCGGGCCAGGATGGCGTCAGCGCCGAATTGTGTCAATTTATTGCTGCGCGACTGAATGACGACTTCGATCCTTTTGTGCCTGCGCTCGGGCATGGATTCGCTGCCGACGGAACACCCAATGCACACTGTTTCCAGACAC
>WTHR01000053.1 GCA_011523045.1 Gammaproteobacteria bacterium | reverse complement strand
TTGCGACGGCCGACTGATCGCTCAAGTTTATTGATTAGGAAAGAGTCGGGATCGGTAGTTAAGGCGTGTTTGTTATCGGGATAGTCAAAGATGTTTAAGTATGTCGAGCGAGGCTCTGCCTTTGCTGGAGTAGTTGCGATGGCTATCTGCTTCCTCGTTGGGCATCCCACGTGGGCGGCCGAAACCAGCGAGTTCAGCGATGAGCCGATTCCGATGAAGACGCCGGATGAGTTGCCAGCCCGCACACCCCCACTGGTCGAGGTCGGACCAGATTTTCTCGGCCCCGGCAATATTCCTGAGGGAATCGAACTGCCCACGGGAGCGGTCTGGACACCGGCGCTGTGGGTTTTCGGCAGTTATCGCACTGCGCTGCAGTACTTTGATCGAGGGCCTACAGACCAGCTTGAGGAGTGGCGAAACCGTTTGGATTTGTTCGCCAACGTCCATATGACGCCGACGGAGCGTTTGCTGGTGGGTATCTCGCCCTTGCGGGACGGGAGTGATTTCAGCGGCTGCGATTTGAGTGGCAGCGGAAGCGATTGTGAGTGGCACTCTGATTTAGATGTCACGACCGTCTTTGTTGAGGGCGAATTTGGGGAAATCTTCCCGAATCTGGATCCTGACGACAGCCGAGCCCTGGATATTGGTTTTTCGATAGGCCGCCAACTGCTGTTCTTCCAGGAAGGCATGATGCTCAACGATACCGTGGACGGTGTCGGCGTAACGCGCGACAACATCATTCTTCCCGGCATCGTTGATCTGCGTATTACCGGCTTCTTTGGTTGGGACAACATTGATCGTGAGCCGAGTCTTGACGGCGGGGCAACGACGTTGCTCGGTTTGTTTACGGAAACCGATTTTCGCAAGTCGACGTTCAATCTCGACGCCGCCTGGGCAATCGGCAGTTCTAATCAGAATGCTATTGGAGATACCTTCAACATCGGCGCCTCCAGTGTTCAGCGGGTTGGGCTTTACAACACGGCGTTTCGGGTCAATCACTCAATGGCATTCAACCCCGCCGGCCAAAAAACAACTGACGGTACCCTGTTTTTTGCAGAGAGCTCCACGACCCCAGCTTACAGTCATGATGTTGCGTACCTGAATGCATTTCTGGGGTTGGACAGTTTCACGTCTGCTGCAAGAGATCCCATCGCCGGTGGACCTTTGGCACGCGTTGGCATCCTGTTCGCAGGCGTGGGTCTGGGCAACTACGGCTCTGCCTTGAGTAACGATCCGGATGATTCCTACGGGGCGGCATTGGGTTATCAGAAATTCTTTAACCAGCAGCGTACACAACTGGTCTTGGAGTTGGGTGGGCGCGGTCACATCGATGGCGCCAATCCCGCTGCCGGCGCTCTGGGGTTGCGATTGCAGCATGCCCTTGGGGACAGAACCGTGCTTCAGATTGACGGTTTTGCGTCAGTGAATGAAGATCAGGCCGACGGCCAGGGGCTGAGAGCAGAGCTTCTTTTCAGGTTCTAACGATATGCAGTCTGACAAATTCAGTGTGGCGTTATTCGGAGTACCTCAGTTTTGCTAGAGGGACTCTTTCAGCCAGTATTTGTCCAGATTGCGGGGGCCGTGATTCTGGTCGCGGCGCTCGGCCAGGCTCTTTTTGCGGTGACCGGAATCGTTCGTCGGTCTCACACCCAAAAAGAACACCTCAACGACGCCAGGGAGTACTTGCGATCCCAAACCCGGGCGGTTCTGCGGGAAGCAAAACGTCGAGAGGATCTTTTCGAACATTCCTGGAATGGGATCAGAAAGTTTGAGGTATCCCGCAAGGTGTTGGAGGCGGAGGGTGTTCATTCCTTGTACCTGACGCCGCACGACGGCAAGCCGCTGCCCCCTTTTCACCCGGGACAATTCCTGACGTTTTCTCTACGCATTCCTAACCAGTCCAAACCTGTTATTCGCTGCTATTCCCTGTCAGACAGTTTCGGCAAGGATTACTTCCGGGTTAGCGTCAAGAAGGTGCCTCCGCCACGTGACCGGCCCGAGTTGGCGCCAGGCCTGAGTTCGTCTTACCTCAACGATGAAGTCTTCGAGGGGGATATTCTGGATTGCAAGGCACCGAGTGGAAATTTTTTCCTGGATCTGACGCGTAATCGCCCGGTAGTGCTGATCGGCGGAGGCATCGGGATTACGCCGGTGCTGAGCATGCTGAACGCCTTATGCGAGACGGGTTCGAGACAGGAGATCTGGTTCTTTCTTGGTGTGCGCAATTCCCGTGAGCACGTTCAGAAAAGTCACCTGGAACGTCTGGCCGCTGAATTTCGGAACGTTAAGCTTAACGTCTGCTACAGCGATCCGATTCCGGAAGACGAACTTAACGTGGATTACCAGCATCAGGGCAGGGTGGGCCTTGATCTCTTTAAGCAGGTGCTACCGTCAAATAATTTCGACTTTTATATTTGCGGTCCCCCGCCCATGATGAATGCCGTGACCGAGGGCCTGGCACAGTGGGGCGTCCCGGAGGATGATGTCCACTTCGAGGCGTTTGGCCCAGCGAGTGTCAAGAAAAAGCCGGCCGATGAGAGCAAGCAGGACGGGTCGGTTGGTGATGCAG
>WTHR01000026.1 GCA_011523045.1 Gammaproteobacteria bacterium | reverse complement strand
TTCGAACCGTGACATCCCTGTTGTCCAGGCCTGCGCCATGATCTTTGCCGGCACTTATATCCTGTTGAATCTCACCGCCGACATCGTCTCGATCTGTACCAACCCTCGACTCCTGCATCCAAAATGACTGGCGCAGAAACCACTTCGCGGGACCCGAAAATCAATCGGCCACGGCGCACGCGTCTACAAAGTGCGTTACGAGAGGTTATTAAAGCGCCGATTACGGCCAAGTTTGGAATCCTGGTGATTTTGGTTTATGGCTTCGTAGCAATATTTGCCCCTATCCTGACCCCATACGGCGAAACCGAGATCGTTGGTCCCGAGTTTGACGTCTGGGGTGAGAAATTCATTCTCGGCACAGACGGTCTTGGCCGGGACATGCTGACGCGACTCCTCTTCGGCGCCCGCAATACCGTTGGCATCGCCTTTATTACCACCTGTCTCGCTTTTCTGATCGGTGGCCTAACCGGCCTGCTCGCGGCGATTTATGGCGGCTGGCTCGATCAGATCTCCAGCCGGATCGTAGACGTGCTGATGGCTATTCCTCAGCTTATTTTTGCATTGATGCTGCTGGCCATTTTCGGCACCTCGATTCCGACCCTGGTCATCGTGATTGCCACACTGGATGCCACTCGAATTTTTCGCGTGACCCGCGCAGTCAGCCTGAACGTCGTCGTGCTGGATTACTTTGAGGCAGCAAGGCTTCGGGGAGAACGGATTTTCTGGCTGTGCATTCGCGAGATTCTGCCCAATATTACGGCGCCGCTGATGGCAGAGTTTGGCCTGCGGTTTTGTTTTGTCTTCCTGATGATTGCCGCGCTCAGTTTTCTTGGGCTGGGGATTCAGCCCCCCACGGCAGACTGGGGATCCATGGTTCGGGAAAACGCCGTGCTCATCACTTATGGAGATATCACCCCCGTCCTGCCGGCAATTGCAATTGCGATTCTGACGCTCGGCGTCAACTTCCTGGTGGACTGGTTCCTTCACAAGTCCAGCGGCCTCAAGGATGGGCATTAAGAGCGCATCATCGCATATAAGCTAATGACTGACCGACTGCTAGAAATCCGTAACCTTGAGATCGATGGCGAAAGCGATGAGGTCTGGCATGAAATCATCAAAGGACTTGATCTCGACCTCGATCGGGGAGAGGTCCTTGGTCTGATCGGGGAATCCGGCGCAGGAAAATCCACGCTCGGCCTTGCCGCGATGAACTTTGTTCGGCCGGGATGCCGCATTCGTGGCGGCACGATTCGCTTTGACGGGCAGGAACTTACTGAACAGTCGGAGACCACACTGCGCAAACTGCGTGGCGTCCGGATCGCCTATGTCGCACAAAGCGCCGCAGCATCCTTTAACCCCGCACATCAACTGATTGACCAGTTCTCCGAGATCCCGGTGGTCCATAACGTCAAAAACCGTCAGGAGGCAGAGGCCGATGCCAAGGATCTCTACCGCCGAGTGCTGCTTCCCGATCCCGACGGTATCGGGTACCGCTATCCCCATCAGGTCTCGGGCGGGCAGCTGCAGCGGGCCATGACCGCGATGGCGCTATCCTGCCGACCCGATCTCATTATTTTTGACGAGCCCACTACCGCGCTGGATGTCACCACCCAGATCGAGGTTCTGACCACGATCCGCGACATTGTTCGCGAGTTCAACACGGCGGCGATTTACATCTCTCATGATCTGGCTGTGGTAGCACAAATGGCGGACCGCATCATGGTGTTGCGCTACGGAGAACTCGTCGAGGAATCGACTACGCGTCAAATGATGTCGGATCCCAAAATGGACTACACGAAGTCATTGTGGGCGGTCCGTTCGTTCAAGAAAGAGACCGAAACCGGCGCAACCAAGGTCAATCCGGTCGTGAAAGTCGATAACGTTACCGCGGGGTACGGCAAAGAAGATATCCTCAAAAAAGTCACTTTTGAGATTCACCGTGGACAGACTGTCGCCATCGTTGGCGAATCCGGCAGCGGCAAGAGTACAGCGGCGCGGGTCATCACCGGGCTGCTGCCGCCACGTCTTGGCGAAATTCAGTTTAACGGTGAGGCGCTGCCGAAGAGTTTCAAATCCAGAAACAAAGATCAGTTGCGTCACGTGCAGATGATTTACCAGATGGCGGATACCGCACTGAATCCCCGGCAACGCATCCGCAATATCATCGGCAGACCGCTCAGTTTCTATCTCAACCTGAGGGGGAAACAAAAAGAAGAGCGGATACGCGAACTGTTATCCCTGATTGAATTGGAGCCGGATTTGTATATAGACCGGTATCCGGGTGAGTTATCGGGCGGTCAGAAACAGCGGGTCAGCATCGCGCGCGCACTGGCAGCTGAGCCCGAATTCATTATCTGTGACGAAGTGACCTCTGCCCTCGATCAGCTCGTTGCGGAAGGAATCCTGAGACTGCTTGATCGACTACAAAGAGAATTCAACCTCGCGTACATGTTTATCACCCACGACCTTGCCACCGTCAAAGCGATCGCGGATAACGTCGTGGTGATGCTGCAGGGTGAGATTGTGGAGCAGGGTCCGAAAACCGATGTGTTCTCACCGCCCCATCACGAATACACGGAGCTTCTGCTGTCATCAGTGCCGGAGATGGATCCGGACTGGCTCAATGAATTGATCGCGCACCGTAAAAAACACGGTGTGATGACTTCAACATCAACTTCCTGATTTTCTCTGACGAGAAAAATAGCTTCAACCTCTGACATCCAGATTGGAGGTATGAAACAGTTTCACGACGGTTTCCCGGATATCCCACCTCACCCGCTGCCCTTTACGCGTAAAGATACTGTCGCCCGGAACGCACTCGATGGGTTCTTGGCCTTCCAAAGTCAGAATCAACCGACCCTGCAAAATCGTTTGCAGCTCATCTCCCAGTTCGTTGCAATCGAAGACACCTTCCGTGCAGCGCCACACTCCCAGTCGGGCAGTACCGTCAGGACTCACATAATCGATGCGCCCTGAGGCAACTGGGTTGCCCTGCACAATCACGTAGTCCGACGCCTTTTTGTCAAAGGGCCAGTGCTCAAGGTCATCACGCGGCTCGTCTTTTCGATAGCGGCGCATGATCCCTTTCTCTTTCCCTTTCCCTTTCCCTTTGAGGATCAATCTACGACTTAAGGTGCGATGTGCGGCCCGTAGGGTGTTGTCGTCAGTACCTCTGCGCCGTCCGCCCCCAGCAGAACGGTATTGGAGATGAAGTAGTTTCCACGACCCGTTTCAGTGAACCACGACATCAGATGAAAGGTCATGCCCTCTCGCATCTCGCGGTCAGAATCATGGCGCAGGCCCGTGACCCGTGGTCCGCCCGTCCAGGCGGGCGGAAAGCCGATACCAACCAGATATCCGCAATGATGGCGACGGTACTCAGGCATGCCCGCTGCATCCACGACCGACTGCCAGCCGTTGTAAACGTCTTTTGCTCTGGCGCCGACTTTGAGCGCCCTTAACGTCGCATCAAAAGCCTCGCCGCATATATTCGCCATCTCGGCATCCTCATCAGAGATCCGGCCGATATTCACCAACCGTCCCATGGGAGCGTTATAGCGGGCCACACAGCCCGCGATCTCAAGGAATACTGCCTCATGATGTTCACCATCTCCCCAGGTCGTATGCTCCTCCGCCATGCGATGAGACGGGCGCAAGAAGGGGCCAAAGCCGGGTGGTGTTCCTCCCGCACGGGTCATCGCCGCAAGACACTCGGCTGCAACATCGGCTTCTTTGGCGCCATCATGAATGGCATTGATTGCAGCCTGTGTGCCGGCGTCGGAGGCAACGGCAGCGCTTCTCATGAAACGCTGCTCTTCGGCGGACTTCACCAGCCGCATCTCATCCAGCATCCCCGTGATATCCACCCAGGATGCGCCATCAATGCCCTGCTTGAGAGCCTCTCCCATCGCGTAAGACAGTCCTGCAGAAGCCGCTTCCAGACCAATCGTTTTGCCGGAACTCGCACCTTTGAGATGTTTAACCACAACATCAGCTACGCTCTCGGAATCCGAATGCCCGATGAAGGTCGCGTTTCGCACCTGGTTACGAATCGCCACGTGTTCCATTGCCCGGGTCACGAGCACCAGTTCACCTTCAGCCGCCACGATCAGCACGTGCGGCGCAAAATAACCCCAATGATCCAATCCCGTGAGATAGAACACATGTTCCGGCGCACTTAACAAGACCAGATCAAGACCGCGCGCCGCCATTTCCTGGCGAGTGGCTGCCAGCCGACGGCTCAGTTCTTCATCTGAAAAAGGGTTCGAGTGCATAACTGGATCCTTTGATTACTGGATTTACCGAGCCACTTCGGGCGCGATTTAGGCCGAAACAAGACGCCCCGTTAACCTCGTCCAACGAAAGGCATATCGCGGGCCATCACGTTCATGAAAAGCACGTTGGTATCAAGCGGTAACTCAGCCATGTGCAGCACACTCGTTGCGACATGATGCACATCCATAAGCGGTTCTGCCAATATGGTGCCATTAGGCTGGCGGGTTCCCTCCCCCAATGGTCTCGCCATGTCTGTCAGGGCGTTACCGATATCAATCTGGCCGCAGGCGATATTGTGCTGCCGGCCGTCGAGCGCCAGGCTTCGGGTCAGGCCCGACATGGCATGCTTGCTGACGGTATACGGGGCGCTATTGACCCGCGGCACGTATGCCGAGATCGAACCGTTATTGATAATCCGGCCTCCTTTCGGATCCTGGGCTTTCATTTGCCCGAATGCCCGCCGGGCGCACAGGAACGCGCCATGCACATTGGTATCAAGCACCGCCTGCCATTCAGAGATCTCGAGCTCATCAACATCGACAGCACGCGCACCGATACCCGCATTGTTGAAAAGAAGATCAATCCGGCCAAAGCGCGCGATAGCTGCATCAAAAAGTCGATCCACCTCTTCGGAATGACGAAGATCTGCCGCATGACATAAGACAGCGTCAGGCCCTGCATCGGATTCTGAGGCTGCTGCCTCCAGCAGTTCACCGCGCCGGCCCGTCAGCGTCACGCAATATCCGTTTTGCAGCAGCATCTGCGCAACCGCTTTGCCGACACCAGTACCTGCGCCGGTCACAAGGGCTACTTTTGATTGATCTGTCATGGTTTCTGTTATTCCCTGATTTCTATTGTTCCCTAAACAGAAAAGACATTCTTGGAAGAAAGATATTCTGCGACCTGATCGGCCAGCACTTCTGGCGTGTGCTCTGCACCATGCAGTGTAATCTCCGGCCGGCTCGGCGCCTCATAGGCTGAGTCGATACCGGTAAAGTTTTTCAGCTCACCAGCCCGTGCTTTTTTGTAAAGACCCTTGGGATCACGGGATTCACACACCGAAAGCGGCGTATCAACGAATGCCTCGACGAAAAGAATATCTCCAGCCGCGAGACGAGCCATCTCGCGCTCATTGGCAAAAGGTGAGATGAATGAAGCGATGACGATAAGCCCTGCATCAGCCATCAGGCTTGCCACTTCCGCGACCCGGCGGATATTCTCAACCCGATCAGCATCGGTAAATCCGAGATCCCGGCAAAGTCCGTGGCGCACGTTATCGCCGTCAAGCAGGTAGGTATGCCGCCCCTCGCTGTGGAGCTTCTGCTCAAGGACATTGGCAACCGTCGACTTGCCGGATCCTGACAAACCGGTAAACCAGACTACGCAAGGCTGGTGGTTATGAACACGTGCTCTGGCAGCCTGATCCACCGTGGTTTGGTGCCAGGAAATGTTGGTCGAGCGGCGAAGTGCGAAATCGATAATGCCGATGCCAACAATCCCGCCCCCGGCACTATCCAGAAACAACACCACGGGAGATGTTCCGTCTGCCTTTTGAGGATTAACCGGCACGGCCGCATCGAGCGCGATCTTGCAGTAAGCCACCCGACCCTTCTCCAGGACTTTTGCTGCCAGATGCTCTTTGCTTTGCTGATCGATCTCGTAGGTCAGGTCCGTGATCTGCACGCCGAAGTCCTGACCAGCTGCCAGGCCTCGGTAACTCCGCTCGGGCAACATCGGCTCCTCGCCCAGCCAGAGGACATGACTGGCAAATTGATCTGCCGAAACGGCATCCTGCGCGGGCCGTTGCGACGCCTGCTGCCTGAGCTCACCTTCGGGAACGTTGGCCAGATCAAATAGCGCCTGAAGCAACTCCTCTTGGGTAGTTTTTGATGTATCAGTGTTCAAAAATGGGTGCCTTTCCTACACTCAAAACTCAAGCGTCCATCAGTTCCGCTTCAAGCGGGGACAACGAGAGCAACTCATAACCGCTTTTAGTAACCAGAATCTGCTGTTCAAGTTTAACGCCGTCGCGCTCGCCGACCGCACCCATATAACTCTCGACACAAATGACCATATCCTTCTCAATCACGCCGTCATAGGGATTCTCTCCCCGGAATGCAGGTTTCACCTGGGGATACTCATCAGACATCCCTACCCCGTGGATGACACAGGGATAGGCATTTTGGTGAAATTCTTCGGCCGGGACATAGGCGCGTTTTTGAAATTCACTCAAACTGAGGCCCGGCCGGATCAGGGCAAGGTTATGACTGATCTCCTCAAAGGCAAGTTGGTAAAGTTCGCGCTGTCTCGCCGTGGCGCGCGCGGGACCGCAGAGAAAGGTACGGGAGACATCTGCGAAATAACCGCGTGGACCCACCATATCCGTATCCAAGCCCACAAGATCCCCTGACTGCACCTCTCTGGGTGATGCTTCCTGAAGCCAGGGGTTAATCCGAGGCCCTGATGCCAACATGCGGCCCTCGTGCCAGTCTCCGTTATTGGCGAGATTTGTGTAGTTCAGCAATCCCCAAAGCTTGACCTCGCTGACGCCCGGTCGCAGCGCCTGCTTGAGCCGAGAGATGCCATGTTCAGCAACCGCCACCGCCCAGCGGATACAGTTGATCTCGTCGGGCGACTTGATTACCCGAGCTGACTCACTGATCAACACGCCATCAATGACCTCAAGTCCTCGGCTCAAGAACGCTCGGGTGATGCTGGGATTTATGTACTCCACTGCAACCCGGCGGTTATCGGTGCCGATCTCTTTAAGATAATTCACGACATCATCGGCCAGTTGCTCGGCATATTCGGCAAGGCGCTCGGCCCCATCGAAAAATGAAATGGGCCTGCCCGCGCGGGTGTCATCAGCCCATGAGGATCCCCCCATGGCGCCATGAATGACGGTTGGCCCTTCCATTGATAAAAAGAGATACGTCTGGGGCATATGGGACTGGAACAGCGGGTAGTCGCGATAGTTCACGGCGTACCGCAGGCTTACCGGGCTCACCAACAGGCACATCGCTGCCCCGGTCTTCTCCAACTGCCCGCGCAGGCGCGACAGGCGCCAACGGTGCAGGCGCTCATCATCAACCGGCTCCGGCTGGCGATGCCGGGTGAGATCACTCCAGTCGTCGTCGCAGATCAGTGAGTCTGGATTTATCGTCATGCGAACCTCAATTCAGGCAATCGCGCAAATGCCCAGACATGATCCGGGCCGACACGCCGATGCGACGGAAAGAATGCAAAGGAATCGCCCGCAGTGATTCAGTGGAAATAGCGGGTGCCTGACCTGTTAGCGAGAGCGCCAACTGCTTGCCCATCATCGTTGCCATTGGCACTCCCCGACCGTTATACCCCAAACCCGCATAAACATTATCAGAAAGTCTGAGCAACATCGGGCGCTGATGCGAAGTAATGCCGACATACCCCGCCCAGTCATATTCCCACTGTGTACCTGCGATCTGTGGAAAGAGACGAACTGCCCTGGATCTGAGATGCGCGGTATTCAAGGAGCCAATCTCACCAGACACCGTTCCGCGCCAACCAAAAACAAGGCGATTCGTTTCGTCCACCCGATAGTACGCTGGGACACCTGCATACTCTGCTACCGGCTGTCTCTGGGGCAGTAAAGTCGACACTACCGCATCGGGCAAGGGAGAGGTCGCGGTAAGCATACTGGCCACGGGGACAATGGTTTGCGCGAGTCCCGGCCAAAGTTCATCCGTATACCCGTTGGTTGCGAGCACCAGGCGTTCGCATTTGACACTTCCGTGGTCCGTGAAAACCCGCAAGCTGTTTCCATTCTGACTGATCCGGACCGCCCGGGAGTCGCCATGGATAGTGACACCCCGCTCGTGACAGGCACGAGCCAAACCCCGGCAATAGGCTAGCGGCTGCACACTCCCTCCCCGGCGATCGAGCATGCTCTGATCATAATGGGAGGTACCGATCAGGTTGGCCGAAGCGTGTTTGTCCAACAAGTGTACGTCTGCGCCGGTTTCTGCCCAAAATTCAGACCACTCGGTCAGGTACCGAATCGCCTTGCCTCCTTTCCCCGCAATGATCGACCCTGCCCTTTGCGCCTGACAATCAATCTGATGCTGGTCTACAAGATCAAACACCAACTCGACGGCATCACCCAAGGTTTTAATAAATGCGTCAAACTGGCTGCCGGGATACAGCCGTTGCAAAGCCGCAAGATCGGGTTTCCATTGACCATGAACCTGGCCACCGTTTCGGCCTGAGCAGCCCCAGCCTGGTTGCGCCTGATCCAAAATCACGATCTGCTCAATGGCATCGGCCGCATGGAGTGCGGTCGACAGGCCGGTATAGCCGGCACCGATAATCAGCAGATCAGTCTCAATATCCTCGTGAAGTTCAGGAAAATCACGCAGTGGTTCGGCGGTCGATCGCCACAGACTGTCCGGCCACTCGGTTTTCTGCGCTGTCACTGGCGACCTGTTCTGATACCGCGCCATCCAGCCGGCTAAGGGCGCGGTGGAAAGGGTTCGGCCACGATGTTGCCGACATGACGCTTATCGATAAAGGCCTGCTGTGCCGCGTGGAAGTCTTCCAGAGGATAGGTCGCCGCCAACAGAGGCCGGATTTCATCTCGCTCGATGTATCCCACCAGATCCTCGAACACCCCCGGTAGCGGAACGGTCGCCCCGGTAAAAGTCAGATCGCGAAGATAAAACGTACGAAGATCAAACTCGACCATCGGACCGGCAATCGCACCGGCACAGGTATAGCGGCCGCCGCGCGCAAGTGCATTAATGAGTTGCGGCCAAAGTGAGCCGCCAACGACATCGGCCACCACATCGACCGACTCTTTACCGATTGCGTCACGAAGAGCGGAGCCCAGGTCACTGCAGTTTCGATCAATCACGGCCAAAGGGCCGACGGCCTTAACGTCATCCGCCTTATCAGCGCCGCACAGACCCACACATTGCGCGCCGCGTCGATTGGCAAGCTGAATCAGTGCGGAGCCCACCCCTCCGGATGCTCCCGTCACCAGTACGGTATCGCCAGCAGTCACCGCACCCCGGTTCAACATGTTCTCGGCGGTTACATAAGAGCAGGCAAAGGTTGCCAGCTCGGCATCCGACATCGTCGTCTCAACGGGATGAACCTGACGATGAAAAACTTTGGTGTACTGGGCATAGCCTCCATCGCATTCACTGCCGAAGTAGCCCGCCTTGGACTGATTCAGTGGATCATCCCAGTCACGCAGCCAACCGTCGATCATCACCCGTTTGCCGAGCAGCGATTGCTCGACCGCCTCGCCGACACGGACGACCGTCCCCACGGCATCAGCTCCCTGAATGCGTGGAAACGAAATGGCAGCACCGCCCCAGGTTCCGTCTTCTCCCTCAGCGCCGGCGAGTGCATCCCCGGTGGTGGCATCACTGTTGCCCTTGGAATACCAGGCGCTGCGCGTATTGACG
>WTHR01000244.1 GCA_011523045.1 Gammaproteobacteria bacterium | reverse complement strand
CCGAAAGACTATGTGCATGCGATTCTCTCCATTCTCAAGAGTCGAAACTGCGCTCTTGCCGTGACCCTGGCGCCGATCCGCGCGATTGCAGGAAATGCGGGCGTGTTGCTGAGTTCTGTGGAATACATCAAGTCGGGACCTGAAAAAGATTTTGTGATCGTTGATGCGGCAATGAACGATCTGCTGCGCCCGGCGTTGTATCAGGCCTGGCATGAGGTGGTCCGGGCAGATCGTGGCCCGGACCGCAAGATGCTTACATGCGATGTTGTGGGGCCGGTGTGCGAGACGGGTGATTTCATCGCCCGCGACCGCCAGCTAGCGGTCGCGCCGGGCGATTTGGTTGCGGTTCGTTCGGTGGGAGCTTACGGTTTCGTCATGGCATCCAACTACAACACCCGGCCGCGCCCGGCTGAGGTGATGGTGGATGGCGATCAGCTTCACGTAGTCCGCGAGCGTGAGCAGACCGCCGATCTTTTCTCGGCGGAAACCCTGCTGCCGTGACCATCTGTTGGTGTCTATGAATCTGCTGTCCGACAGACCGGCCGATCCGGCCTTTGTCTACGTTACGCTGATTTTTTGCGCCATGGCGGGAGTAGCCGCCTCGATCTGGTGCCTTCACATTGACGACGTCATCAATAATGATGCCGTTGAATACATCCGTGCTGCGGAACAGTTCGCTGCCCGGAACTGGGCAGGGGCATTTGCGGTGCACCAATGGCCCTTCTTCTCTTTTTTGATGTGGGTCACTGGCACAGCGCTCGGTACCAGTTATGAGACGGCCGGCCAGCTGCTCAACACTTTTTTCTTTACCGCGTCTTCGTTGCTGTTTGTGGGTGTCGTGCGGGCCTTTGGGGGTACGTCCCAGCGGCTGACCGCGTTGGCGGCACTGGTCGCCGTGCTCCATCCGTCCTTTAATGAATATCGGGCCTTTATCATTCGCGATGCGGGCTATCTTGCTTTTTATCTGCTGGCGCTCTTTTGGCTTGCTCGTTCGGTTCAGACTTCTGGACTACGCTATCCTGCTGGGGTATTCGGCGCGCTTCTGGTCGCCAGTCTTTTTCGGATCGAGGGCGTCGTGTTTCTGCTGTCGGCGCCGCTTTTGATCCTGACGGTGCGCGGCAAGACCGGGGCCTCCCCCTGGACCAGACTGGCCCTGACGGTATCGGCAGCGGCGGTGTTGGCATTGGTCTTGGGATGGTGGCTGATTGCACCGGGCGGCGGGGCGGTCGCAAACGTCGTGGCCGGTTCGCCGCTGGATGTGATCAACAGCGCATGGCATCAGATTACGAGCAGTGTGTCCCATAAAATTGCGGTGCTGAGAACGGAGTTTCTGGGGACCTATGCCGCGGAATATGCCTGGGCCCTGTTTGTTTTTGCCGTGCTCATGATTTTGTTGTCGGCCACTTTCTCTCAGCTCACCATCCCGTGGGCACTTCTGACTCTCGGCGGACTTGCTGCTGGTGTGCGTTTCCCGTGCAAACCCCTGAACCGGATCTGGTTGACGCTGATTGGGATGCACCTCGCGATATTGCTCGTCTTTGCGATCATCAAACTCTTTCTGGCGGCACGTTATCCGTTGGCGCTTGCCGTCACCATTCTTATCCTGATCCCTTTTGCGCTTGAGCGCGTAGCGCAGGCGATTCGATGGCGCGAGCTCAAAACACCCGCGCGGGTGCTGGTGGTGGTCTTACTGTTGTGGGCAGGGGGAGAGAGTGTCAGCGGGCTCGACAACGCCACCCGCGCCACGGCGGTCAAGCAAGCGGGATTATGGGTGGCCACACAGACCGAGGCGCCGGGCGCTTTGGTCAGCAATGACCGCCGACTCGCCTACTATGCGGGTCGGCATGGTGATCTTGACTCGATCGAGGGCAACATTGGCAAAATTCTGCACGGCCTGAGGGGAGGCAGATGGGCGGATGCCGAGTTTGTCGCGCTCAGGCTGACGCGTCGCGATACCCAAACCCGGGACTGGGTCATTGAGGCGCTTGGTAAGGCGCCTCTTAAGATATTCGAGGCCGAATCGGGAGACCGGGTGTTGGTGTACTTGCGGCCTTGAGGCAGCTTGGCGCACGCCCAGCGCTTTTCAGCGGTGCATCATCCTATCTGTCAGCTCCCGCATGCCGTCCACAGACAGGTTCTCAAAATACATTCGGTGCCACAGCTCCAGGTTGAGCAAGATCCACAACCTGAAGTTGTGGTCTGCTTTGCCGCTGAGGTGCTCATCGAGCAGCGTTTGAATAGTGGCGGCGTCAAATATTCCCGCTTGGATGAAGCGCGATTCGGCAAAAAGATTTCTTAAAAAATGGCTGAGGTCATTGCGCAGCCAGAGCGCAATGGGAAAACCGAAGCCCTGTTTTTCCCGATAAACCAGTTCTTTGGGCAGATACCGGGAAGAGACCGACCGCAGGATATGTTTCAGCTTCATGCCCTTGAGCTTCATGTTGCCCGGAATGCCGGCGGCATACTCAACCAGTCTGTGATCCACCAGGGGAGAACGGTTTTCCAGTGAGTGGGCCATGCACATGCGATCGGCGATCACGAGCAGATGGTCCGGCATCCGGGTCATGAGATCTGTATAGAGCATCCGGTCGACCAGTTCGTTGACGTTGTGTGCGTCAAAATGGGCGAGGATTTTTTCCCGTGAGTCCTGTGCATCGAATGTGGCCTGGGCCTTTTCGGTAAAGAGCGAACGTTTTGCATCATCCGTGAAACGCAGGAAGCTCATACTGTGCGCATAACGGTCTCCCCGGTCGCGCAGGGACATCTCGTTCAGCCAGCGCGCTTTCTGTGCGATGGTTTTGTACTGGAAGGTGTCGGGAATCAGTCGAATCAGGCGCGACATGACGTTTTGACGCAGCCAACGCGGCATCACCGCGTAGTAGTCGGCCAGGCGCTGCCCGGCGAAACGGTCGTAACCGGCGAAACTTTCGTCACCGCCGTCGCCGGAAAGCGCGACCTTGACGGTACGCCGCGCAAGCTGGGCAACGAGATAAACGCCGACACCAAAAGGATCTGACGGTTCATCCATATGATGGATCATGGCCGGGATCTTGTGGATCATGTCTGACTCGACAATTTCCTCATGCGCTTCCATCCCGTAGCGTTCGGCGACCATCCGCGCGTAGGGCAGTTCATTGAAAGACTGTTCTTTAACGCCGATAGAGAAGACCGGAACTGGCTGATCCTGAAGCGTTGCCATCATTGCCGAGACCGTTCCGGAATCGATACCGCCCGACAGGAAGGCGCCGACCCGCACATCGCTCAGCATATGTGACTCCACGGTCTCGCGCAGGGTCTGATGCAGCCCTTCTTCAATCTCTTTTTCTGAGCCGGGGTGTTTTTTCAGGAAGTCGATATCCCAGTAACGATCGATCTTGATCTTCTGGTTCTCGAATACCAGGCGGCTGCCCGCGGGCAGTTTATGGATGTCTTTGAAGAACGTGAAATCATCAGGCATGAACCGCAGCGACATGTAGTGCCACAGTCCTTCGAGCTCCATCTGCGGCTCAATGAGTTTGGAGGCAAGCAGACCCTTGACCTCGGAAGCGAAACTAAAGGCGCCGGATACGTTGCTGAAGAACAGAGGCTTTTGGCCCATATGGTCACGAGCGAGCAGCAGTCGCTCGCGCGCCCGATCCCAGAGCGCAAAGGCAAACATGCCCTGCAGATGCTTGACGCAGTCATCGCCATGCTCCTCGTAAAGATGAAGGATGACTTCCACATCCGTGGCCGTACGGAAGCGGTGACCCTTCTCCATAAGCGCTTCACGTAGAGACGGGCTGTTGTAGATCTCTCCGTTGCACACCAGCACGAGGGAATCGTCTTCATTCAGGATCGGCTGGTGACCGGTTGCAAGATCGATGATGCTGAGGCGGGTCTGCGCCATTGCCATGGGACCTTGCCGGAAAAAACCCATGTCATCCGGCCCCCGGTGCACGAGTGAATGGGCCATGGCCTCAATGAGGGCGCGCTGCTCAGGGTCTGGGCTCAGGATTCCCGCAATTCCGCACATGTTGTGGTGAGATCGTCAGTTAATCGGGGTTATGCGTCTCTCGAGGTCGGAGAATCAGACGGAACACCTTGCTCGGGACAGGCAGATTGTAAGGTCTTTGGCGCATCCTGGGCATGGGATAATCAAAAGATGAAGCGACAGTCCGCAATGGTTGTCAGGCAAAGTCTTCTGCGCCTGATGACAGGAATGGCTTCTTCATTGTTCCTGATAGCCGGCCTCATGTATCTCGTGGAGCGCACCGGCACCGAGGTGAATCTGGCGATGGTGTTTGAGTCGCTGAAGGCCATCCCGTCTGAAGTGTTGTGGCTGTACACGCTGATCGTTGTAGCAAACACATTGGCCCGCGCCGTACGTTACCGCCTGCTGGTGGACACGCGAACCGATGCCCCGAAAACGCGTTTTGCGCCTTTGCTCGTCGTGACGGCGGTGCGCAATATGGTTGTGGATCTGCTGCCCGCGAGAATCGGCGAGTTGATCTTTGTCGGGATGCTGAAACGGGCCTGTGCCACTCCACCCGCTTCCGGCCTCGCTGCGGTAGCGCTTTCTTTATTGCTCGATATCGTGGTGCTCATTCCTTTGCTGGCAGGGGTTGCGCTGGCACCCCTCACGGGACCCGCCCTGCGCGAGGGTTCGCTTCCGGCCGCGCTGCTATTGATGGTGTTAAGTGTGGCAGCGGCTCTGGTTCTGTGGCCCGGGCTTCGGCTAATGGCGAGGTGGTGTCAAGGCATAGGTGCCGACCGACCGTGGATACGTCGGCCCGTCGCTTTCCTGTCGGACATTGCCGATGCCCTGAACCGGTCGCGACGCGCCGGGATTCTGGGAAAGGCGCTTGCGATCACGGTGGTGATTCGCTTTCTCAAATACAGCGGTCTTACGCTTCTATTTTTTGCTGTGGTGTCGGGTCCTGGGGTGCAGGACATTGATACGGTTGTAACCGATGTTGTTGCGGCGCTGGTGGCATCGGAAGTGGGCGCCAGTCTGCCGATACCCACGCTGATGAGTTTTGGGGCTTATGAAGCAGGTGGTGCAGCGGCTTTGGGTCTGTTGGGATATCCCCTGGCGCTGGCCCTGCTGGTGCTGCTGACAGTGCATGTCGCCAGCCAGATACTGGACTACGCTATCGGTGGAATCTGTCTCGTCGTGTTTTTTCTTATCAGCCCCGGCAGGAAAAATCATCATCGCGAACACGAAAACCTGTCCGCGCCATCAAGCAGGAGAGGGGCCTACTTTGGGCTCGCGGCACTGGCGCTGGTGTTGGCAGCAGCGTTACTGCTTTACCAGCTGGATCGCGTTCGCTCCGCGCGGTCTCTCGTGGGGCCGCCCGCCGGGGCAATCGCGGCATCGCAGGACGCCTTGGCAACAGCGCCGAATGGGCCTGATGGCTGGCTCGTCTGGAGTTCAAACCGCTACGGCAATCATGACATTCTCAGGATGCAGCTTCAGGACCGGCGCATCAGCCGGCTGACGGATCATCCCCACACTGAAACCTTCCCGCGAATCTCTCCTGACGGAAGGGCGATTGTTTTCATGCGCTCAAGACAGCCCTGGGTGTCGCTGCGCGATCTCGTTCATTGGGATGTCCACCTGCTTGACCTTGAGACGGGGCAAGAACAGCTACTCGCCGAGTACGCCGGTGCGCCCACCTGGTCTGCAGATGGTGAATCTGTATTTTTTCAACGACGCGGCGTCGAGTTCGTCGAGCGGAATCTCTCCAGCGGAAAAGAGCGGGTATTGTTCCGTTCAGCCAGCGGAGGATTGCCGGCAGGGGTAAAGTTGTATGAGCCCTCGCTGAGCGCAGATCGGAAACGGTTGGCTGTCACCCTGCGTGGTTCCCGGCGCATGACCGCAATTCTTGATGCCACAGGGACGTTGCGGGACACGGGTGATGGCTGTCAGTTGATCTGGGCCCCAAAAGACCGGTTTGTTTACTGGATCGGCGATGGCGGACGGATGCAGAACCAGGTGTATCGCCGGCAGGGCAGCGGCGGGGCTGCTTTGCCCTGGCTGGATCTTCCCGCGCCCTACAGCCATGAGTACTTTCCCAAACTAAATCGGGATGGACAGTATCTTGTGCTGGGGGCGAGCGCCGGCGGCCATGAGCATGATGTTGCCGACTATGAGATTTTCCTCTGGCGGGTCGGCGAGCCGGCCGATCGAGCCCTTCGCCTGACTTTCCATAGCGGAAACGACAACTGGCCGGATATCTTTATCGAGCGCTAAGCGGCCGTGACGGCCTCAATCGGCGATACCGCGGGATTTGAAGACGCGGAAATAGTACGGTTTGCGGGTGATTGAGAGCGGGGCGACGGATACGGACCTCAGCACAATATGCTGGTCACTCGCATTGGTGGGATCCAGGCGAAGCCGTTTGCAGTCACCGATTCCGGCTGCGAGCATCAAGGTATTTTCTCCAGAATCGAATCTGGCCGTGGTCGATGATTCGCCCATCCGGTCGGCAAAACCCGCCCCTTCACTCCAGAAGAACTGCAACGTGCCGGGACCGCTGCTGTGCATGTGGATCTGGATGAGATTGTTGGTCTGGAAATATCGGCACACGGAAGGGTCAAGTTCAATCTGGCTGTCTTTGGTTGTGGTTCGAATGTGCCAGCCGCTATCGTCTGCGGTCAGTTCCAGATTGGAGGTGCTGGCGATAGCCGTGGTCGTAGTGAGATCTATCGGCTCAAAACCTGCCAGGCCCAGCACCCGGGCTGGCGGATCATAGTAGGGAATGACAAAACGGCGCAGCCCGTCGATATGTACGGCAATCACGGTGCCCAGGGCAATCACAAGCAGGACCGGAACGCGAAGCCCGCCAAGCGTCGAGCCAAAGACTAGAAAAGGTCGCCACCGCCTGAAGGGTGCCGAGAGTGATACATCCCGCACGCAGGAAAGAAACAGAATGACCGGACAGATCACAATGGGCAGCAGGTATTTTCCCTGAACCTGAACTTCCTTTTGCCACTCATACAGGGCGTAGACAAAAAACTGAAAGACGATGGCCAGCAAAAGCAAGCTGTTGAACAACAACTGTCTCAGATCCGTCTGAGACCTGCCCCGCAGGCCCAAGAGTACTGCCCGACACCATCGTACTGGCACATAGATGATGCCCACGACCAACACGAAGGTATAGAGACTGTACTGTGGCAAACCAAGGCGCAGGCGCAGCCAGTCGAGATTGCCAATGGCTGCGATCAGTGTCTCATCGACAAAGTTTTTGTAATCACCCAGCACCAGATCGATAAAGGAAACACCTTCTGCGGCGAACCCGCGCACCTGATCCGGATCAATCTTGATGAACTGGGCACTGAGGGTTTTTCCAATGTTGAATAGCAGCGGATCGCTCCACCCGTAATGCCAGATGTTGAAACCGATCCACCACCCGCCGCCCAGCATAATGCCGACACCCGCAAGGGCCAGGGAACGCCACCATTTTCCTGACGGGGGTCGAGCGAACAGCACCAGTGCCAAGCCGGCGACGGGCAGAAACAGCCAGGCTGTGAATTTGGACAGGATCACGAGTCCCAGGGCGATTCCCGTCAGCAATGCCAGAGAGGGACCCGCAGGTTCGCGGAGCAGACGGATCAGACAGTAGACCAGGAACGTGACCGAGAAGATGGCCGCGCTGTCGTCATTCAGGTGGGAGGCGATAAAGGTGAATTGCGGCAAGAGTCCGACCAGCAGGGCAGCACCCAGCGCCAGCCATTGATCGTCGAGATATCGGTTGGTCGCCGCAAAGATCAGGCCCAGTGTCAGCGCGCACAGTAACGCTGAACCGATGCGGAACAGCATCTCAAGTTCGATACCGGTCCACGAAAATCCCTGTGCCGCTGTTGCGGCCACGAGATAGGAAAGGGGCGGACGCAATGCCCGGGTGGAGCCGTAGGCCGTGAACTGAAGCTTCGAGGCATCTTCAGGCAGAACGGCAAGCCGGCCTTCGGCGTAGATAAAACGCGCGCCATCAAAATGGGCGTCGTAGTCCGGGCCGGCACCGTACGGCAAGGCCGTCGCGGTGGCCAGGTAGTAAACAAGAAAGGCGAAAAACACCAGCAAGGCGCCTTTCTTGGCGGAGTAATCAGGATGGGGTTTTACCAATGTTATCTACCGATGGCGCCGGCCCGCGTGCCGCATCCGGGTCACGCGCAAGGGTAACAGGTATCCTGAAGCCGTGTCAGCGAGACCCGAAGCGCCAGCGCATGACGCCAATGACGCTGGCCTGCGGTCCGCTCTCTTTCCGGTGCAGCGGTTCTTCGCGCAGCACCATATAGGTGATGAACTGGGCGCGCTTGCCAAGCGGTTTGCGATAGAAGAGCTCGAGACTGGTTTCAAGACCGTTGGGTACCAGGCTGGTGCGCGTTGAATTGAAGCCGATCTTTGCGCGCGTGGGGTCCCAATAGGGCGTGCTGACTTCCACATCACCATCAATCGTTCTCAGAGGCTGCGACACGCCAAAGCCCAGTTGATCACCCCGGCTGAAAACATGCCGTCCCGCGATGCCCATTCCCCAACTGTTGCTCTCGATCTGCGAAAAATTGCTGAGCAGACTTTTTTCGTAATCATCGGCAAAGGTCAGTCCATGGGTATATTTGCCGATCAGTGACCAGTGTTTCGCAAAGTCCAGATGTCCCCTGAGCACTGTGAAGAAGGTTTGGGCGCGTGAGGCACTCAAGGCGCCGCCGGAGGCGCCGCCGAGCAGATTGCCGTCTTCTTCCATCAGTCCGAGTGTTGCGCCTACGCCAAAGGCCTTCCCCGCAAGTCCGACGTGAACCGATGAGGTATCACTTTGCAGGCCATAGCGGTTCCCGTCGTCCACCGAGGCGAAAGACACGCCTGACTGCAGGCCGTGCTTTGGCGCATAGGCGATGGCACCGTGATACCCCTCGGAAGTGAAGCCAAAAAAGGGATTCGAAAATGCGTCTGACCTGAAGCCGCCAACGAGTTGTCCGGCCGTACTCTGGGCACTCAGCCCGTGATCAAAAAGTGCCAGTGACTGGTTGAGCCCAAAGGCCGTATGCAGGTGACCCTGGTGGGTCGTCTGGATACGCATCCGGGCGGGACGACTTTGTTCGTCCGTTAAGGGGTCATCAAAAGAAGAAAGCGCCTGGGGACGGTCCGCCCAATACACCGTACTGACCCTGAAATCGCTTCGTTCGATCAGCGTCTCGCCAACTTCCTCGGTATCCAGTTCCTGAACCACAGACTTTGCCGACGGTCCGGGGTTGCGCACGCTGACGCGGGTCTCCAGGTCGAGTTCATAGGTACGACCGAACTCGTCCAATACCAGTGTCTCATCAAGATCTGAACTGTTCCCGATTAGCGCATAACCCACACCGCCGACCACCAGGGCAGCAAGCGCGACGCCCGCTCCGCCACCGGAACCGCCACCGCTCGAGCTGTTGCTATCCGTATCGGTTGAGTCCCCAGATGATTCTCCGTCATCGGAGGCTGAGTCGTCACTGTCTTCCGTTGAAGCATCGCTATCGTCTGATTCTTCCTCTTCTACGGGAGCCGTGATGATGCCGATTGGTGCAAGCGCGGCTTCGATGTTCAGTGCTCCGACCCCGGTTCGGCTGTCGACGCCGGCCGCGCCAATATCGGTCGCGGAAATTTTCAGGATCTGTGCAACCTGTGCAGCGCTGAGTCCCGGCGAGTGACCCCAGATGAGTGCAGCTGCGGCTGCTACCTGGGGCGCGGCCATCGAGGTGCCGTCAACCCGAAAATACGCGTCGTCGGCGCGGTTGCCGGCAAGGACAGCCCCCTCAGCCGGAGCGGTGATG
>WTHR01000237.1:2322-9886 GCA_011523045.1 Gammaproteobacteria bacterium | reverse complement strand
CTTCTTTTTCGACATTGATCTCATCCTGGCCCATCGGGCTGGCGCTGCGCAATAACAGGAGTGAAGTTTATGAAAATGACCACCGAGGAAGCGTTTGTCAAAGTCCTGCAGATGCACGGCATTTAACACGCCTTTGGGATTATCGGCTCGGCCATGATGCCGATTTCAGATTTGTTCCCGGCGGCGGGAATTAAATTCTGGGACTGCGCACATGAATGTAACGCAGGAATGAGTGCCGATGGTTACACACGGGCCTCTGGGAAGATGAGTATGGCTATCGCGCAGAACGGTCCGGGGATCACCAACTTTGTCACTCCGGTGATGACGGCCTACTGGAATCATACGCCGCTGCTCCTTGTGACGCCGCAGGCGGCCAACAAGACCATCGGTCAGGGCGGCTTTCAGGAGGTCAAGCAGATGGCAATCTTTCAGGATCTCGTCTGTTATCAGGAAGAGGTGCGTGACCCGACGCGGATTGCCGAGGTACTGAACCGAGTCATCGAGAAAGCCCATCGCGGCTCAGCGCCCGCGCAGATCAATGTGCCTCGGGATTTCTGGACCCAGGTGATCGACATTGAACTGCCGCAGGTGATCGACATTGAGCGCTCCCCGGGCGGTGCAGACTCCATCGCCCGCGCGGCAGAACTTTTGTCACAAGCAAAGTTCCCCGTCATCCTGAACGGGGCCGGTGTTGTGTTAAGCGGCGCCATCGAAGCGTCTGCCGCACTCGCCGAAAAACTGAGCGCACCGGTCTGCTGTAACTATCAGCATAACGATGCCTTTCCGGGCTCACACGCACTCTCAGCGGGTCCTCTTGGGTACAACGGATCAAAGGCGGCGATGGAGCTCATCTCCAAGGCGGACGTAGTGCTGGCGCTCGGCACCCGGCTGAATCCTTTCTCCACCCTGCCCGGCTACGGTATTGATTACTGGCCCGAGGACGCCCGCCTGATTCAGGTGGATATCAATGCTGACCGGATCGGCCTCACCAAACGGGTTGAGGTTGCCATTCAGGGAGATGCCCGGCGGGTTGCGCAGCAACTGCTTGAGCAGTTGTCACCGGATGCTGGAAACGCCGGCCGCGAGGACCGGCTTGCTGAGATCGCCCGCAGCAAAACTGCCTGGTCGGATGAGCTTGCCACCATGGATCACGAGGACGATGATCCTGGCACCACATGGAACCAACGCTCGCGTGACAGCCAGCCCGAACGGATGTCTCCGCGTCAGGCTTGGCGGGCGATCATGGCAGCGCTCCCCAAGGAGGCAATCATCTCCTCGGATATCGGCAACAACTGCGCTATCGGCAATGCATATCCAAGTTTTGAGGCAGGCCGTAAATATCTCGCACCGGGGCTTTTTGGTCCTTGCGGCTACGGCTTCCCGTCGATTCTCGGCGCCAAGATTGGCTGCCCTGATACGCCGGTCGTGGGCTTTGCAGGAGATGGCGCTTTCGGCATCTCGATGAATGAAATGACGGCCTGCGGTCGAAACGAGTGGCCCCCCATCACCATGATTATTTTCCGCAACTACCAGTGGGGTGCAGAAAAGCGCAACACCACTCTGTGGTACGAGGATAATTTTGTGGGCACGGAACTCAACGTAGGCGTCGAATACGCGGAAGTGGCCAAAGCGTGCGGCGTCAACGGCGTTAAGGTAGAAACCGCTGAGGCACTCACTCAGGCGCTCAATACCGCCATTGTAGAGCAGATGAACAGCAACGTCACCACGTTCATCGAGGTGGTTCTCAATCAGGAACTGGGAGAACCGTTCCGCCGGGATGCAATGAAAGCGCCCGTCGCTGTCGCCGGAATCAACCTTTCGGATATGCGTACGCAGCAAGCAGGTTAGCAGGCTGGCACGGGAGTCGGGGAGGCTCCCTGCCGAAATACTCTTGGCGAGGGGGAGCTTGATCACCCCCTCACCTCAACTTACCAAAGCCGGGGGGAAATGAGATGTTGATAGGAGTTCCAAAGGAGATCAAAAATCACGAATACCGTGTCGGCATGGCACCCGCCAGTGTGCGGGAGGCCGTAACGCACGGCCATCAGGTCATGGTCCAGTCTCAGGCAGGTGAAGGGATTGGCGCGTCGGACGACGAGTATCGTTCGGTCGGGGCTGAGATTGTCGAAGACCCCAAAGACATCTTTGCCCGCGCTGAGATGATCGTAAAGGTCAAAGAACCGCAAGCCAACGAACGCGCCCTGCTGTCTTCAGGGCAGATCCTGTTTACGTATCTGCATCTGGCACCCGATCCTGATCAAACCCGCGACCTCGTCACGAGTGGCGCAACCTGTATCGCTTATGAAACCGTGACCTCCCCGTATGGCGGCCTACCGCTTCTGGCACCGATGTCGAAAGTTGCCGGCCGAATGGCGATACAGGCGGGGGCGTATTGTCTGGAACATCCCCACGGCGGCCTCGGCATGCTGCTCGGAGGTGTGCCAGGTGTTGACCCAGCAAAAGTCGTCGTACTGGGTTCCGGAGTGGTCGGCACGCATGCGACTCATATCGCCGTCGGCATGGGCGCAGACGTCTGGGTCATTGACCGCAGTCCTGAGGTTATTGAATCCCACTGGCAGCAGTTCGGGCGATCGACCAACACGGTCTTTTCCACCCGGGATGCTCTCGAGCGGCACGTGCTTGAAGCCGATCTCGTGATTGGCGGCGTGCTGATCCCAGGGGCTGCTGCACCCAAACTGGTCACAGCAGAGATGGTGTCGGCCATGAAACCGGGTTCTGTCATTGTCGATGTTGCAATCGATCAGGGCGGCTGCTGCGAAACCTCTCGACCCACGACACATGCTGAACCGACCTATGTGGTCGACGATGTAGTGCACTACTGTGTCGCCAACATGCCCGGTGGCGTTCCGCGCACATCCACCTTTGCCCTGAACAACGTCACCCTCCCCCACATTCTGGCCCTGGCCGACAATGGCTATCAGGTGGCGCTCGAGCAGGATCCGCATCTTTGCAAGGGGCTGAACGTCCACGCAGGTAAAGTGACCTGTCTTGAGGTTGCCAGAGACTTGGGCTACGAGTACGTCGACCCCGCGACCGCGCTCGCCGGCGGTTGAGTCTCAGGAGATTCCGACGCCCCGCTTGATCCGGGGCATCAACCTCTGGGGCAACACCGGCGCTGGGGGTCTGGTTTAGACCGCCTCAGCCAGTTTTGTATTGGGCGCGGGTCGACATCAAGGTATCCGTCGATATAACAGTCCCGCGGCAACGGCAAAAGTCAGCGTCGGCAGAGTCGCGCCCAGAATAGGCGGCAGCCGATAAACAAGAACGATATAACCAAGCGCCTTGCTTGCCGCAAAAAAAACAATCCCGATCATAATTCCGATAAAGAGATTTCTGCCCATGCTGTCTGCTCGGATACTGCCAAAGACAAACGGGATCGCCAGCAGCAGCATCACTGCGGTGGCAAACGGCAGATTCAGCTTCGACCAATAAGCCAACTCGAAGTTGCGCGTATCCTGAACATTACTGACAAGATGCGCGATGTACTTTCGTAACTGCATCAGTGACAACTGATCCGGCTGAACCAGAAAGACCGACATCGTTTGAGGCGTCACGGAGGTGGTCCAGCGCGCCTTGGGCGCCTTTGCCACAGTCGTAAACCCTTGCTCATCGATGAGTGTCTGCTTGACTTCATCAAGATCCCAGAAGTCCTCGGAGAAATAACCTCGACCCGCATGAACCAGAGCCCGAAGCTGGCTGCTGTTGTCGAACTGGAATACCCGGACATCTCTCAGAGAAAGATCGGGCAGCACCTCACGCACGTTTACGAACGTGCCACCATCTCGCATCCAGAGCCCGGAATTGGATTTATGCTCGATGTTTTGCTCAAGCGCCTGAGCACGTCCTCTTTGTGCCAATGTTTCAGTCCAGGGTGTCAAGAACTCTCCGATCAGCAGTGCGATAAATGCGAGCAACAAACCCAACTTGAGCACCGCAGAGGTAATTTGCCCGATCGACACCCCGCTTGAGCGCATCACGATCAACTCCGAATCCAGTGCAAGCAGCGAAAGGCCCAAAATCGCTCCAATCAGCACCGCCATCGGAAAAATCTCGTATGTGATTCTGGGTGTACTCAGCAACACATAGCGCAAGGCGTCCAAGACGGAATAGTTTCCGGTACCCAGGTAAGAAACCTGATCGATGAAAGTGACGAACGCGAAGATACCGGCGAGCACGCCCAGCACTACCAGAATCTGTCCCATCAGCACACGGGCGAGATAGAGTTCCAGGAGTTTCATGTCATCCGGCCGTTCGTTGGCGCGGTCGTGCCCAGAACCATAGCGGTTCATCCCGCGAGCGGCACCATAGGAGATAACTAGCGCCCAAGGCAAAACCAAGATGCACAACCACCAGCAATGTGACCGCACCCGCACCGCCGTTTGGAATCCTCGCACAAGCCATTGTGACGAGATTGGTATAGGTGAAGTACACGATCAGGGCGCTGAACATGGAGACATAGCGGTTGCTGCGCGGAGCCACTCGGCCGAGTCCCAGGGCAAACATCATCAATATGGGGAGTACCACTATCTTGGAAATCCGCCAGGCAATCTCTTTTTGTTCATGGGGTCCGCCGCTGTGCCACAAACGTGTCGTCTCCCAGCCATGAAGAGGATACTTGACGGGTGCGGCCATCGTGCTCCTGTCCCTTAAGGTATAGCGCTCAAAGTTGATTACTCGATAGACGCTGTCACCAGGGGCACCTTCGTAACGCACACCATTCTCGAGGACCAGGAATACCTGCCCCTTTTCAGGGTCCGTATGCCGGTGCGCCGACTGAGCGAGAACCACGCCCTCCCGGCCTGCATCAGAACCCCAGGCAAAGATGCCCTCGTATCGGCCGTTTTCTTTATTAAGCTGCTCCACAAAGTAAACGGCTCGGCCAGCCTGGGTTTCCATAAACACTCCGGGACTTACCCCAACGATGTCCGTCCTGGACTTGAGGTCGTGCTCGATTGCGCCGACCGACCGCACGGCCATGGGTCCTACCACCATGGAAAAACTGCCCACAATCAGAGCGCCCACAAGAATAAGGAACGCCACCGGTCGCAGCAGATGGGAGAGCCCCAAACCCGACGCGGCCATGATGGTCAATTCGTTCTGACGGCTCCAGCGACCGAGCACCAGCAGCATCGCCACAAACATCATGAGCGGCAAAATCACGTCCATATACGCGATAACTTTCAGGAAAAGCAGCACGAAAATGCTGTCGACTGGAATGATGCCTTCAGCAGCCTGGCGAAGAAATCCCAGGACCCGAACCACCACAAAGATACAGAAAATTACCGCCGTCACGGCGAAGCTGGTCAGCAGTACTTCCCGGGCCAATGCCCTGCGAAGAATCATGAGTTATGCCGCAAACGGGGTTTTGACATTGCGTTCTGTCACCAACCAAAATACGACTTCATTTTACGTGAATCAGGGATACTCTCCTACCGGCTCTTCAGCGCCCGATCCACTTCTTCAGGAAATTTATGAAAATTCAACTCTCATCCCCAGATCTGCTTGATGCCCGAACGGACTGTCTCGTCGTCGGTGTCAGGGAAAATGCACAGCAGCCGCAAAGCACGCGCAAAATCGACAAAGCGACAAAAGGCCTTATCGGCTCGCTGATGCGCTCGGGTGATATTGACGGGCGACCGGGAAGCGCTCTGATGGTGCCCTCACCTGCCGGGATTGAGGCGAAACGCCTGCTGCTCGTCGGTGTCGGTGATAAACCTGACGTCGACGACTTCGCAAACGCGACACGCGCGGCGGCGCGTCAACTCTGTAGCAGTCGATCGGTCAGCGCGGTTGTCGCCCTGACTGAGATTGCAGTCTCCGGTGCCGACCCAAGGGCGCGCGCCCGGATGCTCTCCCAGGCGATTGAGGAAGCAGGTTATCGATTTAACCAGCTGAAATCTGCCAAAGGGAAGGAAGCAGCACGCCGGGAATGCACCGTCAAACGCGTCACTCTTTTGGGCGGCTCGACAAAAAATGATGCGTCAATGCGTAAAGGTGTCCAGGAAGCCCGTGCCATTGCCCATGGCATGTCGCTGGCCAAAGACCTGGGCAATCTGCCGGGAAATATCTGCACCCCCAGTTATCTTGCCAATCAGGCAAAAAAGCTTGGAAAGAGCCACAAACTAAAGGTCAATGTACTGGATGAGGCCAAGATGAAAGCGTTGGGCATGGGGGCGCTGCTCTCGGTTTCTCGTGGCAGTCGTGAGCCCGCCCGACTCATCATCATGGAGCATCAAGGAGGCAGCCGGTCGGATCCCCCGGTAGTACTGGTAGGCAAGGGGCTTACGTTTGATGCCGGCGGTATCTCGCTGAAGCCGGCTGGCGCGATGGATGAAATGAAATACGACATGTGCGGCGGCGCGAGCGTCTTCGGCGCTATGGTTGCGGCGGCGGAACTTAATCTGAAATTAAATGTCATCGGCATCGTGCCCAGTAGTGAAAACCTGCCTGACGGCGCTGCCAATAAACCCGGTGATATCGTGACCAGCATGGCAGGAAAGACCATCGAGATTCTCAATACTGACGCCGAGGGCCGGCTTATCCTTTGCGATGCCCTGACCTATGCCGAGAGATATAAACCGGCCGCAGTCATCGATATCGCCACGCTGACGGGCGCCTGTGTTGTGGCCCTTGGTCATCCGGCAACTGGACTGTTCACGCCCGATGATGATTTTGCTGATGAACTCATTGCCTGTGGAGAAACCGCTCGGGACCGGGCCTGGAGAATGCCCATCTGGGATGAGTATCAGAAGCAACTCGACAGTCCTTTTGCGGACATGGCGAATATTGGCGGGCGCACCGCGGGCGCAGTCACTGCTGCCTGCTTCCTGGCGAGGTTCACCAAGAACATGACGTGGGCACATCTCGACATCGCCGGCACCGCTTGGCACTCAGGAGCCAACAAAGGAGCCACCGGACGCCCGGTGCCAATGCTGGTACGTTTCCTGATCAACCGCGCGCAAGCTTGAAGGCGTCTCAGCTGAAATGGCCTGCCGCGTAGACTTCTATGTTCAGGCCGCAGAGGCCCCTAAGGGGCACCTGACGCTTGCCTGCCGCGTGACCGAAAAAGCGTACCAGGCAGGTCACCGCATTTACCTACGTTGCGAAGACGCACAACAGGCCAATGAGCTGGATGAATTGCTCTGGACATTCTCGCAGAGCAGTTTTGTACCGCACCAGCTGGTTTCTTCCGGCCGGTCCGATGCGCCCGTTACCATCGGGCATACGCCCCCCAGTTCGGGAGAAGCGGAAGTAATTGTGTCGCTGGCTGACGAACCGATCCCGGACGTGGACGGATTCGCCCGGGTAGCGGAGATTGTGGGGCACGACAGCACGCAACGCGAATCCGGAAGAAAACGGTACCGGTTTTATCGTGAACAGGGACTTGATCCCGTCACGCATGAGATCCGGCTATAACGGAGCCTCAACACCTTGAGCACAGAAGACAAAAAAGGCAAAGAAGAAAGTCGGGAAAAACTGATTCGGGAGTTACAGGATCTGGGGCAATTGATTGCGCCAAACGACAGCCTTTCCTCTGAGACTG
>WTHR01000237.1:0-2222 GCA_011523045.1 Gammaproteobacteria bacterium | reverse complement strand
TTACAGGATCTGGGGCAATTGATTGCGCCAAACGACAGCCTTTCCTCTGAGACTGCGCCCTTGCTCACACCTCTGTCGGACGCGTTTGACGAGGCAAAGACACAGACCACCGAAGTCGATGTTCCCGAGGGGCCTGCGACGGTTGACATGTTCGTCGCTGACGACCCTTCAGAAAGCGCCCTCCCCGCGATTCACGGTGATGCCCCGAAAGCAGCGCCGCCATCCCATGAATCAGAACAAGGCCTGGATCAGGATCAGGCAACAACACCATCAACGCCGCCTGCGGCCTTTGAATCGGCCACGATTGAAACGGCTCCGGATATGCCACCCGATAATCCGGGTTCCGGAGGTTCGGGTGCCTATCTGGATGAGCTGGTAGATGAACTGGTCGGCGCCGTCGAGAAGCGGCTCTCGCTGCAATCAGGCGAATCTCTCCCGGAATCGCTTCGGGACGAATTGTCTCGTGATATCAAGGATCGTCTTGCTCCCTGGTGGAGCGAAGGCTGATCCTGGCGAAGGTCTGTCTATTCATAAGCTGGGCGCCCGTTAGCCTATACTTCTGCGTCCTGAATCTGGCTTTTTTCTTCCGACGTTAAAAATACCCCGATGAGCACCGAAGCCCTCAGCAAAACCTACGATCCGCACACCATAGAACGCGCCCTTTATGAATCGTGGGAAGCGCAGGGTGCTTTCCAGCCTGCGGGTGACGGACCGGCCTTTTGCATATCGATTCCCCCGCCAAACGTGACTGGCAGCCTGCATATGGGCCACGCCTTTCAGGACACCATCATGGATGCCCTGATCCGCTATCACCGCATGCGGGGACACAGAACCTTGTGGCAGGCCGGGACCGACCACGCAGGCATTGCCACGCAAATGGTGGTCGAACGTCAACTCAACCAACTCGGGAAAACCCGTCATGATCTTGGCCGGGACGCTTTCATCGACCGGGTTTGGGAATGGAAGCAGGAATCAGGAGGGGCCATCACGCAGCAGTTGCGACGTATGGGGGCGTCTTTGGATTGGAGCCGCGAGCGCTTCACCATGGATGAAGACCTGTCGGTCGCGGTGCGGGAAGTCTTTGTTCAGCTGTATGAAGAGGGTCTGATTTATCGGGGCAAACGTCTCGTCAACTGGGATCCGATTCTGCATACGGCCTTGTCCGATCTGGAGGTACTGTCTCAGGAAGAAGCGGGTTCACTCTGGCATCTTAGGTATCCGCTGGCCGACAACAGTGGTCACGTCATTGTTGCCACCACCCGGCCAGAGACCATGCTGGGTGATACTGCGGTAGCCGTTCACCCAGAGGACGAACGCTACCGTCATCTGGTTGGCAAACAAATCCGGTTGCCGCTGACAGATCGATCGATCCCGATCATCGCGGACGACTATGTTGACCCAGAGTTCGGCACTGGCTGTCTAAAGATTACCCCTGCTCATGACTTTAATGATCACGAAGTGGGTCTTCGCCACGAGATGCAGCCGATCAATGTCCTTGATCCGAGCGCTGCGATTGATCTGCCGGATTCGCCTTATCACGGCCTTGATCGATATGCCGCCCGTGAGCGAATCGTTGCTGATCTACAGGCGCTTGACCTGGTCGAGCGAATCGATGACCACACCCTGATGGTGCCTCGTGGGGACCGCTCTGGGGCCGTGGTCGAACCGTATTTGACCGACCAGTGGTTTGTGCGGGCAGGTCCTCTGGCGGCACCCGCGATCAAAGCGGTGGAAGACGGACGCATCCGCTTTGTTCCGGAAAACTGGAGCCGCACCTACTTTGAATGGATGCGAAACATCCAGGACTGGTGCATCTCCCGGCAGATCTGGTGGGGTCATCGGATTCCTGCCTGGTATGACGAGGAGGGAAATATATTTGTCGGGCGAGATGCCGACGAAGCACAGAAAAAAGCCTTGCAGCATCACGGTAAAGCCGTCGCGCTGCATCAGGATGACGATGTTCTGGATACCTGGTTTTCTTCTGCGTTGTGGCCCTTTTCAACCCTGGGTTGGCCCAAGGCCACCGAGGATCTCGCCACTTTCTATCCCACCTCGGTACTGGTGACGGGCTTTGACATTATCTTTTTCTGGGTTGCCCGGATGATCATGTTCGGTCTCAAGTTCACCGATCAGGTTCCTTTTCACGAGGTGTACGTTCATGGTGTGGTTCGCGATGCCGATGGCGAAAAGATGTCTTAATCCAAGGGCAACGTCCTTGACCC
>WTHR01000010.1 GCA_011523045.1 Gammaproteobacteria bacterium | reverse complement strand
ACAGAATCCTCATCCATGTAATCGGCAAAAAAGTATTCTCCATCGGGAATCTGATCAATAACCCGACGCGCCTGCTTCTCACCATGATCAAGAAGTTCGTTGATTCCGGATTTAAAAGTTTCAAGGCCAAATCGCTCTATCATCTCCGTAACTTTACGAGCACCCGTACGCATCGCTGCGATCTGGGCTTTTAGATCGCCCCAATTCTGCTCAGGCATTCGGACATTCGACAGAATTACACCCAGCAATTCCTCATCAATCTCTCCTTTCTTGTAAAGTTTTCTTGGAGGTATCCTGATCCCTTCCTGAAAAATTTCAGTATTCGCCCGGGAAAGACTGGCGGGTACTGCGCCACCGACATCAGTATTGTGTACGTGACCTACTGAGAAGCAGACTAACTCTCCTTTATAAAAAATTGGTCGCCACAAATGAATGTC
Source organism: Gammaproteobacteria bacterium (assembly GCA_011523045.1). GTDB lineage: Bacteria > Pseudomonadota > Gammaproteobacteria > Arenicellales > UBA868 > UBA868. The sequence goes on along the minus strand of WTHR01000010.1, from coordinate 9,463 downwards.
CGGAGTATGGGTGCATACGAACCCGCTATACGGATCATTAGTGATGCATAAATCACCATCCTCATAGTTATCAATCATTCCGATAACATCTTCGTAGTCGAGTCCTACGAACCATGTCGCCCCTAGGTCAAAAGGAGAGGCAAATGTTTTTCCGTCGAGAGTGGCAAGCCCTGTGGTGAAGTCCTCAGTTTCTTTTACGAATGTTGATTGAGCAGTTCTAATTAAAGTATGACCCATGCTCTCTGTCGCGGCTGCACAGTGATTGGCTAAAATTTGCAGCGTTACAGGATCTATCATTGTTCTTTCTCCAATTTACCCTGCGTTAAGCTTGGGTTTTCTCTATGCTCAGCACCAGATTTCCATGCGTGTCGACTTCCCCAGATATTCCGTCAGGAATGCAGGTGGTCGTATCGTTTTGTGCAACCACAGCGGGTCCTTTAAAGAAAGCGCCGGCACCCAATTGTTCCCGCTGATATAAGTTTACCGATTGTTTTTTGCCAGAAACAAAAACCTCAATCTTATTTATGGGTTCCGCTTGCTTAGGGGATAGGCTTTGTTCTACAAAGTGAGGCTTTGGGCTAGTACCCGCGATAACGAGTCGAAGATTCACGATTTGGATCGGTGCCTCGCGGTCACAGTGTTCATAAATCTTTTCATGCTGCACATGAAATGCCTCCTCTAGTGAGGATAGATTCCCAGCTTCGATATCATCGACATTGAGCAAAGTCTCGATTTCAAATGATTGCCCGCGGTAACGCATGTCTGCCGAGTAGATTAGGGTAAATTCGTCGGAGTACCCCTGGTCTTCTTTTAGCCACGTTAGCGCGCTTTTCTTCAGCTCCTTAAATCGACTCTGGATCTTCGTCACCTGAGAATCATCAACATCCAGGAACACTGTCGATATGAAGTCATTCTTGATGTCGGCAATCAAGCCCCCCAATGCGCTTAGCACGCCCGGGGTCGCCGGAATGATGACACGCTGAAGACCTAATTCTTTGGCCAGGAAACACGCCATCATCGGTCCCGCACCACCAAACGCCTGCATCACAAAGTCACGCGGATCAATCGCGTAGCGAGAAACCAACTTGCTCACTTCCATATACATGCCCGAGACCGCGATATCGATGATGGCTTGGGCAGTCTCCTCGATGGAGAGCGATACCATTTTTGCGACCGATTCAATTGCATTGCGGGCCTTATCAATATCTACCTCAATCGCGCTGTAGCCGATTTCAAATTGTCCGATGTAGCCGAGGACAGCGAACGCATCGGTAGTCGTAGGGCGGCTGCCTCCTCGGTTATAGCAGGCCGGTCCTGGCGTAGAACCTGCGCTTTCCGGTCCGACCCGAAGGACGCCAAGGTCATCAACCCATGCAATGGATCCGCCACCAGCCCCAATCGAGGTGACAGCGACACTGGGAACATATATTGGAAACTCTCCGACCACCTCTCCGATACCATACTGAGGCAACCCGCCCCGAATGAAAGCGACATCAGCGCTTGTCCCGCCGATATCAAGGCTCATCGTGTTATCGAAACCAGAGAGGTTCGATATGAAACTAGCGCCGATGACACCCGCCGCGGTACCCGATAACAGCATCTGGACGCACTCGGTCTTGCCAGATTCGGCAGACATAACGCCACCGTTCGACTTCGTCACTTTGGGAGGGGCTTCTACCCCCGCCTCCAACAACGCCTGTTGGAGCGACTCTAGGTAGAAACTGACTCTCGGTTGAACGTAACCATGCACCGCTGCAGTGATGGTCCGTTCGTATTCACGGATAATCGGCCAGACGTCAGATGAACAGAAAGCGGGGAAGTCAGGATCAATCTCTTGAAGGATCTCTTTTGTCTGGTGCTCATTTGCCGGGTTCCGGTAGGAATTTATCAGCGCAATTATTACGCCTTCTGCACCTAGTGACTTTGCTTCTTCGAGAGCGCGTGCAATGCCTTCTGCTTCTGGAGCCTTCTCAACTGTGCCGTCATGGAGGGTGCGCTCACTCACCGACACGACCCGCTCACGCGGGATCAAGGGTTTCGGCGGCGTTGACAAAAGGTTATATGGGTCCGGCATCTTGAGGCGCGCTACCTCTAAGACGTCTTCGAAATTCTCAGTAACAAATAAGGCAAGCTTGATCCCTTTCCGTTGGATCAAGGTGTTTACGCCAACAGTGGTTCCGTGTGTGAAATATGTGATTTCTTGAGGTTTTACTCCGTAGCGTGACTCAAGCTCCTTGATGCCCCGCATTACCTCCGCCCCGGGGTTTAAAGGCTCTGATAGAACTTTTAACGTGAGCACACTATTGGTTTCGTTATCAAACGCGCAAAAATCTGTAAATGTGCCGCCGATATCAACTCCAACCCGGTATGTCATGTGTGTTCCTTATTTTTTCGTTGTGCAGGCTTGTATTTATATAGTGAATCTTGCATTAGATTTACATCACAAATGGTAAAAAAGATTACATTTTTGATGCCTCAGGTAAAGCGCGCTTTCTTGGGTGCCTCGCTGTTCAGGATAATAGCGTTTCCGAAAACGATAATACCAGCGCCGATGAAGATAAAGACGTCTAGAGACTCTTGATACATGAACCACGCAACCACGGTAATTAAGGGTAGACGCAAGAAATCAAACGGAACCACCACAGAAGCATCCGCGTGGGTCATAGCTTGCGATATCGCAAGATGCAGCCCGAATCCGGCGATACCAATCCCAAATACCCAAGGGATTAGAGCGTCAGAGGGCCACACCCAATGCGGCAGTGACAAGCCTAGCGACAACGGAATCTGGATCAGATTCATCCAAAACAGTATTGTCCAAGCGGAATCCTCATGCACAACGCTTTTGGTTATGACATAGGCTACGCTCAAACCCATGGCTGAGGCGATGACGGCTAAAGATGCGGGATGAACCACCGCTATCCCTGGTCGTAAGATGATAAGGATCCCTATGAACCCAATAACAATTCCAAATACCCGAGATAAACTTAAGCGCTCCTTTAACCACAGCGCTGCCAGTATGGCAGTCCAGAGGGGAGTGGTGAATTCCAGAGCAAAAACCGCTGCCATGGGAATAGAGATAATTCCGACAAACCAAAGATAGGTGGCTGCAAAATGCACCAGGTTACGAAAAACATGTCGTTTGATAAATCGAGTCCGAACACCCGAAAGACCGGTCAAGAAAAGCGCAACGACGGTGATGGACAGCGCGATGACATTACGACAGAACATGACCTGGAAGAGACCCATCTCTGACGATAGTTCCCGTCCTGAGATTCCCATCAGAATTGCGCAGGCCCCGGCAACCAGCATCCAGAGAAATGCTTTCCATGTAGAACTACTGGGAAGCAAACCGATCACTCCATATGCCTGTTTTAGTCACAGGATTGGTTGCCCCGTGAGATTATGTCTTTGAAGAAATAGAAGGCTCGCTGCCCCAGGTTGACTATTGCTTCACCCATGAGACTTTGAAGGGGACGCCAGCATCCTCAAGGAGGCGACTTACGGGGCAAAGTCTTGAGACGTGATTCCTTAATTCATCTAATCGCTCATCAGACTCGTCGGTCGAGATGTAAACGATCTGTTCGACTTCGTAGAAATGATAACTTAAGGGCACAACCTCGGAATATTTTTTCCCGGTACGCTTCATCTCAACACGGCGCATATCAGTCATCGCGTTAGCAGTGCAGCGCATGTCAGTAAAAACAAACCCCATCTCTCGCTTCATGATGTGGACAATCATAGATGTGCATGCGCACAAAGACGCCAATACATTCTCCAACGGCGTGGGACCGGTATTTTTACCTCCAAGATCCTTCGGCTCATCAAGATAGTAGGGCTCAAGATCCCTTATAGATACTTTGCTCTTGTAGCCCCCCAAGTACTCAGTTTCTACTGAGATGGGTTGAAGTCGCTCGCTTACCTGAACATCGTCAGCGGCTGATTTTTCCATTTTTAGACCTTCCTCTTGGTGATGTTAAGTTTTCGACAAAATAAATGAACTCTGATTAGTCACGAAAAAGCCTCTGCATGCAACCAAAACACTCTTTTAGACCCATGGTACGTGCTTTACTTAATCTCAACTGTCTTGCCTGTGCATTATTAGCTACTGAATTAAGGTTTGATTTCTCCAGCCTCATTCATTGAATGTCTAATAGGTGACATTCCGGTTTTGCTCGCTGGCTGACCAGTAGCTAAACTCGTAGGATTAACTGAGCCAGACGACCGTTGTTTGCGTCAGGTCAAACGGGCGATCGAGGAGCCCCATTCGTAGTCTGGGGAGGGATCAAAACAGTCATGGAAATTGGTGTTGACACCGGAGGCACGTTCACAGACGTGATCTGTCGCCGAGAGAACCACGAAGATATTGTTCTAAAGGTTCCGAGTACGCCCGACGATCCCTCGATTTCGGTCTTCAACGGCGTTCAGCAATTGCTGCTTCATCACGGACTTAATTCAAGCGATATCGAACGGTTTGTTCACGGCACCACCGTGGCAACTAATGCTGTGCTCGAGCGCCAGGGAGCCAAGACTGGGTTACTGGCTACTGCCGGCTTCGCAGATGTCCTAGAGATTGGCAGACAAATGCGAACGAATATTTATGAGTTGCAGTTGGAGCCAGAAGCGCCGGTATTTTTATCTCCTGGCGCTCGAAGAGCAGAAGTCATTGAAAGGATTTCCTCTTCTGGAGAAGTACTTTGTCAACTCGATGAAGAGTCGCTGCGTAATGGTATTAAGAAGCTCATCGATCAAAAAGTCGAGTCAGTAGCAATCTGTTTTCTTTTCTCATTTCTTAATCCAGTCCACGAGCTTCGCGCCCGCGAATTTATCCAAACGTTATACCCGGATCTGTTTATTTCGATTTCCTCTGAAGTAGACCCAGCGTTCAGGGAATATGAACGAACTGTAGCGACCGCTTTTGACGCTTACACAAAACCCGTGCTGTCGAAGTACCTGGAGCGTCTTCAGCTCTCGCTGGAGCAGGCAGATATTGACGCGACACTTCAAGTCATGCAGTCCCGAGGCGGCATCAGTTCTGCAAGAATAGCCACCAAGAAGCCAGTGAGGCTGTTTCTGTCTGGGCCTGCCGCAGGTGTGATGGGTGGAAGTCATACCGGTAAATCTCTTGGAAATAAGAATTTGATCACGGTCGATATCGGCGGTACGAGTTGCGACATCGCGTTGATCAGTGAAGGCAGACCACTTGTGAGGCCTGAGGGGAAGATCGATGGTTACCCGGTTAGAACCCCGATGGTTGATGTGAATGCCATTGGATCTGGGGGCGGCAGCATTGCATGGATCGACGATGCAGGAGGGCTCCGGGTGGGGCCAAGATCTGCAGGTGCCGAACCAGGCCCTGCCTGTTACGGGCGAGGTGGGAAGCACGCGACGGTAACTGATGCTTCGGTGGTTTTAGGTTACCTAAATCCTGAATATTTTGCTGCGGGAAGTGTCCGCCTTGATCCTATCTTGGCCGAGCAGGCGATTGCCGAGACGATTGCTGAGCCATTATCGATCAACATACGCGAAGCTGCGCTCGGTATTCACAGGGTAGTGAATGCGCAGATGGCCGAGGGCATGCGTCTGGTATCGATCAAGCAAGGGTATGATCCACGCGAATTCAGTTTGATTGCGTTAGGCGGGGCGGGTCCTTTGCATGCCATTCCGTTGGCCGACGAGCTCAGTGTTGGGAAGGTAATTATCCCTCGCCATCCGGGAGTGCTCTCCGCGGAGGGTCTCTTGTCAGCACCGACAGAGCACGAGGCCTCGTGCGCTTTCCCGCATGACCTAGATATGGTCGAGATTAAAAATCTTCGTCAGGAATTAAAAAAGCTGGAAGATCAATGCATGTCCTTAATGCAAGAAGAAGGCATTGATATTGCTGACGTCAGGATTATGTACTCGGTTGATACCTGTTATGTCGGTCAGTCTCATTATCTTGAGATCGAGACCGGCCTTGGGGAGAACTGTATCTCTGAGCTATATAGCGATTTTATAGAGCACCACGAACGAGTGTTTGGTTATTCAACCAAATCGCCAGCTCGGATTGTGAATTTGCGGACCATTTGCAGAGCTGAGCACTCGATGTCAGGGAGTCAGGTGACTGAAACAGGAAGTCTTGATCATTCAATCAAAGGCAAAAGACCCATCATGATTGATCCAGATCACGATCTCGAGGTAACGACTTTTGAACGCTCCCTGTTGCCGCCGGGGTCCACGATTAAAGGTCCCGCTGTAGTGGAACAACCCGATACCACGACAATTATTCATCCGAATTGGTCCGCAACAGTCGCAAAGAGCGGGGAGCTGGTTTTACAGAGGAGTAAGTGATATGCCTGCCCAAGTGTTTGACGGCCAAAAAATAGATCCGATCACTGTAGAAGTGGTGCGAAATAAAGTAGATGGCATCGCCAACGAAATGCAGTCTACGTTGTTGCGGAGTTCGTTTTCCACAGTAGTGAAGGAGGGTCTTGATGCGTCCGCCAGTTTGTTCACACTAGAAGGAGAGACCCTTGCGCAGGCTATTGCAATACCTATCCATCTAGCCACACTTATTCCAATTGTTGAAACCATTCTTAAGCGGTTTCCTCTGGCGCAAATGAAGGCTGGTGATCTATACATCATGAACGATCCTTATCTCGGGGGAACACACTTACCCGATATTGCGATCGTCATGCCAGTATTCTTTGATGGCCAACCCATCGCGGTCAGTGCTGCGATGACGCACCATCAGGATGTAGGTGGCATGTCGCCTGGATCAGTGCCTCCTAATGCTGTCGAGATCTACCAGGAAGGGATTCGGATTCCGCCGCTGAAATTGCGAGATGGAGGTGTGCTGAACGATACATTAATAGAGATGCTAAAGCTAAATGTTCGGATCCCCGATGTATTCATGGGAGACATTGGCGCTCAGATATCCGCATGCACAATAGGTGCAAGGCGCGTATATGAGCTTGCCGAGCGATATGGTGGCGGAAAACTTCGCTCGATATTCGCCGCACTCTTGGATCGATCAGAAAGGTTGACACGAAGCGCTCTTCGAGAGATACCGGATGGTACATACACTTATCATGATTATCTTGACAATGACGGGGTCGATCTCGACAAGCCGGTCAAGATAGCTGTGGCCGTAACTATCAATGACGATACGCTTCATTGTGATTTCACAGGAACGGATCCTCAAACTCGAGGCCCGTTTAATGCAGTCCAATCAGGTTCCCAGGCCGCTGCCTACTATGCCGTTAGAGCCGTTACAGACAGTTCGATACCAACCAACGGAGGATGTTTTCGCCCGGTGACACTTCATCTGCCCAAAGGCTCGCTGGTGAATCCAACTGAGCCGGCACCCGTGAATTCAAGAACCGCTACGCTAAAGCGCATTGCTGGTTGTATTGTTGGCGCATTGCGTCAAGCGAGTCCGGAGATCGTGCCTGCTGATGGGGCGAGTTCCTTGCTAGTGTTGATGTTTGGGGGGCAGGACGCCGATGATCAACCCTTCGTAGTAGGTGAGTTTAATGCTGGCGGTAGTGGTGGCGGACCAAGCAAGGATGGTGTGGATGTCATTGAGACTGACGGGAGCAACTGCATGAATATGCCGGTAGAAGCTCTTGAACTTGAAGCGCCGATCCGAGTCCATCAGATGCGCTTACGCAAGGATTCTGGAGGAGCTGGACAGTTTCGCGGTGGGCTTGGTTGTGTACGGGAGATTGAGTTTTTAAGCGATAACACTGCTTTAACGCATCGTGGGGAAAGACATCAGCATGCTCCCAGAGGCTCGCAAGGAGGTCACGATGGGAGTAAAGCACACTCGGTTCTCGTCCGAGATGACGGCCGCCACGAGACGATTGCATCCAAGGTATTTACGACTGTTCAACGTGGTGATCGTTTGATTGTTGAAACGCCCGGTGGCGGCGGCTATGGACAACCAAAAGCGCGAGAGAGAAGTGCAGTCGTTGATGATCTTGATAATGGAAAAATCAGTATGGATTCGGCCCGCCAGATCTATGGGTTGGATCTCTCCGGTGTCGATCAACCATAAGGACTTTACATGGCGACAAGACGATCTTTGCTTTTTTCACCATATCGACTGCGCGAAGTCGAGTTTCCGAACAGAATCATATTGTCACCCATGCAGATGTATGTCGCTGGCGATGATGGAATAGCTACTGACTGGCACTATCAGCATCTTGCAAAGTTTGCTGTCTCTGGTGTGGGATGTGTCTTTACCGAAGTGCTTCCTCCCGATCCGGTGGGGAGGAATACACATTGGGATTTAGGGATTTGGGATGAAGCCCAGGTCGCACCTTTAGCCCGAATCGCCGGCTTCATCAAAGAATCAGGATCTATTCCGGCAGCTCAGATGGGACATGCCGGTGTCAAGGCTTCGAGACAAAGGCCGTCCGATGGTTTGCAACCCCTAGGTACCGAAGATACAGAGAAAGGAGAGCCTCCCTGGCAGCCGGTAGGTCCGGTCACAGCGACACATGTGCAGGGTTACCACCCGCCTCATGAGCTGACAACCAACGATATTCATGAACTTATTGATAAGTTTGGGGAAGGTGCGAACAGACTAGATCGAGCAGGCTTTGAATTTCTGGAGGTCCACGCCGCTCACGGTTACCTTATCCATTCGTTTTATTCGCCGATCAGTAATACGCGTACCGATGGTTATGGAGGTTCACTCAAAAATCGGATGCGGTTCGCTCTCGAAGTGGCTGAGTCGATCAGAGGCAGGTGGCCAGAAAAGTATCCTCTAAGTTTTCGAATTTCTGCTATTGATGCTGTCGAGGGGGGATGGGCCCTAGAAGACTCGGCAGCATTATCGACCGCGTTGGGTACCGTTGGAGTTGACATCATTGACTGCTCCTCGCGTGGAGTAGGAGCCGCCAACTCACTAACTAAGCTTGAGAAAGCGGGAAAATCTCTGGACGAAGGCTATCAAGTGCCGTACGCCGAGTTCATTCGCAAGAACGTCGGAATGCCAACGATAGCAGTCGGCCTCATTACTCGAGCTCAACATGCGGAGGCAATCCTGCAGCAGGGCTGCGCAGATTTCATTGCTATCGCAAGAGAGTTCCTTTACAACCCACACTGGGCGCTTCATGCTGCTGAGGAGTTAGAGCCTGAGAGCGCATGGGAAGACTGGCCTCCTACATGGAGTTGGTGGCTTGAACGTCGAAACAAGTTGGGAATTAATCGGGTGGATTAGGCTGACCTGCCAGTAGTTCCTGGCTTCCCCGGGACATCAGCAAAAAAGCGAATGATTAGTACCTAGGCATCCCAAGTGTCAGACCACCGTCCGCGAGAAACGTACCGCCTGTGGAGTAGCTGCATTGATCGCTCAAAAGAAAGCAGATGAGATTCGCAATCTCTTTGACAGCTCCCGTCCGGGCCAATGGGATTGCAGCCGGTTTCGCAGCATGCTCATCTGGATCGCCATGCTTAGCGTAATCAAGCACCCATTCAG
>WTHR01000093.1:28283-33176 GCA_011523045.1 Gammaproteobacteria bacterium | reverse complement strand
CTATTAACCTGGTCAAACAGATCATCCCCCGTCGTTTGTTTGCCGTCGGACATCAGAAATATCTGGCCGCCGTTGGCCCCGCCTTCCCCGTGCTCATCCACGAAGGCATCGATTGCGGTCTCAAGGGCTAGGGCAATATTGGTTGCACCCGTTGGATTAAGAAGAGGTGCTTGGCCGGGACTGTTAGGTAAGGCGAAGTTAGAGTCGTACTCGGCGTATTCAAAAAGGGGATCCACTCCCGCGTTGTAGACATAGGCCCCGACGAACTGTCCGCTCGGAGTGCTGTGATAAAGATAAAGGCCTGCTTCCTGGACAAACTGAGCCGCGCTGACGCCATTAGTTTCGACTTGCATACTGCCGGAACGATCCAGTAGCAGAATAATTCCGGGATTCACGGCATCGGCGCCGATGATGTGAAACTGCGGCTCTGGCATGTCATCAAAGTTAGGGTCAGAAAAGTCTCACTCGGTGTGTACCCCCTCCAAATCTATGTGTTGGTCTACAACATAACTCCACTCGTCTTGAGCGTAATAGTGGTCTAAGCCATAACCGGCCCAACGAGGCCCGTCATTATCAGGGTCACCATCGCTTAAAAGCCCCGGAGTCAATACTTGACCCCCCCCTGTTCCATCAGGGTTTGCACAATCGAAATGAGCTGTACCGCCTGCGTTGTAAGAGACTGCTATGCTGGCATTGGTTCCGTCAACGAACCGATGAGGAAAGTTCGAACTCATAACAGTATTAGTATCTGCCTCGCAAACGCCAACGTTGAATTTATCGGTACCATCTAATGTCCCCCTGTAGTACCCAGCAGTTTCCAGTTTCCAGTACCGATCGGCTAATGCATAGAAGTAGTGCCCAAACTCATGATTTATTACGTCATGAATACACCTTCTTTGGGCGTTTCTCATGTTCATGACTCCGTCAGATTTCCAGCCTCCAGGAGTTGCACTCGAACCTCCATCCCCAATATTCCATCGAACATCAGCAGTCTCCCAGCCGCGTCCTTGATCAGAAATATAGACATGCCTCAGGTAATGAGCACCGTCGGTTGACTGATAGAGGTAGTTTGCAAAATTCTCCAAGTCTCCAATCAGTTTGTCTTCCCCAGTGCATGTTCCATCAGCAGTGCCACAGGAGCCTGGGCTGTCGGGCGCCCCATGAGCCGCACGAGCACCATTAGATGCGTTACACCCATCGTTATGTTCGGTAACCTCAGCGCTCAGCAGTGCCCCGGTGGGGTTTATGTAAATAGTGTCACCATCGGCGTTAGTGGACTTAGTCAGCTCGTCGTAGGAAAGCCACAGCGTGACTCCGCCATCACTAGCAATGGTTGCCCCCTGGGATGCGCTGGGGATTACGAAAAGTAGCGAGACAAATAACGTCTTAATGAGCTGAAATATCGACTTCACTGTTGCCCCCTCGTTCCTGAAGTAATCACGCTTTGATAGCAGATCTCGTGAAATTATTGAAGTAATCAAAACCATACTCTTCCGTTGTCCAGATGTACAGAGACTGTAGGTTCACTAATTTAGTTCCCAGCCGTCTGAATTAGTCGAAATTCAACCCTTATGAACCCAACTATCTAGAGCTTTGACACTAGTAAGTAATAGAAATAAGGGTTTATTTTCTCTAGTTTGAGTTCACCGCTTGCCGGTGCAGTTAATCACTAAAGAAGCTTGGTGCTGGGTGAAAGTAGGCGCAGGATAAAAATGGTGGGCCCGGAAGGACTCGAACCTTCGACCAATGGATTATGAGTCCACTGCTCTAACCAACTGAGCTACAGGCCCGATGCGTTTTCTTTGTGAAAAGTAAAGCGGCCAAAATTATATCAAACTGATCTTTGAGTTCTTTGGGATCGTTTAAAAAATCTGTCTTCGAGAAAGTTCTGCAGAAGCGCTTTTGCTCCTTTAGAGTTGTTAAAAACGACTCCAGAATGACTATGCTCTAAAGGCGATGTGGGGAGAACTTGGATGAACGCTTGGATGCTTTTGCTGTTAATCACGCTGATGTACGCGGGCTACAACTTGTTCGTCAAAGTCTCAGGAGATCATGCAGCCGGCACGGTGACGACCACCATTCTGGCGACGATCAGCCTTCAGACGGCAGCCCTGGTCGTGTCGCTGATCTTTGCGGCCTACCTCTTTGTACGTGGCGGGCAGACATTCGCAATCCCCCCGGCCTCATACAAATGGGCAGTGCTTTCAGGTATCTGTATCGGCATTGCCGAAATCGGCTACTTTTACCTTTTCTCGGGAACAGGCTTGCGTCAGACGATTCCTGCCAGCACGGCAATTCCTATTATTGTGTGCGGGACCGTGGTGATCGCATTTATTGTGTCTGTGGCTTTTCTGAGCGAGCCATTCGGCTGGCGCCAGATGCTGGGCGTGGCTTTGGTAGTGCTTGGCGTCGGCGTCCTCTTTACCAAGTAGGTATATCTTTGGCGCACGCGGGCCGGAGCGTCAGGCCGCGATGGCAGTTGTCAGCACGGGAACGCTGACAAAGCCGAATCGCCCGTCACTCTCTGCCTGATCGAGCTGCTCGCGCCAACGGGTGACGTCTTCCTCAGGAATCCCTTGTCCCAAAGCAAAGTGGGTGAAGAGCCTGGAAGCCAGATAGGCGAAAGAGTTGTGGTGCAGGCTGTTGTTCAAAAATCCCATTGGTGTGCAGTGAGCGCCTACGAAGCCATGCCGGGCGAGTTTGGCAGGCATCTCCAGCGGCAGCATCTGATGGAAGCAGTGCGCCTTAAATGCGTCGTGCATTCTCCGGTTCAGCGCGGGATCAGGCCCATGGAAGTGCCAATGATCCCAAAGCACAGAGACGGTGGAGAGCCGCCCGCCGGATTTAAGGACCCGTCGGATTTCCGCGATCGCGCTGTCTACATCATCGATGTACTCAAGCACCTGTATCGAAGCGATACCGTCAAATTCACCATCTGAAAAAGACAGGGCTGTTGCGGAGTCTTTGCTAAAGCTGACATTGTCGAGCCCCTGGCAGTAGTCTGTCGCCGCAGCGATCTGCTGATCGCTTGGATCCAGCCCAACGACACGCCCATCGGTTCCCACTGAAAGCGCGAGATCCTTAAGGAGATGGCCGCCACCACATCCAACATCCAGGATCTGCTGCCCGACCGCGACATTCAGGGCCTCGAAGGTGGCCTTGCGACGGCCGACACCTTCCTGGGTTTGTGCCATCCGGCGCTGGACCGCGCCAATCTCACTGCTGAATTCCATTATTCTCTCCGGTTCAATTTTCAATCGCCCCTGTGATGGTATAAGGGATGATTGTTAAAAGACATGATTAATCGATAGCTTAACGATCGGCTTTCATATTGTCGGGATCATGTCGACGATAGGCTCAGTATACAAGGAGGATCAGATGGGAGGCGTTGCAAATCGGGTTGCTTTGGTGACCGGTGCGGGGAGCGCGACAGGAATTGGTTTTGCGATAGCGAAACTACTTAAGGCGGCTGGTGCACAAGTTGCAATCACCTCAACCACGGAACGGATCCATGAACGATGCGAGGAACTGGGCGGCAGCCAGAGCGGGGTGTTTGCATCTCCTGCCGATCTTACTGAGGCAGATGCCGTCGCAGGCTTGGCGGCAGAGGTTGAGAAGACGCTCGGGCCAATCGAGATTCTGATCAACAATGCGGGCATGGTGCAGATCGGTCGGGATGAGCCGAGCTCGCCACTGCATGAGGTCAGTGATGAGAAGTGGCGGTACAGTATTGATATGAGCCTCACCAGCGCTTTCATGATGACACGCGCCGTACTGCCGTCAATGATGACAAATACTTACGGCCGGATAGTGCATATCTCGTCTGTGACGGGTCCGGTTGTAGGGATTCATGGCAGTACCGTCTACGGCACCGCCAAAGCCGGGATGCTGGGCATGGCGCGTTCGCTCGCAATCGAGACGGGCTCCAAGAATATTACGGTCAATTGTGTTGGCCCCGGCTGGATTCATACTGGATCAAGCGGCGAGGACGAAGTGACCGCAGGACAATTCACCCCCGTGGGAAGACCAGGGACTCCTGAGGAAGTGGGCCATGTTGCAGTGTTTCTTGCAAGTGAAGAGGCAAGCTACGTCACCGGCCAACTTATTGTGGTTGATGGCGGTAACACCATTCAGGAATACAAGGTCGCACTTTCTTAGGCTCATCGGTCTGCCGGTAATATGTTTTTTGATCAGCTGGAGCGTCTCTTTAGGCTGATGCTCTTGGCATCGCTCACGGTGCTGGCGATCTCATTCTTTCAAAAAGACAAGCTGCCCGACCCGGGGTTCTTCAGCGATGCTGTGCTGGTTGAGCCAAGGCAAACCCCAACCCAGAAGTCGCCCTTTGAGACAAAGGTGAATAACCAGACTTATACGGTAACGCCGCTGTTCGAATATGAATTGAGCGGGGTGGTGGTGACAGATTATGAGAGTGGATCTTTTGGCGATATCTACCACCATCGGAAATGGAAAGATTTTCTGAACGTCAAGGATCTGTGTGTTGTTTGGGGTCAAAACATAACGTCTGGGGTGTTTCGCAAGTTACGTTACGACAGTGGGCCTTGGACGTGTTTCTTTAAGGCGCCCGACCGCAAGACGGGCGAGAGGTTTAGAGACGATCAGCTGTCAAACAATCATCTGTTAACGGACGAGCTGGATTTGCACCATCAAATCATGCGTGCAGCCCCGGGTGATCAGGTCAGGATCAAGGGTGTCCTGGCAAATTATCAGAACGCAGCGATTGGTTTTGACCGTGGCACCAGCATTTCGCGGACAGATACCGGAAATGGCGCGTGTGAGACAATCTATGTGACTGATTTCTCGATCGTCAAAAAGGCGAACCGGGTCTGGCGGATGCTTTACCGGCTGTCAGGAGTGGCATCGGCTGTCGCAGTG
>WTHR01000093.1:22738-28183 GCA_011523045.1 Gammaproteobacteria bacterium | reverse complement strand
GGGTGGCGCATCTTTCTGAGCGCCTTGGCCTCAATCTGGCGTATACGCTCTCGGGTAACATCAAACTGTTTGCCGACTTCTTCCAGCGTGTGGTCGGTGTTCAGCCCGATGCCAAAGCGCATCCGGATCACTTTGGATTCGCGCTCGGTAAGGCTATTGAGAATCGACTCAGTTGCGCCAGTGAGGCCTGACGTCAGGGCCGCATCCTCGGGCGCAAGAATGTTCTTATCCTCGATAAAGTCTCCCAGATGAGAATCTTCGTCATCACCGATGGGCGTTTCCATCGAGATCGGTTCTTTGGCGATCTTCAGCACCTTGAGGATTTTGTTCTCCGGCATATCCATGCGCTCTGCCAGTTCTTCGGGTAAAGCCTCGCGACCTTTCTCCTGAAGAATCTGTCGTGACACACGATTGAGCTTATTGATGGTCTCAATCATGTGTACCGGGATACGGATAGTTCGTGCCTGGTCAGCAATCGACCGGGTGATCGCCTGTCGGATCCACCAGGTCGCGTAGGTCGAGAACTTGTAGCCGCGACGGTACTCAAACTTATCCACCGCTTTCATCAGGCCGATGTTGCCTTCCTGAATCAGGTCAAGGAACTGAAGACCCCGGTTGGTGTACTTTTTGGCGATCGAGATGACAAGACGCAGGTTTGCCTCGATCATTTCTTTTTTGGCGCGGCGGGCTTTGGCTTCACCGATATTCATCCGCTTGCTGACATCCTTAATCTGATGGATGCGCAGCCCCGTGATGTTCTCGAGGTTTTCAAGCTTGTCGCGCAGGTTTTCGAGTTCGTCTGCGTGGGCTTTGAGAATGTCCTTATTGCCCTCTTTGCCGCGCATTATGCTGCGAATCCAGAAAAGCTCAGATTCTTTGCCCACAAACTTGGAGATAAAGGTCTTGCGGTTGACTCGGGCTTTTTGCACGCAGATTTTGATGATTTCTTTCTCCAGCTTGCGCACTTCTTCAACGATTTCGCGCATCACCTGGGATAGGTAATCGATCTGCCGGGGTACAAGCCGGATTTCCATCAACTCCGTTGAGAGTTTGGCTTGATGTTTTTCCATCTGCGGAGCGCCAATACCATAGCGGGTACGGCAGCGCTCGAGACTTTTCAGACCCTTGCGAATGCGCTCAAAACGTTCTTTGAACTCAGCCGGGTCTGGTCCCTGAGGACCGGCATTGGCATTATCGTCGTCATCACTGTCACTCGAACCCGGCATAACGGGTTCGGGAATTTCTGCGTCCAGTTCGTTGAGATCAATAAAACCAACGAGCAACTCCGTCAGTTTCATCTTGCCTTCTTCAACGTTGTCTGCAAGACGGACGAGCTCTGAGATGATGATCGGAGCACACGCAATCGCGCTCACGCTCTGGCGAATGCCATCTTCGATCCGCTTCGCCAACCGGATCTCATCCTGCCGGGTGAGGAGCTCAACGGTGCCCATCTCGCGCATGTACATCCGCACGGGATCGGTCGTTCGGCCAAACTCACTCTCGACCGCCGTGGTCAGCACAGCCTCTGCCTCTTCGACAACTTCCTCGTCGTCGCTGTTGGCGGTTTTCAGAAGGAGGGTATCGGCGTCAGGCGCCGCATCGTAGACCTCGATCCCGAGGTCGTTGATCATGTTGACGACCGTCTCGATCTGGTCGGTGTCGTTCATGTCTTCCGGGAGGTGATCGTTAATCTCCCGGTAGGTCAGGAACCCTTGCTCCTTACCTTTGATGATCAGCCGTTTGAGTTCGGATTGCTGGCTTTGAGTATCGACGGACACATGCCCCCCTGAAAATCGAAAGAAAAAGGGTGAAAACCGATCAATTATACCACGTGAATCGCCTTCCAGCCCCTATTTTCCCAGCTCTTCGCGCTCCTGCCTCAGTAATTGGCGATCCCGATAAAGCTCTGCAAGCCTCGCCTTGCTGGTTTCGTCCAGCTCTTCGTGTCCAGCGCGGGAGACGAGTTTATCGATCGATTTGCCGAGCGCCTGTTCCTGGATTGTCAGCAATGTTTCTGAGAAGAAGGGCGGAAAGTCTTCTTCACCCAGAAGATGGTCCTTGCCTGCCAGTTTTTCAAGGGTGGAAGCATCTTCGGAGTCCCGGAATCTCTCTAGAAGTGCACCGGTGGTGAGTTGAGATTCGCCGCCTGCCATTCTGTGCAGCGTTATCAGAAGCTGCAGGCCCGGCTCATCTGTACTGTCATCGAGGTGCTCGGGCAATGCAAATCGTGTCGCGAGACCAGGTTGCTGGAGCAAGAGGCTGATCGCCGTTGCGATCGGGCTCAGCCTTTGTGATGGCGTGGGCCTGCGTGTAGGGGGCTGGCGCCCCTTGGACGCGCGCGGCGTCTCGGTAGATTGAACCCCGGTTTCCTCCCGTAGGCGCTGATGCATCAGTTCTCGCAGTGGCCCCTCGGGGAGCCGGGCCAATAGCGGCTTGGCCAGTTCTACAAGACGGGCCCGTCCGTCGATGCGGTCCATATCGGTCTCGCCCGCCAGTTTCTCGAAGAGAAAATCCGGCAGCGACGTGGCCTTGGCTGCCAGATCCCGAAAGGTATCGCCGCCTTCGCGCCGTACCAAAGAATCCGGGTCATCTCCATCGGGCAGGAAAAGAAAACTGATCTGCCGGCCGCCGCCCAATTCGGGCAGGGCAGTTTCCAGGGCCCGCCACGCGGCAGCCCGACCGGCGCGGTCACCATCAAAGCAGAAAATAATCGAAGGCGAGAGGCGAAACAGTCTTTCGAGATGTCTTGGGGTAGTCGCTGTGCCGAGGGTGGCGACTGCGTTTTCAACACCATGCTGTGCCAACGCCACCACATCCATGTAGCCCTCGACCACGATTGAATGACCCTGCTGGGCGATGTTTGAGCGTGCGCGATGCAGGTTATAAAGCTCTGAGCCTTTCTGAAAAATGGGCGTTTCCGGTGAATTCAGGTATTTCGGTTCGCCGTCGCCAAGTATCCGCCCCCCAAAAGCCACGACCCGGCCCTTGTAGTCATGAATGGGGAAGATGATCCGGGACCGGAAGCGGTCATAGACACGACCTGTGTCCTTGCGAGCGACCAGACCGGCTTTGGCCATCAGATCGAGTGTTTTGTCGTCACCCTTGGCTGTCTGTGCCAGTGAGTCCCAGCCCGAAGGCGCAAGCCCAAGCTCAAATTGGGCGGCCACCTCGCCAGACAGGCCCCGCTCCTTGAGGTATCGAATCGCCTCGGCCGACATCTCATGCTGGCGCAGTTGCTCTTTAAAGAAGCGGTTTGCATCTGCGACAGCATCGAGCAGGGCAGGAGTCAGTGTATCTTCAGGTCGGGCCGGCCCGGTATCCGGTATTTCAAGGCCGGTGCTCTGGGCGAGTTCTTCGATGGCCTCCCTGAAGCTGAGGTGCTCAAACTCCATCAGGAAACCGATGGCGCTACCGTTCGCGCCGCAGCCAAAACAGTGGTAAAACTGTTTGGTCTGGCTGACGGTAAAAGAAGGGGTTTTTTCGTTATGGAATGGGCAACAGGCCTTGAAGTCCCTCCCAGCTTTGGTCAGAGGCACCCGTGCATCGATCAGTTCAACGATATCGGCACGGGCAAGCAGTTCGTCGATAAACTCTCTTGGAATTCTGCCGCTCATCGCCTATCACACCGGTTTGATCACCGAGATATTAGCATCCAGCCATGATGAACCTTAATCAATCGAGCCGCACCGCTGTTGCGGGCTGGCTTGGGATCTGCTGCGCCCTGGTGTTTTGCATGGTGGTCCTCGGCGGGGTCACGCGACTCACGGATTCCGGCCTTTCAATGGTGCGCTGGGAGCCCATTTCGGGAATGCTGCCACCGCTCACCCAGACAGCCTGGCAGGCAGAATTCGAGCATTACCGCCAGTTTCCCGAGTACCAGAAGATCAACGCTGGAATGTCGCTAGATGCATTCAAACGAATCTTCTATTTCGAATACGCACATCGTATGCTGGGTCGGCTCATTGGCCTGGTGTTCGCGATCGGATTTGTCTGGCTTTGGTTCAGAAAGCATCTCTCGCGTCCACTTGTGCCTCACCTTATTGCCATGTTTGTTCTGGGCGGCTTGCAGGGGCTTTTAGGTTGGTACATGGTGAAGAGCGGGCTTGTAGAGATACCGCACGTCAGTCAATACCGGCTGACCGCACATCTGGGCCTCGCCATTTCGATATATCTTTACATACTCTGGGTGCTGTTCAAGTTGCTTGAGCGCCACTCTGCTCCGGTGGTATCGCGCGGGCTGCGTCGGAGCAGTTGGGCGCTGGGTGTGCTCGCTTTTGCCACTGTCCTTTCGGGCGGGTTTGTCGCAGGCCTAAAAGCCGGCCATGCATTCAATACCTTTCCCCTGATGGCTGGTCAGTGGATACCGCCGGGTTATCTCGCTTTAGAGCCTACATGGCGCAATTTCTTCGAGAACATCGCTACCGTGCAGTTCAACCATCGACTTCTGGCGATCAGTACTTTTGCGCTGGTGTTGGTGTTTGTCATTCGGGTGTTAAAAGACAAGGCGCTACGACCATTACGTAAACCGACGCTGACGCTTGCTGGGGTGGCGACAATCCAGGTGGCTCTGGGGATCAGTACTCTGCTCTGGTTTGTGCCGGTCGCATTGGGCGCGATGCACCAGGCAGTCGCCTTGATACTGCTGAGCGTAATGCTCTACGTGGTCTTTCGATTCAGAACAGCTTGAGCTTGTAGGCCCTGGCCGGGTTTAATTTTCTAGGCGGGGAGCTTCTGTTTGATGGATGCGCTGACGGCACCCATGTCGGCGCGGCCCTGGACGTGCGGTTTGAGCCATCCCATCACTTTGCCCATGTCGCGAATACTTTGTGCGCCAGTCTCGGTCAGGGCCTGATCGATCAGCGCGGCGAGTTTGCTCTCGTCCAACTGCTCGGGGAGGTAAGTTTCCAGGACTTCAAGTGTGGCCGCTTCTTTTTGAACCAGATCGTCACGACCGCCTTTTTCAAACTGCTCGATCGAGTCTCGGCCCTGCTTGATCATTTTCTGAAGGACCGCAAGCACTTCGTCCTCATCCAGCTCGACACGTTCATCAACTTCGCGGCGCTGGATAGCAGCACGTAACAGCCGGATTGCCTCAAGGCGTACCGCCTCCTTGGCACGCATAGCCTCTTTCATATCCGCAGTGATACGGTCTTTGAGTGTGGTCATAGACTGTGCCACGTCATCGTGGCAGACAGAGGGTTAAAAACGCTTAGTGGGCGCGCATCCTGGAGGGGTTCTGACGGGCCAGTCGCTTCTTCTCTCGTTTTTCAGCGGCAGCACCAGCGCGTTTGCGCACGGTGGTGGGCTTTTCATAGTATTCGCGGTTGCGTGACTCCGTGAATACGCCGGCTTTTTCGCAGGCGCGGCGGAATCGGCGAAGGACGGCGTCAAACGGCTCATCCGGCCGAACTTTGACTGATGGCATAGGCTTGTCTCAAAGCAATC
>WTHR01000093.1:0-22638 GCA_011523045.1 Gammaproteobacteria bacterium | reverse complement strand
AACGGCTCATCCGGCCGAACTTTGACTGATGGCATAGGCTTGTCTCAAAGCAATCAAAAAGGGCGCGTATTCTACTTGTATCCCGCTTGAAAGTACACGCTGTGGCCACATCAGAATCTCCCTAAAAAGGCGCTATCCCCGCGTCAAATGGCCGAAATCTTATAATCCGGCCAAAACTGCCCCGAAAACTTCATTTATTGATGGAGCGGTTTCTTGCCGAAGGCCAAAAAATGCAGGTTATTGGAATAGAGACTTCTTGTGACGATACCGGTGTCGCCGTCTACGATACCGAAGCGGGTTTGAGGTCGCACTGTCTTGCGTCACAGATTGAACTGCACGCGCTTTATGGCGGGGTCGTCCCGGAACTTGCCGCGCGTGACCACGTCAAACTGTTAATGCCGTTGGTGCAAAAAGCCCTGCAGGAGGCCGAGGTTCCAGACGATGGAATTGAAGGCGTAGCCTATACGGCCGGGCCGGGTTTATCGGGCGCATTGTTGGTAGGTGCGTCGCTTGGGCGCGCGCTTGCCTGGGCCTGGGATGTTCCAGCGCTGGGCGTACACCATATGGAAGGCCACCTCTTGGCGCCGATGCTCGAGGACAATCCTCCCGAGTTTCCCTTTGTCGCCTTACTGGTCTCGGGAGGGCATACATTACTGGTTGATGTGAAGGGGATCGGACGTTATCAGATTCTTGGCGGTACGCTGGATGATGCCGTGGGCGAAGCTTTTGACAAGACGGCCAAACTTCTCGGTCTGGGTTACCCCGGGGGTCCGGCCATCGCCAAGGCAGCCAAAAGCGGTAATCCCGAGCGTTGGCGATTTCCCCGCCCCATGACCGATCGGCCCGGTCTGGACTTCAGCTTCAGCGGCCTGAAGACTTATGTCCGCAACACCGTGGCCTCGCTGGAGCTTGATGAAAGTGCGATCGCGGATGTCGCCTGTGCCTTCCAGGATGCGGCGGTGGATACCCTGATGATCAAATGCCGGCGGGCGCTGGAGCAGGCGGGCAGACGCCGTCTGATCGTGGCGGGAGGGGTCGGCGCGAACCTGCTGCTTCGAGAGCGTCTTCGCGCTATGACTGAAGACAGTGGTCAGGAAGTGTTCTATCCGAGACTTGAATTCTGTACGGATAATGGCGCCATGATTGCCTATGCGGGTTGTATCCGGCTTGCTGCAGGCGAGCGACAGGATCTCGATTTTTCGGTCCGCCCTCGTTGGAGCCTGACGGAACTCGCACCTTTTTCCAGTGCAGCAGCCTAGCGCCTACTGGCCGATTTTTGATTCTGTTCCACTAAGCAGCCGCTGGATGTTGCCCCAGTGCCGCAATATCAGGATAAGTCCGAGCACAGTTGCGAGTCCGGTATAAACCGGATTGGCCAGTAGCCACCAACTCCAGATCGGCGCACTGACGGCGCTGACGAGTGCTGCGAGTGACGAGTAGCGAAAAACCAGTGCGGTAACCCCCCAGGTAAGCGCAAGCCCGCCCGCAACGGGGAGGCTCACTGCGGCAAAGACACCCAGCGCGGTCGCTACCCCTTTGCCGCCCTTAAAGCCAAAGAAAAGAGGAAACAGGTGGCCGACAAACGCACTGGCTCCCGCCAGCGCCACGGTCAGCGGGTCTTCGGACAGCCAACGGGCAACAAGTACGGGCAACACGCCTTTAAGAACATCGCCGGCCAGGGTCAATCCGGCCCCGACTTTGTTGCCAAGGCGCAGCACGTTGGTGGCACCCGGATTCCCTGAGCCTTCAGAACGCGGATCGGGCAGCTGCATCGCCCGAGATACCAGGACCGCACTGGAGACAGAGCCCAGCAGATATCCAGCAATCGCGAAAATCAGGTATTCCATGAGGGGTGCAGGCGGTTGGGTCAGTCGCGGCTAAAGTATAAACTGAGCGCCAGGCAAGGCCGGCGCTTTATCTGGTTGCCCGGGCACCAAGGAGAGAAGGGTTGGATAAGATTTTTGTACAAGGTCTGGAAGTGGAGTGCGTGATTGGCGTGTGGGAGTGGGAGCGCCAGATCACCCAGAAGCTGATCATTGATCTTGAAATGGGATGGGATATCAGCGCTGCGGCAAGTTCCGATGCGCTTGAAGATACGTTGAGTTACAAGGATGTAGCGAAACGCGTGAACGCGTTTGTTGTCGAAACGCAGGCTAATCTGGTTGAGACCCTGGCGGAAGGCATCGCGGGTCTGCTTCAGGAAGAGTTCGGTGTCCCCTGGTGCCGGGTCCGAATCAATAAACGCGGCGCAGTCACGGGCGCGCGGGATGTGGGCGTCGACATCGAGCGCGGCCAGCAGTAAGTGCCTGAGGTCGCAGTCAGTCTTGGCAGCAATCTGGATCGCGAGTCAAATATTCGTGCGGCAGTGGAGACGATAAGATCGCTTTACCCAGACGCAATATTCTCCGCCGTCTTTGAAAGTGAGGCGGTCGGGTTTGAGGGGCCGGCTTTTTACAATCTTGCGGCCGCTTTTGAAACGGATCTTGAAATCTCTGAGCTGGTACTGCAGTTACGAGATATCGAAGCTCAGCAGGGCAGGGTCCGAATTGGCGAGATCATGGGCTCCCGGGAGATAGACATCGATGTCCTGCTCTACGGAGATGAAATTCTCTATTCCCAGGGTGTGAACATCCCGCGCGATGAGATTCTTGAGTGCGCTCATGTGCTTAAGCCACTCAGCTTGATCTGGCCGGATCGCCACCATCCGGTAGAGGGCGCAACCTATCGCGAACTATGGGAAGCGATGTCCAGTGACCAAGGCGAGAGCCTTAGCCTGGTTGGTTTGGACTGCTAAATAGCCGGGCTATGGTCTGACGGACCGGCCGCCGTCTACGTTTATGATCTGTCCCGTAATAAATGGGGCGTCGCACAGCAAGAATTTAACTGTATCGGCAATGTCCTGCGGGTCACCCAACCGGCCCAGCGGTGTACGGCGGAGGATTTCATTCTGATTTTCTTCGGAATCGCCGGACTCAGGCCAGATGATCGCTCCCGGTGCCACCGCGTTCACTCTAACGTCGGGTCCGAGTTCCTGAGCAAGAGACCGTGTCAGGGCAACCAGTCCCGCTTTGCTCGCAGAATAGACCGGATGACGGGGTAAGGGACGATCCGCATAGATGTCTGTCAGATTGATGATTGCCCCTTGAGTGAATGTCAACGCCTTTGCACATGCCTGGGAAAGAAAGAACGGCGCCTTGAGGTTGACCCCCATCAATGCCTCCCAGTGGTCGTTTGTGACCTCGCCCATGGGGGTGGGGAAAAACGCTGAAGCATTGTTAATCAAAGCGTCCATGCGGCCGAAGGCGTTCATCGCCTGTTGCGCAAGCACTGTGCAGTCTTCTGGTTTTTCAAGATCTCCCTCGACCAAAACCACCGAGTCGGGGCGTGTTTCGTTTAGTGCATCTGCCAGTGATTGCGCCTCAGCACCGCTGTGACGAAAGTGAATAACAAGATTCATGCCCGTAGCATGCAGGGTGGTTGCGATCGCCGCTCCAATACGCTTGGCACCGCCCGTAATCAGAACGACTTTCGAATCGAGAGAGTGTTGAGGGCTGGTCATTGAATAAAACCAAAAAAATAAAATAAAACGCTATCAAGACCCGCGTGACGTCAATGTTTACTGTATCAGAGATAAGTAGAAGGAGGCCTCGTTGTTTTATTTGGATCATTCTCCTGGCGCAGTAGAATGATCCCCTCGTTTCTCGTGGTCAATTGAGGCTTGGATGCATTCGTCCCAAATCACTGAGTCCAAATTGGGGCAGCCAGATCCAGCGGCGTCCCATCACAGTGCCGCGGTGGCCGCTTTCATTCGCGAACGAATTGACAGCGCCGGGGGTGTATTGCCTTTTGATGAATACATGGAAGCAGTGCTGTATGCCCCGGGCCTTGGCTACTACGCGGCCGGCAGCCGTAAGTTTGGCTCCGGCGGAGATTTTGTAACGGCTCCCGAATTAGGCCCGCTTTTTGGGCAGTGTCTTGCCCGGGAGGTGGGACCGGTCCTGGCGTCGTTAAAACAAGCATGCGTGCTGGAATTCGGGGCCGGCAGCGGAGCGTTGGCGGTGAGCCTGATTGAGGCGCTGTCGACGCTGGATCAACTGCCGGAACGATACTGTATTTTGGAGGTCAGCCCGGACCTTCGAGAGCGTCAACGAAAACGGCTTGAGCCGATTGCCAATCAGCACGGGCTCGACATCGAATGGCTTGAGCGGATGCCTGACGCACCGCTCGAGGGTGTGATTCTCGCAAATGAAGTGGTAGATGCATTTCCTGTCACCCGGTTTAGAGTCCTTAATGGAAAACCCGTACGGGCCGGTGTCTGTATAGACGGTGACGGTTTTGCCTGGGATTGGATAGATGATTTAGACAATGATCAATCGACGATGAACATCGTTCGTCAGTATCAGTTGAAAGAGGGCTATACCTCTGAGGTCTGCCCCCGGACAAGGGCATGGATGGGTGCATTGGCATCTGCTCTGCAGCGAGGTGTCGTGCTGGTGATCGACTACGGCTTTCCGGCGGCGGAGTACTATCTGCCGGAGCGTTCAGAAGGCACCTTGCGGTGCCACTACCAGCATCAGGCGCATAATGATCCTTTGATCTATCCCGGAATACAGGACGTGACGTCACACGTGGATTTTTCAGCGCTTGCAGATGCGGGTCGTGAATCGGGTCTTGAGGTTCTCGGATATACGAGTCAGGAAGCGTATCTTTTGGGGCTCGGACTTTTGGAACTCGCTTCGCCGCAGCAAAACGATGATGAGAGACAAATCTTGAAAACAGCCGCCGAAGTAAAAGAGTTGATCTTGCCTTCGCAGATGGGCGAAGCCTTCAAGGTGATGGCATTTGGCAAGCAGGCAGACAAGCCATTGCAGGGATTCAAATTGCGCGACCGAAGTGGATCGTTATGATTGATTTCGGCCAGGCAGTCTGGCTCGCGCTGGTGCAGGGCCTCACTGAATTCCTGCCGGTGTCGAGTTCTGCACATCTTGTTCTGTTGCCCATTCTGGCAGATTGGCCGGATCAGGGATTGGCCTTTGATGTGGCAGTCCATGTGGGGACGCTCGGAGCGGTTGTGGTCTATCTGCGGCGAGACCTTGTCGGCATCGCGGCAGGCTGGTTTGGTCAATGGGGCAGTGGTGGAAAAACCGAAGAAAGCCGCATGGGGTGGTTGCTCATTGTGGCGACGGTGCCGGCAGGGGTGGTTGGCTTTTTTCTTGATGAAACGGTAGAGCTGCTGCTGCGTCATCCACTGGTTATTGCAGCAGCGACAATCGGATTTGCGGTTTTGCTCTGGTGGGCCGATCGGTATCGATCAGAGGCCAGGGCACTGAGTGATTTGGGATTCAGGGATGCCGTGTTGATTGGTGTGTTTCAGGCGCTGGCTTTGATCCCGGGGACATCACGCTCCGGCATTACGATCACGGCGGGGTTGATGCTCGGATTATCTCGTGAGGCGGCGGCGCGGTTTTCCTTTCTCATGGCGATCCCGATTATTGCCGCGGCAGGCTGTTTTAAAGCGGTCTCCCTGATGCAATCTGAAGATGCCGTACTTTGGAATCTTTTTGCTTTGGGGATGGCTATTGCTTTTTTGAGCGCCTGGGCCGTGATCGCACTTTTTCTGAGGTTTATCAGCCGTGTGGGTATGACGCCCTTTGTGCTTTACCGGATTGCGCTGGGCAGTGTACTGCTGATCCTGTTCTGGTAACCAGTTGAGCTAGCAGGCCGTCTCACGGTTTTGATGAATTTCGCTGATCGCATCGAGACGGCGTTCTTCAACTATTTTTTTGCGCGCCCTGCCGTCATGAGGTGAATCTGCAAGGTCAGATAGATCCACCGCCTTCGCGGCCGCGAAGTACTTCTCCAACAGTGGTTTCTGCGGGTAGTCCCCGAGTGTGCCGTCGCCCCGGCCTGCGGCATCGGCACGGCATGCGGTCAAAAAAGAATCAAGCCGCTCAGGACGTCGAAATCCATCCAGGCGATTCAGGAGTTTCAGTACGGTTTCAGGACGCAGTTCTGCAAGCCGATGCATCAGAAGGTGCTCTCGTGTCACAAGGACCGCCAGCTCACGATAGTCACTGGGGACCCGCAGCCGGTCACAAAGTGCGTTGACGATCGTCACGCCCCGGTGTTCGTGCTTGATATGACGCGGCCACTCATTTTGGGGCGTCTTGGCTTTGCCCAGATCGTGCACGAGGGCGGCAAAGCGAACGGCTTTATCCTGAGAGATTTTCGTTGTGACATCCAGCACCATCAGCGTGTGTACAAATGCATCGCCCTCTGGATGATGCTCGACATTTTGCAGCACACCCTGCAGCGCCGCAATTTCAGGAAAGATGATGTCAAGGGCATCGCACCGTTGCAGCACGCGGATAAATTCACTGGGGTCGGCCTCACCCAGGGCGCGGCAGGTTTCCTGCCAGACGCGCTCGGGAACCAGGGAAGCCAGCTCGCCGGACGCGCTGATCCTGCGCATGAGATCAACCGTTTCAGGGGCAACCGCAAAGCCGCGTTGAGCATACCGGGCTGCAAAGCGCGCGACCCGCAGCACCCTGAGCGGATCCTCAACAAAGGCGTCTGAGACATGGCGCAGGATGCCGTTATTGAGATCCTGCGCGCCGCCGAAGGGGTCAATCAAGCCTCCGTCGGGATCCTGCGCCATGGCGTTCACCGTGAGGTCGCGACGCGACAGGTCCTCTTCGAGCGTGACATCCGAGCCCGTTTCAGTGGTGAAGCCTGTGTAACCGGGCCCCGTCTTACGCTCTCGACGAGCAAGCGCGTATTCCTCCCCCGAGACGGGATGCAGAAAAACCGGGAAGTCTTTGCCGACCGCCCGAAATCCCCGCTCCAGCATGTCTTCTGGGCTTGCCCCGATGACCACCCAGTCGCGATCACCGGCGGCTTCATTCAGTAAAGCGTCTCTTACGGCTCCACCGACCAGATAGCATTCAAGAAAGTCACAAGGATCGGCCATGTCGACGTCAGGTCCGAGTTGGATGGCAGCATCAGCATTAGATTTTATGCCGAGCCAGAGGTCTCACCAAGGCGGAATTACGTGTCGTCTATACCCTTCCAGGCCCAGTCGTTGTAGCCTTCCGGACCGCGGTGAATCCAGGGTGTTGTCGCATCTTCTGTTTGGTGCTCCCAGTTTGGGGGTTTCCCCTTTTGCTGGGCGGCATGCACCAGCCGGCGCTGACGCTGGCTAATGGTGATCAGGGTCTGCAGGGTATCGGAATCCCATTGGGCCTGGGTTAGCGCTTCCAGGTCATGCCGCGCGTCAGCGTGTGCTGGATCCGAAGCAAGATTGCTGCGTTCATGGGGATCATTGACGAGATCAAACAAGACAGGCGGACTGTCTCCACCGCTCAGGAGTTTGTAGCGCTCCTTTCGAACCATAAACATGGGTGTCGGGACACCTTCTGATGTGATCTCGGCATAAACAGGCGTAGCAGTACTCGTGTCGGCGCCCTCACAGGCGCTGACAAGGCTTTGTCCATCGAGCGGATGAGGGGCGTGATCTTCAAGCACCAGACCCGCGAGATCGCACAGAGTCGGAAGAAGATCTACCAGGGAGCTCGGACGGGATTGATGGCTTGCGCCAAATCGTTCGGGCCAGTGGAGGATGAGCGGGACCCGGATACAGTCCTCGAAGAAATGCTTCTTATAGAAGAGCCCGTGTTCGCCGAGCATGTCGCCGTGATCGGCCGTCACCACAATCGCCGTGTTCTCCAGCTGTCCGGTGTCCTCTAAAGTCTTGATCAGGCCGCCCACCATATCGTCGAAATAGGAAACGTTGGCGAGATAGCCGTGTCTTGCCGTCCTGACGTGTTCGTCGGTGATGCCGGTGTCGATCAGCATAGCGTGGTGGAGCATCCGGGTGGTGTGCACCTCGCGAGCTTCCTCAGGCTGCAGAGGGGTGTCAGGCAGGCTGATGTCATCATGCCGATAAAGATCCCAGTATTGCTGCAGCGCGTAGTACGGCTCATGCGGATGGGTGAACGAGGCCACCAGGAAAAAGGGCGCATCGTCCATGCGGGCAAAGTCATGCAGTTTGGCTTTGGCACGATAAAAGACGGCTTCATCATGATCAATCTGAACGCTGCGCCTGCATACCCCAGAGCGAATCACGCCACTGGCGTTGTTGTTGGAGTCCATGCGCAGTTCTTCCCAGCTCGGCGTCCAGGAAAAATCCGTAGGATAAAGTTCGGGGACCAAGCGCTCTTCAAATCCGTGCAGCATGTCGGGCCCGACAAAATGCTGTTTACCCGAGAGACTGGTGCGATAGCCGGCAAGCCTCAAGTAGTGAGCCATGGTGGGAAGGTGTGCCGGAAATTCCGCACCGTTATCGTAAGCGCCGATCTTGTTGGCCAGCATGCCCGAGAGCATTGAGAACCGGGACGGTGCGCACAGGGGGAAGTTGCAATAAGCGTTGTCGAAGGTAACGCCGCTATCCGCCAATCGGGACAGGTGCGGGGTGAGGGCAGGTCCGCCGTACATCGGGAGTACCTGGGGCTTGAGTTGGTCCGCCTGAATGAAAAGCAGATTGGGCTGTTTTGTTGCCACAGGAGGCTCCGTAAATTTAGGAAGTGAGATGGCGAATCTGAAACCCTATCAGGTTCGGAGACAAAAACGCTATCCGGAGGACGACCTGCCGGGTCGTGACTATGCGAGGGATAAGGATCGTTGGCTTAAACCCGGAATTCGGGATAAAGATCTGTGCCGATCCGGTCCCCATGTCGAAGCCCTTGTTCACGCATCACGGCAGAATGGTCAGGGTCCATGCCTTCCTCTCTAAAGCAGACGCGGACATCGTCGCCCAGCCACTGGGTGTTGAAAACCTTGAGATCCCGGTCCGGGGCAAGGTTGCCCGAGCCGCCGTGAATAACCCGGCCATTAAAGGCAACACAGTCCCCGGGCGCCATATCCCAGCTCAGGATCTCGTAATCCTCTCGATGGCCTTCAATATCGGGGAAGGGTTCGTAATCCTTGTCCGTATCTGGACGCTGGTCACGGGCATCCTGCGTCAAGGCGCCGAAGTTGGTTTGCTGAAATTTCTGCGGCCAGCGATGTGAGCCTCGCACAAACTCCAGAGCGCTTTTCTTCTCGACGGCGACCAGAGGCATCCAGATGGAGCAGGTATCAAATCCTTTCACGGACCAGTAAGGCTCGTCCTGATGAAAAGGGGTACGAAACTGCGCCCCCGGGGTGCGGACAAAGACCGCATCGAAAAAGAAGTTGACCCGTTGTGTATTCAGCAGTTGCCCCGCAATAGACGCGATGGGCGATTGCTCAATAAATTTTTGGTATTCAGGTATCTGCTGCCATGCCTGACTGTCATAAAAGCATGTTCTTCCCTGATCGTCCCGATCCCATATCCGGCCCCGGACGGTCGGCGTCTCGACATGCTTGTCCAGGCCTTCTTTTAAGAGTCTCACCCACGAGTCATCGACAGCGTTTCGGATAAGAACAACCCCGTCACGGTCGAAGTGTTCGGCCAGATCGCTTTTGGAGGATGGGTCTGTATTCAAAGCATAACTCTCAAAATTTTTCTTTCGCTTCGAACATAAATATAACGAGAATTGCCTAAACTAGAAACCGGTCTTGGCTCGACCAGAAGAGGAGATTTTTCATTGAACCGATGCTCGCGCGCCGTGCTTTGGTGCCTCGCAGTCGTTTGCCTGAGTGGTTGCCAAAGCGTCGCCTATTACACCCAGGCGGCAGTGGGACAATCAGCCCTGCTGTGGCAGAGCAGGCCGATCGACGAGGTGATCCGTGACCCTAAAACATCGGACCCTCTGCGCGATCGGTTGCGTTTTGTGCAGAGTGTTCGCGACTACGCTGAAAGCGAGCTCTTTTTGCCCGCAACAGGCAGTTACAGACGGTTTACCGATATCGGCCGCGATTTTGTTTTGTGGAGTGTGGTCGCGGCGGAGGAGTTTTCAACTGAGCCAAAGCTTTTTTGTCATCCCATCACCGGGTGTGTGGCCTATCAGGGCTACTTTGATCGAGCGGACGCTCTCGCTTTTGCCGAAGGACTGGAATCCGCAGGGTTTGAGACGGCAGTAGGTCCGATCGCGGCTTACTCTACGCTCGGATGGTTTGCCGATCCGGTGCTGAGTTCGGTGCTGCATTATCCGGATACACAACTTGCGGAACTCATTTTTCATGAACTCGCACATGAGTTGTTGTTTATTCCTGGCGACACAACGTTTAATGAATCGTTTGCCACCTTTGTGGCTCGGGCGGGGGTAGAGCAGTGGCTGAACGACTCAGGCAGGACAGCGACCCTGGAAGAGTTCAGGGCGGATGCTGCGCGTCACGATAAGACAGTTAACCTCCTCCGGGATGCGCGCCTCGCTTTGGGGGAACTTTACGCAAGGTCGATTACCCAGGTGGACATGCGGCTGCAGAAAAAAATGCTGTTGGATGAGTTGGTCGAGGACTATCAGAAGTTGCGTAACGAAAACAGAGTCAGCAACTGGGATGGATGGTTCAAAAAGGGGCTCAACAACGCAAAACTCGCCTCGGTGGGTTCCTATCACGACGACATGGATCTTTTTGCCGGGTTGTTCGAAAAAGCGGATCACGACTTTGAAGTGTTTTATTTGGCGGCTCAGGCCCTCGCTGAAAGCAGAAATGCCGCCCAAGACTGAATTAATAGAAATTTCTTTTTGAATCAGTAAAATCTGTCGGGTCTCGAGTGGCATGAAAGCGGTCGGGAAGGGTTCCGGCCTCGGGTCAGTAACATCCAAAATCATCAAGAATGGGGGTATGCGTGAACATGAACAAAGCAATTGCATTCGCGACAGGAGTCGCACTGATGCTCTGCCAGGCGCTAACGCCGGCTGCGGCGGGATGGAATCCGGACAAAAAGAAGCCGACGTCTGCAGAAGAGGTACAGGCGACGATTGAGAGCTTCCTTGAACAGGATTCTGGCCTCCAGAAGTTTTTCGACAGCGCCCATGGTTACGCCGTGTTTCCCAAGATATATAAGGGCGCGATCGGCGTGGGCGGTGCTTATGGCTCTGGCCAGGTTTATGAGAAAGGCAAGTACATCGGCGACGCGTCGCTTACACAGGTGACCTACGGCCTGCAGCTGGGCGGTCAGGCCTATTCAGAGGTGATCTTTTTCGGCGAGAAGGATGCGCTTGATCGGTTCAAGAGTGAAAAGATGGAATTCAGCGCGCAGATGTCTGCGGTAGCGGCAACTGCCGGGGCTTCTGCGGATGCAGCCTACTCGGGCGGGGTCGCAATATTTACCCTCGCAATCGGCGGCCTGATGTACGAGGCATCGGTGGGGGGGCAGACCTTCCAGTTCACCCCGGCGGAGTAGTCAGTCCGTATTGGGCCTGATATTTATGGAGCGCGTTCAGGTGGGCCGCAAGATCCGGCCGATCTGACAGGAACTCAACCAATGTCGAGAAGCGCGCGAGTGTGTGCACCCTGAGGCCATAGGTTTTGGCAACATGGGCGATGGCTGAATCACCTTCCTCGGTGACAGCCTCTTCTCGATCAAGGGCGATCATTACGGCGGTAGCGCGGGCATCTGCAGAGTGGATGAGGTCAACCGACTCGCGGATGGACGTGCCCGCGGTGATCACGTCATCCACGATCACGACGTCTCCCTCAAGGGGGGCACCGACGAGTTGACCTCCCTCTCCGTGGTCCTTAACTTCTTTGCGGTTGAAGGCAAAGGGCACATCCCGCTGATGATGATCGGCGAGGGCCGCGGCAGTCGCTGAGGCCAGGGGAATGCCCTTGTAGGCAG
Source organism: Gammaproteobacteria bacterium (assembly GCA_011523045.1). GTDB lineage: Bacteria > Pseudomonadota > Gammaproteobacteria > Arenicellales > UBA868 > UBA868. Next base: position 10,874 of record WTHR01000093.1, on the reverse strand, counting down.
GTCCAAACAGCATGAAAGGTTCTGGCTCAAGTTCGGCAAGGGCCGCGGCATAAAAAGCGGCCAGCCGCGAGAGTTTGGCCCCACTATTGAATAGGCCCGCGTTGAAGAAGTAAGGACTTACTCGTCCGGATTTGAGGGTAAACTCTCCGAAGCGCAACACCCCGGTCTCAAGGGCAAACTGCAGGAAAGCATGTTCACGCTCATTTGCTTGGGACATTTCATCACCTGATCATTCATCGGTATCGCGCAACATGCGGATCATAACCCTAAACTGCAACGGTATTCGTGCGGCTGCCCGAAAAGGCTTCTTTGATTGGTTGCCCTCACAAGAAGCTGATTTTGTCTGTCTTCAGGAGACCCGGATCCAGCCATTTCAGCGCACCGATGACTGTTACTTCCCTCAGGGTTACACCCACTGCTATGTTGACGCCGAAAAGCCAGGCTACAGTGGGGTTGCCCTTTACTGTCGAAAAAAGCCTGACCGGATTCAGGAAGGTTTGGGCTGGGCGGATTTCGACAGCGAAGCCCGTTGGGTACAGGCGGACTATGGACGGCTCAGTGTGGTGTCGCTTTATCTGCCGTCAGGCTCCAGCAGTGAAGTTCGCCAGGAATTCAAATATGACCTCATGGAGCGGCTTAAGCCACTTTTGAAGAAGTTTGCCGCAAGTGGCCGCGAGTACATTATTTGCGGAGACATCAACATTGCGCATAAGAAACTCGACATCAAAAACTGGCGCGGCAACCAGAAAAACTCCGGCTTCCTGCCCGAGGAGCGGGCCTGGATGGATTGGTGGTTTGATGAGGGCGGCATGGTCGATGTTTTCCGCAAGGTGGAGCCCGGAGAGGATCAGTACACATGGTGGTCGAACCGTGGCCAGGCCTGGGCCAAGAACGTCGGCTGGCGAATTGACTATCAGATCGCAACACCGACGATTGCCAAACGGGCGCAAGCGGTGCAGATATTCAAAGACGAGCGTTTTTCAGACCACGCACCGTTGATCATTGATTATCGCGTCAGCGATCGCTGGCTCAGAACCAAGCCCTAATCGGAAGCTGGGGATGTCTTCAGACGGGCAAAATACGGGGAGCCCGGCCTCTTTCGCGCAAACCTTCAGCATTTATCTTGACCGCAGGATGGCGCGGATTGCACTGCTCGGCCTAATCAGTGGATTCCCCTGGGTGCTGATTGGCAGCGCCCTGACACTCTGGCTCAAAGAGGACGGCCTCAGTCGGACGACTATCGGCTGGGCCGGGTTGATCTTCGGGGTTTATGCGATCAATTTCCTCTGGGCACCGCTGATCGACCGGATACAGATACCACTGCTCACTGCAAGATTGGGACATCGGCGCGCTTGGATTGTGAGCCTGCAGGCAGTGATCCTGATCTGTCTCACGTTATGGAGCATTTTCGATCCGGTGACCAATCTGCAGGGGGTCATTGCAATCGCGCTGGTCATTGCGATTGCTTCTGCGACCCAGGACATCACCATTGATGCGCTTCGGATTGAACAGGTGGGTCCCAATGAAAGCGCAGCCATGGCAGCGGGGGCAGCAGTTGCCGTTGTGGGCTGGTGGACAGGATACAAGCTGGGCGGTGTAGCGGCGCTTGTTACGGCTGAGGCCTTGCAGCACGCTGGTGTGATCAACTATTGGCAGTCCACATTCCTGATCCTGGGGGCTGTGGTCGTACTGTGCAATATCGCCTTGATGGCTGTGCCTGAACTGCCGCCAGCGGCTCGGACCCAGGCTCAGGCGGAAGACGAGGATGCCCTTAGGTCCAGACTCAATTTCAGCGGCGTGATTGCCGGAATCGTGACCTGGTTGGGGACGACGCTGATTGGCCCTCTGGCGAGTTTCTTCCGTCGCAACGGGTTCGCCATCGCCATGGCGGTACTTGGCTTCATCTTTTTATTCAAGATCGGTGAGGCGTTTTTGGGTCGAATGTCGATACTGTTCTACAAGGAAATCGGTTTTTCCAAGGCCGACATTGCGCTTTACTCCAAAGGTCTCGGCTGGGTGACAACCGTTGCGTTTACTTTGCTTGGAGGGCTTTTTGCGGTCCGGATGGGCTTGGTGCGTGCCATGTTCCTCGCCGGCATTCTGATGGCGCTGACCAACCTCTTGTTCTCATTGCTGGCCTGGTCCGGCAAGTCTGAGCCGATGTTCGCGTTTGCCGTCATCATGGATGACCTTGCTGGGGCGTTCGCGACGGTGACTTTCGTCGCATTTATCTCCATGCTGGTGGACCGGACTTACACGGCAACCCAGTATGCCCTGCTTGCTTCCATCGGCACGGCAGGCCGCACCTTGTTTGCTTCAAGCTCGGGTGCCCTGGTGGATTGGCTGAACGGTGATTGGGGCGTGTTTTTTGTGATCACGGCGGTCATGGTGTTGCCATCATTGGTCTGTTTGTGGCTAATTCGTCACCACCTCGCCCAGATGCTGGCTGGCGCTCGGGTCAGGTTATTCAGCAAAGAGGCAGGCCAGGATCCTTAAATTCAGGCCCCCGAGCAGGGTATAATCCCCCACCCGCTGGTTCTGGGCGAAACCGCCTGCAGCGGCCTGGCTTTAGATATTTTCTTTGTTGGAATCACCCATGCCCATCTACGAGTACGTCTGCGATAACTGTGGTCATTATCTTGAGGCTTTACAGAAGTTGTCTGATGAGCCTTTGGTTTTCTGCCCGGAGTGCGGGGATGCGACATTGCGCAAGCAGGTGTCTGCCGCAGCCTTCCGGCTGAAGGGCACGGGTTGGTACGAGACGGACTTCAAAAATTCAGACAAGAAAAAGCCCGCGGAGAACGCAAAGAAGGAAAGCAAGTCGTCCAGCGATTCAGGGAGCAGTTCCGGAAGTTCTGGAAAGCAGGATAAATCCTCCAGCGCATCGACTTCGTCAAGCAAGTCCTCAAGCGGCAAGTCTGGTTCCTCGGCCCCAAAATCCGCCTGAGCGGGAAACCTATCAGCCCGGTTGAATAGCCGGAGTTATTTATCATGAGTGAACAGCGTGACTGTCTTTGCGCCGATCTCGATGCCACATCGGTAGATCGCGAGATTCGACTATGCGGCTGGGTGCAGCGTCGCCGGGATCACGGCGGGGTCATCTTTATCGACCTTCGTGATCGCAGTGGCCTAGTGCAGGTGGTCTTTGATCCTGATCGGGAACAGCAGTTTGCTGTCGCCGAATCCGTACGCAGTGAATATGTCCTTCAGGTCGTCGGCCGTGTCCGGCTGCGCCCGGAAGGCACGGTAAACCCCGACTTGCCCACGGGTGAGATCGAGCTGCTCGGTCTCGAGATCACGGTACTCAACAGTGCTGATCCCTTGCCGTTCCCCATTGAGGATCCTGACACGGGCGAGGCGTTGCGCCTGCGGTATCGATATCTGGACCTTCGCAGTGACCGGATGCAGCGTAACCTGCGTCTGCGGCATCAGGTGATTCGTGCATTGCGTGGTTACCTGGATGATCGGGATTTTGTTGAGATGGAAACCCCGGTGCTTACCCGGTCCACGCCCGAGGGCGCCCGAGATTATCTGGTTCCCAGTCGGGTGCATCCGGGCCAGTTTTTCGCTTTGCCCCAATCACCACAGTTATTCAAGCAACTCCTGATGGTCTCCGGTTTCGAGCGTTACTATCAGATCGCAAGATGTTTTCGGGATGAGGACCTGCGGGCGGATCGTCAGCCGGAATTCACTCAACTCGATATCGAAATGTCCTTCGTCGAGGAGGGCGACATCATGTCCCTCATGGAGGAGATGGTGCGTTCGGTGTTCGAGAGCGTCCTGTCAGTAAATCTGCCGGATCCTCTACCGACGCTGACCTATGCTGAGGCAATGCAGCGTTTCGGAACGGACCGTCCGGATCTGCGTATTCCGCTTGAATTGGTTGATATTGCCGATCTGATGGCTGAGGTGGAGTTTAAAGTGTTCGCCGGACCGGCAACCACGCCCGGCAGTCGTGTCGCTGTACTGCGGGTGCCGGGTGGGGCGGCCCTCAGTCGACAGCAGATAGACGGTTACACAGAGTTTGTGAAGCAGTTTGGTGCCGGAGGCCTTGCCTATATCAAGGTCAACAGTCTCGCGGATGGAATGAACGGTCTGCAGTCGCCCATTCTGAAATTCTTACCCGATGCGGTTGTACAGCAGGTGATGGAGCGGTCAGGCGCAGAAGAGGGAGACCTTCTTTTTTTCGGTGCTGACCGTGCCCGCGTCGTCAACGATGCCCTGGGGGGTCTCAGGATTCGATTGGGACATGATCTGGGTCTTGTGGCCGAGGGCTGGCAACCGCTTTGGGTGGTGGAGTTTCCACTGCTCGAAGAGGACTCCGACGCAGGTCGGTGGGTCGCCCTGCACCATCCGTTTACCGCACCCCACCCGGAGGATGTGCCACTCCTTGAGAGTGATCGTGGTTCGGTTCGGTCTCGCGCATATGATCTTGTGCTCAATGGGACGGAAATCGGTGGCGGATCGATTCGTATCCACCAGAGCGCTATTCAACAGAAGGTCTTCGAGGCCCTCGGCCTTGATGAAGCCCAAGCCAAAGCCCAGTTTGGTTTTCTGTTAGATGCATTGCGGTATGGCGCACCACCACATGGCGGAATCGCTTTTGGCATAGACCGGATCGTGTCAATGGCTGCGGGTGAGGAGTCGATTCGTGATGTCATTGCTTTCCCCAAGACCCAAAAAGCATCGTGCCTGCTTACCGACGCGCCCGGGGAAGTGGACGCAGAGCAAATGCGGGAACTTGGTCTGCGGCTTTCGAGTACGGCAAAGACGGGCGGCACGACAGCGGGTTGAGCTCAAGTCTTCTCCGGCCTCCGTCAGGCTTTAAGCGGCCCGAGTCTGTTCTGGTGGTGGTCTACACGGATTCAGGTGAGACCCTCTTGCTCCAGCGCACGGGCGGCGGGTTTTGGCAATCGGTGACCGGCAGCCTGCAGTCCCTTGCTGAGACGCCTGAGGCAGCGGCTCGCAGAGAGCTCTACGAAGAGACCGGCATCGAGGCAGACGGAGGCTGGCGCAATCATCAGCTGGCTGAGCGTTTTTATATCCTGCCCGAGTATCGGTATCGTTACGGCCCTGGGGTTACCGAGAATCTCGAACACGTTTTTTCGCTACGTTTACCTGAGCGTTGCGAAGTCACCTTGAACCCCGCAGAGCATGATCTCAGTCGGTGGGAGCGACTTTCTTTGGCGGCAGAGTCTCTTTGGTCATGGACGAATCGGGCAGCGCTGGCGCAGATAGCGCGAGAACTGGTGTAATGGCAGAGTAGACGGCTTTAAAGAGTGCTTTTTAGGGTATTTCTGGTTAGGAGAAGATAGGAATGGCGGGGCATAGCAAGTGGGCCAACATCAAGTTTCGCAAAGCCGCTCAGGATGCGAAACGCGGCAAGTTGTTCACCAAACTGATTCGGGAAATCACCGTGGCCGCCCGGGCAGGGGGAGGGGACAGTGCGTCCAATCCGAGGCTGCGCACCGCGATCGACAAGGCCCTGTCGGCCAATATGACGCGCGATACGGTTGATCGCGCCATCAAGAGAGGTACCGGTGAACTGGAAGGGGTCTCCTACGAAGAGATCCGCTATGAGGGCTATGCTCCGGGTGGGGTAGCGATCCTGGTGGATTGCATGACGGATAACCGAAACCGCACGGTCGGAGAAGTACGGCATCTCTTCAGCAAGCACGGCGGTAATCTTGGGACAGAGGGTTCGGTTGCCTACCTTTTCAGCAAGACCGGGCTGTTTATCTTTGCGCCGGGAACCGACGAGGAAGCCGTGATGGAAGCCGCAGTCGGCGCCGGGGCAGACGACGTTGAAACGGTTGCCGACGGCTCGATCGAAGTGCTCGCACAGCCGGAAATCTATGATGCGGTCAATGATGCGCTTAAAGAGGCAGGACTGGAGCCGGAACTGGCGCAGGTCCTTGAAAGACCCTCCAACGAGGCCCCGGTCAGTAATGAAGATGCGGAGAAGGTCATTCGCCTGGTCGACGCTCTTGAGGAACTCGACGATGTGCAGGAAGTTTTCACGAACGCGAGTTTCCCAGAGGAATCGGCTCTCGGTTCCTAGGCCTGTTGGCGATGCCTGTGGAAGCCTTGAGAACCATTGGTATTGATCCGGGTTCTCGGGTGACCGGAATCGGGGTTGTGGAGGCACGGGGTCAGTCTTTGCACTATATTCACAGTGAATGCGTGCGCACAGGAACCGGCTCTTTGGGGTCACGACTGGTCCAGATTCACCAGCGGATCCGGGAGGTGATAAGCCGTTTCCAGCCGGTGAGCGGAGCTATTGAAAAAGTCTTCGTCTCGGCAAACCCCCAGTCAGCGCTGGTGCTCGGACAGGCGAGGGGGAGCGCGTTATTGGCGCTGGCGGAAAGTGACCTCGAGATCAGTGAATACAGTGCGCTCGAAATCAAGCGGGCAATCACGGGCACGGGCCGCGCGGACAAGGAACAGGTGCAGCACATGGTGAGAGTCCTGCTGGGCATGGATCGAAAGCCGCCTCAGGATGCGGCAGACGCGCTCGCGTGTGCCATCTGCCATCTTCATCATGCCGAGGGCCAACAGCGCCGGGCCGTTGCCCAGGTTGCTGATCCGCAAAGAAAGCCAAAAGGACTGCAGCAGTGATCGGACAGATTAGCGGCACGTTGGTCTACAAACATCCACCTCAGTTGCTGGTAGATGTGGGCGGCGTTGCCTATGAGCTTGAGGCGCCCATGACTGCTTTTTATGAGTTGCCCGAGGCGGGGGAGAAGGTCTCGTTATTTACTCACCTTGCGATTCGGGATGACGCTCACCTGCTCTTTGGATTTTCGGATCTAAGACAGCGGGATGTATTTCGTGTGCTGCTAAAAATCAGTGGCGTGGGCCCGAGAGTGGCGCTAGCGTTGCTTTCGGGTTTGACCGCGGAGGAACTGACCGCTTGTGTGGCGGCGGGCGATATTGCGCAGTTGACCCGGGTACCGGGTATCGGTCGCAAGACCGCGGAACGACTGGTGATTGAGCTTCGCGACCGGCTCGAAGCTGTCACCGGACCCGGTTCGGATGCCTCTGGAGCCTCCCTGACACCGCAACAGGACGCGGTCAGCGCCCTGATGGCGTTGGGGTACCGTGAAAACGAGGCCAACCGTGCAGTGCGGGCTGTGGAAGTCGACGGAACCCCTGCGGTGGAAACCCTTATCCGCGAAGCGTTGAAAGCATTATCCCGGGAAGCGTCATGAGCGAGCATGATCCACTGATCAATCCCAGTGCCGATGACGATTCGAATCAGGATCGGGCTATCGACCGGAGCCTGCGGCCTCTGACCCTGGATGAATTTATCGGTCAACCCAAAGTCCGTGAGCAGCTAGGTATTTTTATTGCCGCTGCCAAGGGCAGGGCGGAAGCATTGGATCATGTTCTGGTGTTTGGTCCGCCCGGTCTTGGCAAAACGACGCTGGCAAACATTCTGGCTCACGAAATGGGGGCCAGTCTGCGACAGACGTCGGGCCCCGTGCTGGAAAAGGCGGGCGACCTTGCTGCGATTTTGACCAACCTTGAGCCGCACGACGTGCTGTTTGTTGATGAAATTCACCGCCTGAGTCCCGCCGTTGAAGAGATCCTGTATCCGGCCCTTGAGGATTATCAGCTCGATATCATGATTGGAGAGGGCCCAGCCGCGCGATCCATCAAACTGAATCTCCCTCCCTTTACGCTGGTGGGGGCAACCACTCGGGCAGGATTACTGACGTCTCCGCTGCGGGATCGCTTTGGCATTGTGCAGCGCCTGGAGTTCTATCCGAGTGATGAGTTGGCCATGATCGTTGACCGGTCTGCACGAATCCTGGGCCTTACCAGCGAGCAGGATGGGATTGAGGCGATTGCCAAGCGCAGCCGCGGGACGCCGCGTATTGCAAACCGTCTTTTGCGTCGGGTCAGGGATTTTGCCCAGGTCAAAGCGGATGGTGTGATCGGCGGCGCTTTGGCGAATGAGGCCCTGGATCTGCTTGAGGTCGACAGTTTTGGACTGGATGCGCTGGACCGGCGGCTGTTGCTGGCCATCATGGAAAAATTTGATGGTGGTCCGGTAGGCGTTGACAGCCTTGCGGCAGCCATTGGAGAGGAGCGCGGCACCTTGGAGGACGTGGTAGAGCCGTTCCTGATTCAGTCCGGGTTCCTGATGCGTACCCCGCGAGGGCGCACCGCAACGGCTACCGCCTATCGCCACTTTGGTCTTAAGGCGCCTAATCAGGACGCGCCGCAATCGGGTCTTTTCGAAACCGAGCGTAAATCGGACTGACATGAAAAGGTCAGGAAATGCTCATTTGCCCGCCACCGGCGTGCCGGCAATTTGCGATAGGGTGTGGACCCTGAAATTCCCGGGGTTGTCGAACTGATGACGGACGCCACCGTCTTTGTCTGGCCAGTCCGGGTGTACTATGAGGATACCGACGCAGGTGGGATCGTGTATTACGCGAACTACCTTAAATTTATGGAGCGGGCGCGCACCGAATGGTTGCGACACTACGGCATTGATCTCAGAGCACTCGCAGCGCAGGGCCAGATGATGTTTGTCGTCCGTTCGGCCAAACTCGATTTTCTCCAGCCAGCACACCTTGGCGATGCATTGGAGGTGTCTGTTGAAGTGATTCGCCGGCGGCCAGCCAGCGTCACTTTGCGCCAGCAGGTGGCCTCAGAGGAAAAGGTACTGTGTGCGGGTGAAATACGACTCGCTTGCGTGGAGCCGGTCTCGCTGAGGCCTTGTGCTCTGCCGTCATTTATTCAGGAAGGGAAAAATACCCCATGAACGAAGCTGTGAAAATTGCCGTCAGCAATGAGTCGCTGTCGATTCTTGATCTTATTTTGCAGGCGAGTCTGCTGGTGCAACTGGTGATGCTGATTCTGGTCGCGGCGTCTCTGGTCTCCTGGACCGTGATCTTCACCAAAGCCAATACGCTTAAAAGACTGCGCCAGGAAGCAGATGATTTTGAGGCAGAGTTCTGGTCGGGTGGAGAGTTAAACGGCCTGTATCGGAGGTGCAGCGAAAGCGGAGAAGAGCCGGTTGGGATGACCAGTATCTTTGTCGCTGGGTATCGTGAATACAGCCGTCTCGCGGGCAATGCATCCGTTGAGAGAACCGATCTGGTCGAGGGGGTGCAACGGGCCATGCGTGTCGCGTTGAGCAGGGAGATTGAGGCGCTTGAGGCCCGTCTGCCGTTCCTCGCGACAGTGGGGTCAACCAGTCCTTACGTCGGCCTTTTCGGCACGGTCTGGGGGATCATGAACTCGTTCCGGTCCCTGGGTGCACTGCAGAGCGTGTCGATTGCCACGGTGGCTCCGGGTATCTCCGAAGCCCTGATTGCTACCGCGATGGGTTTGTTTGCGGCCATTCCCGCGGTGATTGCCTACAACCGGTTCTCGGCAGGAGCGGAGTCCTTGATTGCCCGCTATGACGTATTCGTTGAGGAATTCGCGAGTATCGTTAACCGCCAAGCGGTCAGCGGCCGCCGTCGCGGATAGGGGCAAGGCTGTCACATGCGCCCCCGTCGTCACAAACGCCAGATGAGCGAGATCAACGTGGTGCCGTATATCGACGTCATGCTGGTCTTGCTTGTGATCTTTATGGTGACTGCCCCTTTGCTGATGGAGGGAGTCAGTGTCGAATTGCCTCAGGCGAGCGCAAAAGCGGTTTCGGAAAAGAGTACTGAGCCTTTTGTGGTTCACGTGGATAAAAATGAGCAGTACTTCATCAACGATGATCCGGACCCGATCGAGACGCTTCAGGAGATTCGAGTCAAAGCCGACATTGTGATGCGCAATAGCCCTGAGACAGAGTTTCTCGTTCGCGCTGACAAGAGCGTGCGCTACGACGCGGTGGTGCAGGCAATGGTGCTGTTGCAGCAGGCCGGCGTTCCCGGGGTTGGGCTGGTAACCGATTCCCTAGATAACTGATTGCCAGTGCGCCGCACTTCGCGAAACGTCGGCACCCCTGTTCGGGCCTTCATTTACGCGGTTGTTATCCATATTGCCTTTGGGGCGTTGCTGGGTGTCAGTCTTCTGATTCAGCCCCGCGCCGTGACGCCTGCGCCCGCAAAACCGGTTCAGGCCAAGGCCATAGATCTTGCCGCAATAGAGCGGGAGAAGCGCCGGATCGAGGAGAAAAAGAAAAAAGCCGAAGCTGAGAAAAAACGCAAGGCCGAAGAGAAGCGAAAAGCCGAAGAGAAGAAGAAAAAAGAGGCCGAGCGCAAAAAGAAACTAGAAGCTGAGAAAAAGAAAAAAGCCGAAGCTGAGAAAAAACGCAAGGCCGAAGCCGAGAAAAAACGCAAAGAGGCTGAAAAAGCAAAAAAAGCGGCCGAGGCTAAAGCCCAAGCGGAGCGTGACGAGAGTGAGGCTGTGTCTGCTTTTGGCGCTGTGGCTTGGGCGATCAAGGAGCAGGTGGAGAAGAATTGGAGCGAGCCTGGAGATTTCTCAGGCCTGAGTGTCGCGTTTCTTGTTAAGGTAGATCGGCAAGGAAATGTGCTTTCCGTGAAGATGACCCGAAGCAGCGGCAACGCGCGTTTGGATGAATCGGCAGAAAATGCTATTTTCAAGGCATCCCCGCTTCCTTTTCCGGGCGAGGCCCGTTTTTACGAGTATCTGAAAGAATTTAATTTTGTCTTCAAACCTGAATCATGAGCCCCACATGACCTCAATCAAAGGCTTTCAATATGCAGCCATGCTGATCTTTGCTGTTGCTGTGGCATGGATCCAGCCGAATACCGCGGCAGCCGCGCTGACGATCGAGATCACCCAAGGCGAAAAGTCGGGGATTCCGATTGCCGCGGTGCCTTTTCGTTGGCAGGGCACAGGTAATCCGCCAGCAAATCTGCGCGGCATCGTCGCTGCCGATCTGCATCGCTCTGGAC
>WTHR01000177.1 GCA_011523045.1 Gammaproteobacteria bacterium | reverse complement strand
TGGGTGCACAGCCACGACGGCTCGCAGATGGACAGGACCTCTGCCGCACGCCAGCCCGGCCATTCGCCGTTTTGCACGAGAACTCGGCGCTGATCTCGCAAAAATCAGCGGTAGCGGCGCTCATGGCCGAATCCTGAAAGAAGACGTCACACAATTCATCAAGGCAGCCCTATCGCAGGGCGTTAGAGACGGACAGGACGGCTCCGGCCTGCCGGCGATCCCCGAGGTGGATTTTTCAAAATGGGGTCCTGTGGCGACCGAACCACTTTCCCGGATCAAGAGAATTTCCGGGCGTCATCTGCAGCGGGCCTGGCTGAATGTGCCGCATGTCACTCATCATGATGAGGCTGACATAACGGAGCTCGAAGCCTTCCGGAAAACACTCCAAAGCGACCGCGCGTACGAGGGGATTCGTATCACGCTGCTGGGTTTTGTGATCAAGGTGTTGGCCAGCGCCATGAAGGCCTTCCCCTCGCTGAATGCCTCGCTCACACCCGATGGTGAGCATCTGGTGCTCAAGCAATACTTTCATGTGGGCGTGGCGGTAGACACCGAAAACGGCCTGGTTGTTCCTGTGCTGAGGGATGTCGACCGCAAAGGTATCCTGGAACTCGCGACAGAACTCAGCGCGATCAGTGCACGCGCTCGTGACGGCAAACTGAAGCCAGACGAAATGCAGGGCGGCTGTATCAGCATTTCCAGTCTCGGCGGCATCGGGGGTATCGGCTTTACACCCATCGTCAATGCACCCGAGGTGGCCATCCTCGGCGTTTGTAGAGCACAGACAAAGCCGCGCTGGGATGGAACCGCTTTTGCCCCGCGCCTGATGCTGCCGCTCGATCTCTCTTATGACCACCGAGTGATCGACGGAGCGGAGGCGGCCCGCATCAGCGCCTTCATCGCAGCGTCGCTGGAGGATCCAAGAAGACTGCTGCTCTAGCGGCAACCCTTTGATCGTTTCCAGAAAAACCAGTGCCTGTGATCACAGGCACCAAGCGCAACAGACCCAACGAGGATACAAAAATTACCGAGCCTTTCGATACTTTTGATCTTGCGGTACTCGGCTCTGGACCCGGCGGATATACCGCAGCCTTTCGCGCGGCAGACCTTGGACTCAAGGTCTGCCTGATCGAACGGTATCCCGTGCTCGGCGGCGTCTGTCTTAATGTGGGCTGCATTCCTTCCAAGGCCCTGCTGCATGCTGCAAGGGTCATTGAAGAGACCCGGGAAATGCGGGCTCACGGCATCCAGTTTGGCGAACCCACCATCGACCTGGCGCAGCTGGGTGGCTGGAAAGACAAAGTCGTCGGTCAGTTAACCGGGGGGTTATCGGGTCTTGCCAAGAAGCGGAAGGTCACTGTTGTGCACGGCACTGGACGCTTCGCCTCAGCACATGAACTCGCTGTCACCCGCCCGGGTGAGGAATCGGAAGTCCGGGTACCGTTCAGGCAGGCCATTATTGCCGCGGGCTCACAGCCCGTCACCTTGCCTGGCCTGCCAGATGATGACCGCATTTTTGATTCCACGGGTGCGCTTGCGCTCAAAAACATTCCGCCCAGAATGCTGGTGATCGGCGGCGGCATCATCGGGCTTGAGATGGCGACCGTCTATATGGCTCTGGGGAGCGAGGTCAGTATCGTGGAGATGTCGACTCAGCTCATGCCGGGCGCCGATCCTGATCTGGTCAAGCCGCTTGCGAAGCGTCTTAAAAAGCAAAGCGCAGGCATCTACCTCAATACCCGGGTCCGCGCTGTGGAAGCAGATCCGCGCGAACTCACGGTCAAATTTGAGGGTGACAAGGCACCGGACAGCGCGGCATACGATGCGGTACTGGTCGCGGTCGGCCGCTCTCCCAACGGTCATCACATTGCTGCCGAGGCGGCGGGTGTGCCGGTCGATGACAAAGGCTTTATTTCAGTCGATAAACAGCAACGAACCAACCAGGAGCATATCTTTGCGATCGGCGACATCGTGGGACAGCCGATGCTGGCGCACAAAGCCACTCACGAGGGTAAGGTTGCTGCCGAAGTCGCTGCCGGCCTTAAGAGCGGCTTCGAGGCCAGGGTTATCCCGTCAGTGGCGTACACGGATCCGGAGGTTGCCTGGGTGGGTCTCACCGAAACCGAGGCCACAGCGAAGGGGATTGACTATGACAAAGGCGTCTTTCCCTGGGCTGCCAGTGGCCGCGCTCTGGCGCTTGCCCGCAGCGAAGGGTTTACCAAACTGCTGTTTGATCCCGCCACACAACAGATCATTGGGGCAGGTATTGTCGGCCCGAACGCTGGAGATCTTATCGCGGAGGTCGGACTGGCCATCGAAATGAACTGCGTTGCTCAGGATATCGGCCTCACCGTGCACCCCCACCCCACTCTCTCAGAGACGGTTGCTCTGGCAGCAGAAGTCTTTGAGGGCACGATCACAGACCTGTACCTGCCGCGCAAAAACTGACGCCTGTAAACAATTTTCGTGTCGTCTGCGCTTTCTTTCTCCGTGACCGGATCCGGACCCCCGGTGGTTATCCTGCACGGCCTGTTCGGTTCGGCCACAAACTGGCGGCGCATTGCCGAGGGGCTTTCTGATCAACGGCAGATCTTCTGCGTCGATTTACCCAATCATGGCGAGTCGCCCTGGACCGACGACATGTCCTATCCGGCTCAGGCTGCACTACTG
>WTHR01000238.1:4062-9921 GCA_011523045.1 Gammaproteobacteria bacterium | reverse complement strand
CCTGGCCACCATATCAATTTCAACGAGTGCCTCACGGGCCAGCCCTGTGACCCCAATACAGGTGCGCGCGGGCAACCGCCCTGCAGGAAAGTAAGCGCGGTAAGTCTGGTTCATGACTTCATAATCGCGTGCGAACTCGGTCAGGTAGACCCGGCACGACAGCACGTGCGAAAGATCCAGACCCAGACCCTCCAGAACAATGATGAGATTGTCCATGACACGGCGCGTCTGCGCCTCGACGCCCTCAGGCAACGGCGCACTGTCATCGTCGGGATCCGTTGGCATCTGTCCTGTTAACTGAATCCACCCGTCGACTTCCACCGCGTGGCTGAAGGGCGCGACATGTGTCGGCGCCTCATCAAAGTTATGAAATACCGGATCCTGACTCATTCTTTATCTCCTTATGTCCCAAAATCCTCAAACTCTGGCAGAGGGATTTATTCGCGGCCAGGGAGGGGGCGGCCGACCACCAGCCAGTCCCACAACCGATGCAGCAGATACGCAAACGCTGTGACCGCCAGCGTCACAAAGCCCCAGCCGACAACATCATCATGGGGCATGATGGCCGGGATACCAAACGCAAGGCTTACCAACCACAGGCTCCAGATAATCAGCCACCCGAGACGGTATACGGGCCGAAGAAAGTTGGTACTGCGTCGTCGTCGCATTGCCGGGCTCTGTTGGCGTTACACTTTGACCTTCCTGACATTGCACTGTAGCGGAAAACGCCGGATAAACGTATCCCGATACCCGTCATGATTGTTGTCCTTTTTGAGTTTGAGCCCGATGCCGCCTATGAGGATCGCTACTTTGAACTGGCGGGGCTGCTGCGTGCGGACGTTGAGAAGATCGAGGGCTTCATCAGTGTCGAACGCTTTGAAAGTGTTTCCCAAAGCGGTCGTTTCATTTCGGTATCCACCTGGGAAGATCTCGACGCCGTTAAAAGATGGCGCGAACACCTGGAACACGCGGCGGCACAAAACGAAGCGAAAGACCGGGGCATCTTCCGCAATTACCGGATCCGGGTCGCAGAAGTGATCCGCGACTACGGCCCTTAGGTTCAGTACATCCAGCGGCGTTGTAGTTTTTCAGACTCGGGCGTTCGCCCGTAAAGCACATCCGTACGGATGATGTATTTGACCCCGCGACGGATCTTTTCTCCCGCATGCGGGTAATGCTGGGGATGACCGCCGTGCGGAAAGCATAACGCGCTACCGAGCGGTGTATGGACGGGGATCGCTTCACCGCTTTCGCCCTCAGGGTAAAACCGGGTGTGGCCCCCGTCGTAGTCTGAACTCAGCAACAGCAGAAAGGTCAACTGACTCCAGCGATCGCCAAACGCATCGGCCTGCAACTTGCCATCCACCACCGCACTGCCCGGCCAGGATCCGTCCGTGTGGGTCTTGAAGTAGTCGCCGGGCTGGTACCGGTAGAAACGAAACCGAGCGTTCAGACCGAGGCTCGGCGCGCCGCCGATCAGCTCGGTCAATTGAGGCTGGCACCGACTGAACAAGGTGCCGCAGATACTTTCATCGACCAGCCAGTTGAGATTACGCATATGCCGCACGCTGTGCGGCAGTGACACCGGCGCATCGTCATGAAAGCCCAGGGTGTCGACAATCAGCCGGAACTGCTCGCACTCTTCTGACGAAAGCACATTGTGCAGCTGAAATACGCCCGGCAGATCCGGCAGGTCTATCCGTTCCACCGGCGGGCCAGTTTCATTAAAGCGGATAAGCCCCTCGCGTGCGCTCGCCCACAGCGGCAATGCCTCCTGGTCATGTCCCGGCTCGTGCGCCAGCACGTAAAAGTCCGCCTCCTCCTGACTCATCTCAGCCACTCCTGCTGCGCCCTGATAAGGTAATCTTGCGACCGCGCCATCAGCGTGATGTCGCCCAAGGTAAAGAACGCCTGATTATCCCGAAGAACCCACAGGAAGAAAAATGAAGATCGCCGTATTGCATGAACCGCTGGCCCAAAGGGACCTCAACGACTGGGGCGCCCCTGAGCAGATGCTCGACGGAAACTCCCACACACAGGGAGTCCTGCTGCACAAGGGCGAAGGGGGCGCATCGGAGTGCGGCTACTGGGAATGCACGCCGGGTCACTGGCGGTGTGAGGTCACGCGGGACGAGTTCTGCCACTTTCTTGAAGGCGAGGCGAGCTATGAGAGCGATGACGGCGAAGTCACCGATATCCGGCCTGATACGGCAGCGTTTTTTCCCGCAGGCTGGAGCGGCAGCTGTCGGGTCACAAAAACCTTAAAAAAGGTCTACATGATCCGATGACGACGGTTTAATGCTTAGGTCGCCTCATTGCAATGTGATGCAGCCTATTGAGCACGGCTGAAGCCTGCTGCTCGCCGGGCAGATCTTCATCCACGAGACTGGAGCAAAGTGTCGTCGCCGCTGAGAGGTTGCCGGTAATCGAGTATGCCGTCATCACGGCTTCACGCAGAATCATGGCCTGCGCGGGAATAGCGGGGGTTAGCCGCTCCGCATTTGAGAAAGTCTGATCTTTTTCCATACCTCCAAAATGCGGTCGCATCTGCACCTTTTCAAGAGGGCTGGCGCATTTAACTCCCACTAATTTCAGGAGGTTATCGCTCTCTTGCCAGGCAGTCGACCGATCGGGTTCTTGAGGATATGCTTTGGCAAAGACCGCTCGCCAGGGAAAACCTATGAAGACACCACCGCAGAAGTTTTGCGCCTCAAGTGCCGCCGACGCCAAGTGGACGCAGGGACTGCGCAAATTTTTTGAGTACCGGGATCTTGGCATCAGCGAAGCCACCAGCGGCGCCTACAACGCTCACGTCATCCGGGTAAAGAAACCCGTGACCGAGTTTCCGCACACCGGTCCGCACGTACACGATCTTGAGTTCCAGATGATTTACATCCTGAAAGGCTGGATCCGCTTCACTTATGAAGGTCAGGGGGAATTCACTTTTCGCGAGGGAGACAGCTGTCTTCAGCCGGCCGGTATCGTCCACGACGAATTGGCGTGTTCTGACGACCTGGAACTCATCGAGTTCACGGCACCGGCTGAATTTAAAACCCGCCGCCTCAACACATCAACCGACGCGGCAGACTAAACGGGCTCTGGCTTAGGCCTCTTTTTCCCAAAGTGTCTGGGTCAGTACGCCCACCCGGGACTCGATCACTTCCATCGCGTCGAGCACCATGTCTTCACGGTAACGGCGGCCGATAATCTGCACCCCGGCCGGGCGCCCCGCAATCATGCCGATGGGCGTCACACCGGCAGGCAGACTTACCCAGTTGATGCCGGTGCTGTAAATCGCCGAGTTGAAAAGGTCACGGGTGCCGGCAAGGCTTTTCTGATCACAGTCCCAGTCCGGCGTGGGCTGCAGAAAGTAAGGCGCCAACACCAAAGGCGTCTCTTCCAGAAACTCGTTCCACTGGCGCGTCATCGCAGACCGGTTCTTGACCCCCAGGCGATAATCCACAGGATCCGCGGTCTCGCCCATCTCAAAGTACCACTCAAATATCTTCTGAATGGTTTCGCTGCCATGCTCACGGGCCATCGGCATCAAAAACGCATCGAGCTCTGCGCCAAGGTACCTGAACCACGCCTTGGCACAGTCATCCACGGATGGTGTCGTCGCCTCTTCTACCGCGTAACCCGCGTCTGAAAGGTAACCTGCGGCCCGATCAACCGCTTCGGCAATCTCAGGATGCATCGGGTGACCGTAAGACTCGGTCGTGACGCCCACTCGAATGGGGCCGGGTTCCTGGGGCCACCCCTCAAAGGGCACCGGCATCCATAGCGGATCCCGTGCATCAGCGCCTGACATGACACCAAGCGCCAGACGCACATCACGCACCTCGCGGCAGATCGCTCCCTGTACCGATATCAGCTGCGCCAGGATACCCCGCTCTTCTGTTGCCGAAGGCACATAGGCCGGCACACGGCCAAAGGTGGGCTTGACCGTGGACAGGCCGCAGTTGAACGCCGGGCAGCGCAGTGAGCCGCCGATGTCATTGCCGTGATGAATCGGCCCAAACCCCGCAGCGCCGGCAGACGACGCCCCACCTGAGGAGCCGCCGGGACTGGCATCATCATCCCAGGGATTCAGCGTTCTGCCATGCAGCGGGTTGTCGGTGTTGAGCCGCATCGAGAGTTCAGGGGTATTGGTACGCCCGACAATGATGGCGCCGGCCTTTCTGAGATTCGCCGTCACTGGAGAATCATCGGGGGCTATCAGGTCTTTTAGAGCGGGCAGACCATTGGGGGTAGGCTGGCCTTTGACGTCGATATTGGACTTGATCGTGACCGGCACGCCGTGCAGCGGTCCCGTGGCTTTCCCGGTCGCCAGTTGCGCATCTGCCGCACGCGCATCGGCCAGTGCTTCTTCGGTGAGATCCATAACGATCGCATTGAGCCTGGGATTGAGCTCGGCAATGCGCCCTGAAACAGAGGTCACGAGCTCCTCTGCGGTAAATCTTTTATCCCGGATCCCCTGCGCGGCCTCACAGGCACTCAACTGCCAAAGTTCGTCGCTCATGCCCCTCTCCTTTTGGAATTCCCTGAAAGTTTTGGATCAAGCGCTGCCAGGAGGAACGTATCCCCATTCGGGGCGCCTGTCACGTCTTTATTGACGCCATTGGCCCCATTGACGCCGAGAGAATCGGCAAGGCCTGAGGTTTATCCTGACTGTGCAGCCTGGCGCTCTTTTTTGCGCCGATAGTTCAAAAAGACAGGATAGAGCATCAGAGCAACCGCCAGAACGATGCAGATCAGCGCAATCGGATGCTCAACGGGATGAACAAAGGTGGTCACGTCGCCTCGGCTTGAGATCAACGACTGACGCATCGAGCGCTCTGCGAGCGGGCCCAGCACGATCGCCAACACTGCCGGCGCTACCGGATAGTTAAGCTTGCGCAAAAGGTAGCCCCCCAGTCCCAACACCAGCATCAGCCAGACATCAAACATTCGGTCTGTTGTAGCAAAAACGCCCACAAAGCAGAGGATGAAGATTATCGGTGTCAGGATCGTGAACGGCATGGCCAGAACACGAACAAAGAGCGGAATAAGCGCAAGGTTGAGAGCTACCGTCACGAAGTTGGCGACGTACATCGAGCCAATCAGGCCCCAGACAAAATCCGGGTTGTTGGCAAAAAGGAGCGGTCCCGGTCGCAGTCCCCAGATAATCATGCCGCCCAGCAGAATGGCCGTGGTCGGAGATCCTGGAATACCGAGAGTAATCATAGGCAGCATGGAACCTGTCGAGGCCGCGTTGTTGGCCGCTTCAGGTGCTGCGACGCCTGAGATGTTGCCCTTGCCGAAACTGTCCGGGTTCTTGGAGAAAGTCTTGGCAAGTCCATAGGCCATCAGCGATGCAGGCGTGGCTCCCGCCGCCGGCAGGGTGCCCACAAAAAAACCAAGCACTGAACCTAGTGTTGTGGTCGGCAGATACTTTTTGATGTGTCCGAGGTTTTCCTTGAACTTCGACCAAGTGGTCTTGACGTTTTCGATCTGAACCTTGCCGCTGGTCTGTTCCAGCGTCCACAGCATTTCTCCAATGCCATATATGCCGATAGCCAACACGAGAAAACCAATGCCGCGCTGAAACTCAACCATGTCAAAGAAGATAAGACGCGGCTGGCCGGAGATGATGTCAAAGCCCACAGCGGCCATGACAAGGCCCAGAAGAATCGAGAATATTGTCTTGGGAATATCGTCGCCGCCCAGCCCGATGAAGGTCGCAAAGGCCAGTACCATCAAGGCAAACTCCTCCTGCGGACCGAACTTCAGCGCGAGTTCTGCAAGCGGTGGTGCGAACAAGGTGAAAAGAACGACGGAAATGGTGCCGCCGATGAAAGACGCTATTGCCGCACCCAT
>WTHR01000238.1:0-3962 GCA_011523045.1 Gammaproteobacteria bacterium | reverse complement strand
CCAATGAAAAGCCCCGCCATACACCCGGCGAGGATCATGCCGAGATTCAACGGCTCAAGGGCCTGCAGCAGTCCGGCGGCTAATAGATTTGCAATCTCTCCCATCTCGTAATGTCTATTCTTTTCTTGGTTTCAGTCTTGGTTTTCGGTTACACGAGCGATAACTACATCAGATATTCCCAACGGAAATTATCTATCCACAGAAACCCGTCCTCGAAGATAGGCAGACCCTTAGGCAGGTACTTGGTCAACTGCCACTCAAAAAGGAAGTAGATGACGATCACCGTCGCTATCACTGAGACAGTGGTCATGCCCCAGGAGTGCTTGCCGATGACCCTCATATAAAAGCCCAGAAACAAGGCAATCGCGATGTAAGTCCCGACGATCGAGACCAGAAAGATCATCGCGGTCAACGCGATGAAGGACGTCGCAACAAGCGCGAGCGGATCAGAATCGATGTAGGAAGATTCGTCTCGGCTTTCGGGTGTGCTCCTGCGAGCCCAGCGAACCAGAGTCCACACAGAAGTCAGCGCCATACCGAGACTCAACCAGAACGGCCACACGCCGGCGCCCGGTCCACGTCCGTCGACCCATCCGATAGTCAAGCCGTCAGCGTAAACACTCCACATGAGCGCCAAAGAAAAGACGAGCAGGCCGATACCCGCCAGCAACTCTGCTGTACGTGTCGACATTTAGCTCCCCCCCTTTTTTTTCCTGTCTTCTGGCCAAGAACGCAATCGCGCCGAACGCCGCAGGGGCGATCAGCGCGATGCTTTGTACCTTTTATTGTACGGAAAGTCCGGGCCAGCGGAAGCCGGCCCGGAATACAGATCAGATTACTCGCCGGTAATGGCGGCGGCACCTACCTGCTCGATAAGTTTCTGGTGCGCAACATATTGGTTGGCATGGAAACTTCCGAGTGCATCGTTTTTGATCATCTCGTCACAGGTCAAGCCGTCGCTGACGCAGAAGTCCTGCCACTCTTTACTGTCAAAGAGTTCCTGGAAGAGATTGGTGTAGAACTCCACGGCTTCAGGCGCCATTCCTGGAGGTCCGTTGACCGAACGCTGCATGTAGTACTCGATATTCACACCGAGTTCCTTGGCAGTCGGGACGTCCGGGAAAGCAGCCATACGCTCGCCGGTGAACTGCACCAGCGGCTTGGAGCTGCCTGCCTGATAGAAGGACATCTGCTCTGACGGGTTGTTGACCGTTGAATCGATCTGCTTGCCGATCAGGTTCTTGGCCACCGTGCCACCACCTGGGAACGGAATGTAGGTGACTTTGTAATCAAACTGAGCTTCCATCATCGCGGTCAGCACGCTGTCTTCCTGGCCGGAACCGGTACCGCCAACTTTCCAGTCAAGGCCCTTGGCTTTCACAGCAGAAACGTAGCTGTCCAGATCGGTGATGTCGGAGCGATCCGTATGGACCCATAACAGGAAGGTATCCATCGCCATCAGGCCAATCGGCGTAAATTTGGTCGGATCAACACCCAGATCAGGCTGGATGATCGGTGTGGTGTAGAAGCTGTTCAGCGTCATCATGACGGTGTGGTTATCACCCGCCTTGTCCTGCATGTAACGCAGAGCTTCGGCGCCTGAACCACCAGGCTTGTTGATCGGAATAAACGGCCGTGAGCTCAAACCCTTCTTTTCGATCAGGCCCTGCAACAGGCGTGCGATCTGGTCAGCACCGCCGCCGGTGCCAGCCATGATGATGAACTCAACCGGCTTCTTTGGCTGCCAGGCCTGCACAGGCCCCGCCACCAAAAGAGCCGCGGCGCTGACCATCGCGAGCGCCGGGTAAATCAGTTTACGTTTCAGCATTGTTTCCTCTCTCTCCCATTTTGGGTGATTGGTTTAAATCCGACCCCCGGAATCAAAAGTACCCGACCCCTGAGGTGAGGGGGGAAGTTACAGCAACGTCTTGGGTCAGACCAATAGACATTTCTCTTACTTATCATCAGATTTACTTATTATGAAGAGGATTTCTCCCAACTCGCGTGATGCCAGGCGCCAGTTTTGATGGGCGCAATCCCAGTTTCATGAAGATGCGGCTATTTGAATACCAAAACGGCGAGTCACGAGGTCAGGGCGCAATCCACTCGCCCTGCCAGCCCCATTCCGTCCACAGGAAACGGGCCCGGCGATGTCCTTCTACTCTTAAAAACAGCCAGTCGAGGGCGTCGATCTCACAGGCCAACACAACGAAGTGCTCTTCGCCCGTAGCAGGGTCGACCGGGGCGTCGATATCAAGATCGTCCTCCGTACAGACCTCCCCCGGGGCAATGGGCGTGCGGTAGCACTGGGCACTGCGCCACGCGCCGGCCTGCCAGCGCTGACTGGCAAGGGCATCCCCCTGATGTGTCCAGGCTGTACCGTAGGCGCGCAGTTGGATTTTTGCGTCGCGATCATAAAAGTGCCAGGAAAACCTGGGGTCTTTGGCCAACTGCACGATCTTGGGGGACCGACTGTCGGTATGGCAGGTCAGGATGCGCGTCTCGGGATCAGCAGAGCGCAAGACAACCGTTCTCAGTTGCGCCATCCCTTCTCCCACATTGCCCAGCGTAGGCGTGTGCCAGGCATGATGGCGGTCCTGCGCCGCGGCCGCCAGAGACTGCCACTGATCATCAACGATTTGATCAAGATTCGAGATCTCGGGAGTAACGGGGTGAGGCATAACGAAGCGAAGCTTGGCGTGAGTGGTATTAATGTAGCACTGCCGGGTCCGATGGCAATTGACAATCTATCGGCGGCGTCTCACTCATAATCGAACTTCGATAACCGCGACCCACCCTCCGTGCGTAAGCAAAATCTGCCCGAGAAAATCTGCCCGACGTGTCAGCGACCCTTTCGCTGGCGAAAAAAATGGCAGCGCTGCTGGAATGAGGTACGCTTTTGCTCCAAGCGATGCAAACGAGAGAGAGCTTGAACGACCACCCCCCTGCCATCATTCGCACCCTCACCTTTGCGGGTGTGACTCCCTTTGTGATGGCGCCGATGATGAAAGCAGGCTGGATTGCCCTGCCCGGCACCTCGCCCGACATCTGGCTATGGAGTTACGCCGTCGTCATCAGCACGTTCATGGCGGGAGCACAATGGGGGAACGCCCTGTCACGCGCTGATACCGTGTCTCTGGTGGGCAGTAACGTTTTTGCTCTTGCCGTTTTCGCCTTGGCTTTATGGATTCAGCGCCCGGCCGGGGTGCTGGCGCTTGCGACGCTGTTTGCAGCGCAATTGCTTCTGGATTATCGCCAGCAAAGGCTTGATCTGATCAGCCAGGGTTATTGGCGGCTTCGCTGCACCATCACGCCACTGGTCTGCCTCATGCTATTGACCTACGCGGGGATCGCAGCATAAACCTGGCCAAGGATTTACGCGCTTAAGTTCTTAGGGCCTCGCCGGCACGGTGTACCTCTTCCATGAAACTCTTGAGCTTCACTTCGTCCAGCTGATCGTTGCTCCGCACACCGGTACAAAGATCCACGCCGAAAGGGCGAACCTGGGTAATGGCGTCGTAGACATTTTCGCTCTTCAAGCCGCCCGCAAGATAAACCGGCAGCGCCGTCTGGGCGACAAAGCGGGCGCTGATGCTCCAGTCGTGGGTAGCGCCCGTGCCGCCGAACTGCGGCACCGGGCCGGAGGTCCGGCCCGAGTCAAGCAGGAAAGCATCCACATAAGGCGTGTACCGCGCGGCCAGCGCCAGCACTCCTTCGTCTTCGATATGGATAACCTGCACGCGGCGCACCTGCGGTGCGGCATCAATAAGCGCCGGATACTCCCTGGGATCAATGTGCCGCACGATCTGCACGGCAGTCGCCGGGCAGATCGCCAGTTCACTCGCGATATCAGCTGCGCACTCCCCGCTTGTCAAAAGAAAAGTCTCAAGACCGGGCGGCGCTTCGCGGGCAATTGCGGCCGCGGCTTTGGCGCCGATGACCCCGGGGCCTGACGGCATCTC
>WTHR01000246.1 GCA_011523045.1 Gammaproteobacteria bacterium | reverse complement strand
TAGTTGTCGATCTGCTCGTAGGCCGTCAGATCAAAATTGGGAATGTGTCCGTTAATAAAATCTGTCCAATACTTCGCCATCTCCTCCGGCGGCATGGGTTCGGACATGTTCACGGTGTATTCATCAAACCCATAACCGGAATACACGCCCTGCATCCCGGGATCGGTAAGAAACACAGCCTTGTGCCCCAGTTTTTCGCACGCCTGTGCGATCCCGACCGAGTTCAGAGCCGGTCCAAACGCCGCCTCGGGAAAGAATGCGATGACCTTGCCCGTCATGTCTCCTCCATTTTCTTAAGATTATGGTTCTGCCCAGCCAACGCTGGTTAATGGACACAGAGCGCTATTCCGGGAACAACTGATCCCAGGAAGTGCGTCCTTTGAGCGTGCCTTCGCCGGGCTTTAATGCCTCGACCACGATCTCGGACGACTCATCTGTTCCACTGCCGGCAGTATACCGGCTGTCGCCAATAATCGAGACGCCGGTCGGGATACCGTTTTTGGAACTGTATTTCTTGCCGGCATAACCCACACGCTTTTTCTTTCTGCGTCCATCGCCACCGATAACTTCGGTATCCCCTTCGGGATCGACAATGCCGTTGTCATCAAAATCAAACGCGGGCGCCGCCGGACTGCCGCCAGTCAGCGCATCGACGGACATCATCCAGCCTGTGCCGCCCGCAGCGCAGGGTCGGGGATCGGTCGGCACCAATGTATTAAAGAACACAAGGCCATCCCGATACCGGGCATCCGTCACAACGCGCTCGCCCTTGTCGGGAAGATCGAGGTACCAGCCATACCGGTCGCCGGAGCTTGCCTGTCTGTAGTCGACCTTTAGCTCCTGCCAACGGTCCGGATCTGTAATGCGTCCACCGCTCTGGTTGGTACGCAAAAATACCTGCTCGACGAGATCCGTGCGATTTAACCGACCTCTGCCCCGATCCCAGACAGCGTAGAAACTCTGGGTATCGGTGGTGGTGTTGTCGCCCGCAACGAGATACTGGCCCGTGCCGAAAAAGATCATCAGATTGGGCTCGTTACCCCGCAGGGGCAGTGTGGGATGCCGGATGATTTCCGGCTTGGCCATAATGGGCTGGCGCGCGGCACTGCTGAAAAGCGGACCACCGTGAGCCACCGTCCAGTCGGCGGTCAGTTTGCTGGAAAGATCAAAGGCCCAAAGATTGCCCTGGATATCGCCCGCGTAGACACGATCGGCGACCCGGTCTCCGTCAGTGTCGATGACGGCAGGCGTCGATAATCCGTTTCGGCGACTGACCGATCCTGCGCCTGTGGGAATCCTCAGGTAATCGCGACCCTCCGTCCACTTTCGATCAAGACCGCCATCGAGAAAAATCACAAAAAGCTCGGCCTGTCCGGAAGTCGGCGTACCCGTGGCAGTGTGTTCATAGCCGTTGCCGACGATCGCTGCCCACCTGCCGTTCGGCAGCAGGGCAATCGTGGGCCGCGCCAGGGTGTATCCAAGATGCGGGTCGTCACTGCTTGAGAACTCCCACAGGGCAATATGCGTCGCATTGCTTTCTTTGAACTTCTCAGGGTCCGTCACATCCAGCGCAAAAAGTCCCCGTCCGCCGGAACCTTGAATACCCACCAGAACGCTCCGCCAATTTGGGGCGCTCGAAAATCTCGAAGGGATAAAGACATCCGAAACCGCTGGGGTACCGTCTACGTAGTAACGGTGGCTGTAATCCGGATCGGTCAGGTAATGATAGCCCTGGCTTTTGGCAGTTGAGAAAAGGTTGCCCGGCAGGTATGCAAGAAGCTCCTTACCGGTATCGGCTGCAAAAAGATGCAGCATGCCGTCATTTGCGCCGACCGCGACCACGCCCCGTCGGCCATGGTGGTCTCGGGCAAAACGGCTGTAGGCCTGAGTGCCCGAAGGAAATGCGCCGCCCGTGGGCCACTTAAGGGACGGCTTTCCAATGAATACCGCAGAAGAATGAATGATGTCGCCCAGCAGGCTTTCTCTTTCGCGAAAGCCCCAACCGCCTTTTTCGTTGCTGCGCTCTCCGCGCAGGTAACCAAGGCGGGCCTTGCCGATGGCGGTACTGATGTGTGAGCTGCCCGGGCTTGAGAATTTCTGGATGCGGTGGTTGTAAGCATCTGCCACAAAAAAACTGCTGCCCTCACACACACCGCCATCAAAGACCGCAATGCCGCGGGGATATCTGAACTGGCCATCTCCTGAGCCGACCGAGCCCCACTTTTCGATGAAATTACCGGCGGCATCAAACTGCTGCACACGGTTGAAGTACTCCACCACGAAGACATTGCCGCTGCCGTCGGTCGCGACCCCGTAGGGATAACGGAACTGCCCGTCGGCCGTTCCGTAACTGCCCCACTGGGCAAGAAAATTCCCCTCGGTATCGAATTTCTGGATGCGGTGATTAACGTAGTCGGAGACATATACGTTGCCCCCAAAATCAATTGCGATGCGGTTAGGGGTCCAAAAACGTCCGTCACTCGAGCCTTTGCCGCCCCATTCCCGAAGGTAGCGACCCGCGGCATCAAAAACCTTTATCCGATGATTCTGGATCTCCACCACATACAGGTTGCCGCTCGCATCCACCGCCACATCAAAGGGGTAATACATCTGACTGGGTTCAAGACCATAACCTCCGAAACTGGCCAACAGATCCCCCGTTGGGCTGAATTTCTTGATCGAATGCGATCCGTGCTGGACCACGTAGATATTGTCGTCTTTATCCGTCGCGATACCGACGGGATGATCAAGATGCTGGCTGCCGGACCCGAGGCGGCCCCATTGCGTCAGAAAGCTGCCGTCGCGGTCGAACTTCTGAACCAGATGATTGTCATAGTCGACAACATAAACATTGCCTTTGCTGTCGGTCGCCACATCAAAAGGCAGACCAAACTGGCCGTTGCCTGAACCTGCGCGCCCCCATTTATGCTCATAAACCAGATTGCCGGAGGCACTGGCCTGGCCGAGCAGGTCGCGCTGCTGCAAAGTCGACAGGTAATCCCAGCGAAACGGAACGCCGCCCGGGCGTGCTTTTGACGCCGTTGATACTTTTGATGATCCGGGACAAGTCGAGACCGGGGGCGTATCCTCACTGTTCCAGGTGAGCATGGTCCGGGTCTCGGGATCACTGGCGTGATCAAGCTGATGTGCAGCCGACCACCGCGCAGGGCCAGGGAGACCTTTGGCATCGAGCCTGCCGGCAATGACATCTCCTGTCCAGTGCTCAGTGTTGAAGGTGGTTAGATAAAGATCCGTTCCGCTCTGCA
Organism: Gammaproteobacteria bacterium; assembly: GCA_011523045.1. Lineage (GTDB taxonomy): Bacteria > Pseudomonadota > Gammaproteobacteria > Arenicellales > UBA868 > UBA868. Next base: position 6,661 of record WTHR01000246.1, on the reverse strand, counting down.
GCAAACTAGTGCTGAATGTCGCCGCAGAAGCTGAACCGCTGGTATGCGCCAGGATGTCTTCACCAATCTTGGCAAACGCGGCTTTGAGCTCCGCCTCGTTGTCTGCCTCAAAATAAAGTCCGCCTCCTTTTTTCGCGGTTTCTTTGAGCAATGTCTGGCTGGTGTGGAACCCGATCGTGTAGGTCACCAGATTGTTTTTGGATTCACTGCCATCAAACTCGTCAATGTCGGGCCGAAGATCGATGTCATTGAGCGCGGCCGCCACGCTGATGAGCGGGTGATAGCAGGTCGGACAGTAGTCACGCAGAGGCCTGGACGCATTGCCCCAGCCCCAGCCATCGGTCAGCAGAATCAAAAAGTTTTTCTGACACCAATGACAGATCGGCGACGGTGCGGTTGATCGGCGCCAACTTTTGTTAGGCCCGCTTGGCAGAACCTCACTTAATGGATACGCCCGCGGCGCGTCGTCAGGGTGTAGCACCAGATCTCCGCGAAACTGACCATTGGTGGTGCAGCTCGATGATGAACTGTTGCCTGGGTTGACCGTGCCGCCAAGACCCACCAGATAACGGCCCATGTGCTGCAGTGTGCCGACCAGCGGTGTGCCGCCCCGGGGAGTAAGATCACGAATCGCCTTGTAGATAAGCGCCCGGTTGGTATCCAGATCAACAACCGGCTGATCAAGTTCACCGCCGAAGTTGTAGCGGCTGAAAGATGCCACGCCCACGCGGACATTGCTCAGCGAATCGAGCAACGAAATTGCCGCATCCTGCGCCTGCTGCATCGGGCGCTTGGACTGGCCCGATCGGCGCCAACCCATTGAGCCCGAGTCATCCACCACAATGAGAATGTTGGGCGCACTCGCGGCGGAGGTAAGGATCGGTGCCTGCGCCAGCGGGCCAGGGTCCGCCAGCGCTGTGGTCAGGGAGGCAATAAATAGACACAGAGCGCCAAACCCGCCTCGGTGAAAATGCTTGAGACTGAACATGGCCTACTCAGGAAGCAAAGGCGGCATTGCGGACGGGGGCGGAGATTCAACCGGTCCCGTAATTTCGAGAAGTCGCTGCCTGTGTTCGTTAATCGCCGCATCGATTTGCGCCAGGGTCAGCGTCATGTCTTCTGATATGGCCTGCCAGAGTTCACGCTCGTTCATATCGGTTGGCACGGGTGTTGCCCGAAACCGTTTTTGTTCCTGAAGAATCTCGTAGCGAAGGCTTTCCAGGCCCTGGATAACGCGCAGCAGCGATTGGCCCTCGCTCTCATCCGCCTGAGCCGCAAACGGCATCGCCAGAGCCGCCGCGAGCAAGACTGCGATCACCTGACGTAACGGCAAGGCCATTGCGGCGTACACGCTAGAACCACCCGTGCCGGGGCAACCAGTCGGGCGAGGAGGCATCTTCCGCCTTGGTGCAGCCTTTCATGTCTTCCTTCAGGAACTGGTATGCGCTTCGCATGTCGATACGGTTGCGGCTGACTCCGCTGCGCTCGATCGGCTCGCCCGAACATGCCAATGCCGTCTGCAGTTGCGACACCGAGGCATTTGGATCGAAGCTTCGCAAAAGCGCAAAGGCGCCAGCGACATGGGGCGCCGCCATGGAGGTGCCGCTCATGCGCCGGTACGACCGGGATGGTACGCCCGCCGTGATGGCCTCCCCCGGCGCCAGCAAATCAATTAGCGGGGAATGGTTGGAAAAGGAAGACAGGCCGTCGGCTTTTGTTGAACTGCCCACAGCGACCGCGTTGCTGATACAGGCAGGATGGCTGATGTAGCCATTCATGCCGCTGTTGCCGGAGGCGATCACTACTGCGATGCCCGCATTGGTAAGGCGATTGATGATCGAGGCGATCGCCGGCGAGCTGCTATCGCAGGCCGAACTGTAATAGCCTCCACCTAGACTCATATTGACTGCTGCGATATCAAAACTGTTGCGCAGACTGTAGACATATTCCAGCCCACGAACCTGATCCGACCCATAGGACATGACGCACGGCGCATAACCGCCACACCAGTAGCTGCTGGTGAACTTGGAAAAGACCTGCACCCGAATGATGTTTGCATCACGGGCCACTCCCCGAAACGAACCGTCATCACCGGCTGCTATGGTGGCCACATGGGTGCCGTGATCGCAACCGCCCACCGTCGTGGGGCAGTTGCTCCCGGCCGACACGCCGGTACGCGAAGATGCTTTGCCAACACACAGCGACTCGGAAGGGTAATAAGAGTAATTTGAGGAAAAACACCCGCCCGCCACGATACGGCCTTTGAGCATTCTTTCATGATTTGTGCCGGTATCGAGAACAGCGATGGCTTGTCCCTTGCCCCGCAACGTGGGGGTCATGTTCCATACTTTGTCAGCCTGAATCACATCGGTGCTGTCTTTAAGCATCGGCTGGGCGACAGCGTCCTCCTGCACGGTCACTACCGCAGGATCGAGTAGTACCCGGCGCAACTGACTCCGATCCACCTCAAGCGTCATGAAAGGGATATCCCGAAACTGCCAGAGTACGCCGCTCTTCTCTGTTGTCTCAAAAACGCGCTGCGCGATACCGCGCTGTACTTTGGCCATGTCCCTCGCCTGAGCCTTTACATCACTGGCTGACAGTTCGTGGGGTGCGACCATGTCAAAGTCGACGCCCACCAGTACCCGTATGGTCTTGCCCTCCTCCACGAGTTCCAGCAGCATCCGGCCCGGCCCATCTTCATCCGGCCCAGGCGCCATCCTCGTATAGACAATGATCGGAATGCGTTTAGCGCCAGGCGCGAGATCATCTGCGATGCCCGACTGCACACAGGCGATGAGCAGCGCAAAAACCAAAAAAGACGCAAGGTAACGCGCCGGATCAAGAGCATGTATTTTCATTTGGGTTTCAGCTTGTTAGGAGTGTGCCCGACACGGCCGGAGACTGATCTCAATATGGACGATCACTGCCTCGATAAATGTGACAGGGATCACACTACCCGACAAGTCGGGTTTAGGTCTATGCGGACAGCGCTTTTTCCCAGGGCGGAGGATCACCGAGATGCTCAACGAGGAAATCCACGAACTGGCGAACCCGGGGCGGTAGATACTGGCTGTGCGGATAGAGCGCCGTGATCGGATAGGCGACAGGCGGATACTCCGTCAACACTTCAACAAGCCTGCCGTCCCTTATATAGGGCGCCACTTCCCAGAGGTCTTTCATGGCGATCCCCTGCCCCGAAAGACACCACTGCGTGAGAATCTCCGAATTATCGGAATCCATCGTCCCGGATAAACTCAAGGTCTCGTGCTGGCCGGTCGGATGCACTAGCGTCCAGCGCCACTGCTGCGAGCCCGGAAATCGCAGCAGCAAGCAATTGTGGCCAGCAAGATCTTCAGGGGTGTTCGGCGTACCCTCTCGTGCAAGGTAATCGGGCGAGGCGCAAAACACCCTCCGACTCACCGCGAGCCGCCTTGCCACCATATTGGAGTCCTTGAGTTCACCTACACGTATCAAAAGGTCGATCTGCTCATGGAAGAAATCATCAAATCGATCGCTCGCGACCAGTTGCAGTTGCACCTGCGGATGCCGTTCGGTAAACGCAGCCGCCATGGGGGCCAGATGCAGCCTCGCAAAACTCACCGGCGCGGATACCTTGAGAGCGCCGGCGGGGCCGTCACGGCTCACTGCGATAGCGCTTTGGGCCTGATCCACCGCCTCAAGAATATTGAGACTGTGCTGAAGGAAATGATGTCCATCCGGAGTGAGATCTACCTGCCGGGTTGTGCGGTTCAAAAGACGCATGCCGAGCTTCTTTTCGAGGCGAATCAGCCGCGAACTGACCACCGCCGGGGTCAGGCGCAGATCACGCCCCGCTGCCGTCAGGCTCCGAAGTTCGGCTACGCGAACAAATAACAGAAGATCGTCTGTTTCCATTTATTTTCAAATTTTTCGATATAGTCCTTTATGATTGTAGCGATTTCTATGAAAAGAAAATCCCGGTACGATGTGTTGCTTCGCCAACTAACGCCCTCAACGGCAAACGCTTCCAAAACCCAATGACTTTCACCATACCCTGGCTTGAATGGGCGAGCCTCATGATTCGCTGGCTGCATCTCGCAGCAGGGATCGCCTGGATCGGCACTTCTTTTTACTTTATATGGCTGGATCTCAGCCTGCGCTCTCGCAACGGGCTTGCCCAGGGCGTCCTTGGTGAATCCTGGAGCGTGCATGGCGGGGGCTTTTACCACGTACAGAAATACACCGTCGCACCTGAGGAGATGCCTGCCGAACTGCACTGGTTCAAATACGAGGCTTACTTCACCTGGCTTTCCGGATTCTCGCTGCTGGTGGTGATCTATTACTTCGGCGCCACCAGTTATCTAATCGATCCTGCACGCGCCGCTCTCACACCGGCTTCGGCGATAGCCGCCAGTCTTGGATTCCTGATCGGCAGTTGGCTCATATATGAGGCGCTTTGCCGCAGCGCAATCGGCCGCTCAACGTTGGCTCTTGCGGTATCCGTGTTTCTCTTGATACTGGTGAGCGCTTTTTTGCTTACACAGATTTTCAGCGATCGCGCGGCCTTCCTTCACGTCGGGGCGCTGATCGGAACGATCATGTCGGCCAACGTATTCGTGGTGATCATTCCCAACCAGAAAAAAGTTGTCGCTGATCTTGTCGCCGGGCGCACGCCGGATCCGGCGCTGGGCGCACAGGCCAAGCAGCGCTCGCTACACAACAACTACCTGACCTTGCCTGTGCTCCTGCTGATGGTGAGCGCGCACTATCCCATGCTGTTTTCCGGAGGCATTAAGTGGGGTTGGCTGGTGATTGCGTTTATCGTCGTCGCGGGCGGTGTGATCCGTCACTTCTTTAATACTCACCACGCCGGAGGACGCGGCAAAGCCCTTGCCTGGCAATGGCCTGTCGCGGTATTGCTCGCGATAGGACTGATTGTTTTCATCGCCTCAAGAGGGCCCGCGCTATCCGATGCCGAGATCAGCGACAGCCGGGCACTTGAAATTGTCATCACCCATTGCGCCGACTGTCATGCGGCAAGTCCTAAAAATCCTGCTTTCACGGCCCCACCCGGCGGAATCGTGCTTGACAGCCTGAACACCATCAGACGTCACAGTGATCAGGTGATGGCCCAGTCCGTCACGAGCCAGGCTATGCCGCTCGGCAATGCCTCAGGCATGACCGACTCGGAGCGTGCAGAACTCGGTCAGTGGCTAAGAATGCAAAACTAAATTCGGAATTTTTCATCATTGGGGGCCTATCATTCCAAGCCCAAAGTAATGGTGTTAAATTTCTTGCATTGGATGATCAAGTGCTGAGGTTTAGAAGTGCCAGCGCTTCGGGAAGGTATGAGATATGAGAAAACTCGCCACCGTCGCTATTGCCGTCTGCGTCGCGATGCTCGCTCCTCAAGCGATTGCCCAGGCGCTGACGTTCCACTACGGCTTTATCGGCGAGCACGATAACCAGCAACTGTACGTCATCGAAGACGGTGCGGCTCTCACATCCGGCGCCAAATTAAAGCTTAATTTTGAGTACCCTGAGGGCAACTGGTTTTACGTTTGCTATCTTTCAAGCACCGATGAATATGCCTTGCTGTATGCCTCAAATACGGGCCTGGATACCAACGAACAAATCATCTTCGACACGCTGGGCTGGCTGGCACTTGATGACAACGTCGGCACCGAGACCTTTACTCTGATCTCAAGCGAAGCACGTCTGGAGAAACTCGAAACATTATTCGATAACTACAGTAAGGCCGGTGACAAAAGCCGAAAACGTTTCGCCAAGAGAATCTCGCGAGCGCTCGAGGATCTTGAAAAACAGTTGGAGCCCTCTGGAACCCTCAAGATGACACAAAGACTCGACACTCCAATCATGGGTGGAGTGACCTTCCGCGGGGTAACCGCTGAAGAGATCTCTCAGCACAGCCTGACCCACAAGGCCAGTGGCAGTAAGGTCGCTAATGCGGTCTTTGTGATTCAGCACAACTAAAGTCACTTGAAGCGCAGCACTTTTTCTCTTAAGACACTGTTCATCGGGAATGCGGTGGCCGGCGCCGCGATGCTTGGCTTGCAGTTTCTCTTTCCTGGCTTGATACAGGATTTTGAGCTGAAGCTGATAGACACGCGCTTTGAGGCTCGGCAAGCACTTGGTCTCGCTCCGGCTTTTTCCGACCAGATCGCTCACGTCAATATCGACAACTATTCCAAGACGGAGTCCGGCCAGCCAATCTGGGAGAAACAGACCTACGCTGCGCTTATAGAGAAGATTGCCTCAGCACGGCCTGAGGCGATTGCCTGCGACATCATGTTTGTTGACTGGGCACAGAAATCGGGAAATGAAGAACTGGTGCAGGCGACAATCAACGCGGGTAACCTGGTCAACCCGTTTCTTCTGGATACCCGGCCTGGCGGCGCGAAAGCCCCGGACGCCCTGGGACTTGATGCCAATCCCCGACTGAATACGGGGCTGGCCCCTGCCGCCAGCGGCACTCTGTTCACCCCATTTGACGCGTTGATGGAGCAATCCGCTGGGCTCGGGTTTGCCAATATGAACCCCGATGCTGATGGCGTCATTCGCCGGGTACCAGTCGTCATGGAACTTGACGGCGCTTTGATACCGTCTTTTTTTCTGCAGGCGGTAACGACGCAACTGGATTACGACCTTGAAGAAGTTG
>WTHR01000124.1 GCA_011523045.1 Gammaproteobacteria bacterium | reverse complement strand
CGGTTGATTGACCATCGCATAGATGGAGGTCTGGCCGCGATAGGGACGTGTGCGGGTAGTGCCAAGTGCCGCCATCGTGGCCAGCACGGTGGCGATCAGCGAGGCGATAGTCGCCACGACAACCGATCGGATCGCCGCACTTTGAACGAGATCATTTTCCCAGGCGGCAACATACCAGCGCAGCGACAATCCTTCCCACAAGGCGATGTTGTTGCCCGCATTGAAAGAATAGACGACCAGTGGCGCCAGCGGCATGTACAGGGCAAAAAAACAGGCCAGCGCCAGCAGGCTGAATCCCGGCATCCGCTTGATTGAGAACGGACGCGGTCTAATGACCATGACCCGCGCCTTCTTTTTGCACAGACCGGACATAAACCATCAGCGCGACCATCACGATAACCAGCAGAGTGAGCGACAGGGCGGCACCCAGCGGCCAGTTACGCCCCTGACCGAATTGCAGTTCAATAAGATTGCCGATCATCAGGTGTTTTCCACCGCCAAGGACACGTGGCGTGACATAAGCGCCCAGAGACGGAATAAAGACTAGGATGGACCCTGCAATAACGCCCGGTTTCACCAGCGGCAGGATCACCCGCACCAGTACCCGCCATCGGGATGCGTAAAGATCATAGGCCGCCTCCACCAGTCGAAAGTCCAGGCGCTCCATCGACGCATAAATCGGCAGGATCATCAGCGGGATGTAGACATAGGTCATGCCGAGCAGAATGGCGATATCGGTGAATAGCATGTCGAGAGGTTGGTCGATTACCCCCAGCCCAATAAGCACTGTGTTGACCAGTCCCTGGTTTCGGATGATTTCGAGAATCGCGAAGGTGCGGATCAGAAGATTGGTCCAGAACGGGATGGTGACCAAAAAGAGCCAGATGTTGCGGGTTTCCACCGGGCGGGTCGCGATGAAGTAGGCCGTCGGAAAGCCCAGCAAAAAGGCGACCAGCGTGGTCAAAAATGAGAGCTTGACCGAGCGCCAGAAGATGGAAAGATGAGCATCGGCAATCGTAACGGTCTCGTCGAAGATATCTTTATAAAAAGCGACTTGAAACCACGCCTCAGTAGAGAACTGCCATTTAATGCCTCCGTAATCCCCGGCCGTCAGAAAAGAAAAGACCAGCATAATCAGCAGCGGCCCTGATGCGGCGCAGAACAGCACGATCAGTGCGGGGGTAGAGAGCAGCAGGTTGCGCCGAACCTCTCTCTGGTAGGCTTTTGCCTCCAGACTCTCGAACGCTCGACTGTCGCTGGTGTGATCGGAGTTCATGGCTCAGTCTTTGAGAATCCGAACCCTGCCGGGGTCCACACAGACGCCCACCTGTGACTGAGGCGTGATCTGGCGCGTTTCACCATCAGTGTTTTGCACCCGCACGACAAAGGGATCAGTCGCGCCGATGTCTATACGGTACTGCGTATCGGTTCCGATATAGATCTCATCCGAAAGCGTGCCCTGCATGGCGACGGGATCACCGGCGGTTGCGATGCGCGCCTGCTCTGGCCGTATCGCGAGGGTAACTTGATTGCCCGCTGGCAGATCGTCGGCTGCGGTTATGGTGAGTTCGCCGTCGCCGGGAAGCCTGACGCGGACCTGGTTCGTTTGACGGTCGATCACGTCTGCGGAAATGAAATTGGTATCACCGATGAAGTCCGCCACAAATCGGTTGTTGGGCCGGTTGTAGATTTCATGCGGCGCCCCGATCTGCAGGATTTTCCCCTCGCTCATGACCGCGACACGGTCAGACATCGTCAAGGCTTCTTCCTGATCATGTGTGACAAAGATGAAGGTGATTCCCGTTTCGTGCTGCAGCCGTTTGAGTTCCACCTGCATTTCCTTTCGCAGTTTCAGATCGAGTGCGGAGAGTGGTTCGTCCAGCAGGAGCACCTTCGGCCGCGGCGCAAGCGCGCGGGCCAGGGCGACCCGCTGCTGTTGTCCCCCTGAGATCTGATCAATGCGACGGTCCTTAAGACTTTCCATTTTGACGAGATTCAACATGTTGTGAACCGTCTCTGCGACCTCGTCATTGGGTCGACCCTGCATCTCAAGACCAAAGGCAATGTTCTGCGAGACGCTCATGTGCGGGAAAAGCGCGTAGTTCTGAAAGACGGTATTAACTGGGCGCTGGAAGGGGGGCAGGGCACTGATTTCCGCTCCCTCCAGCAGAATCGAACCTTGGGTAGGGTGTTCGAAGCCGGCGATCAGCCGAAGCAGGGTTGTCTTGCCGCAACCGGATGGTCCGAGCAGGGTAAAGAATTCGTTCTGTGCGATGGATACAGAGACATCGTCAAGTGCAACGACTTGTTGCTCGGTGCCCGCACCAAAAATCTTGGAAACATTTCTGACGTCAATCGAGACTGTGACGCTCATTTTCTCCTCCAGTCCCGACTTGCCACCACGCGGGCCATTGTCATTTTTTTTCTGCGATTCTTATAGCTAATCAAAAATAGTCCGTCAATAAAATTCGACTCAAGATGAGTTGCACTCACGAGGGACGAAGTGCTTCAATGCTAAAGAACCCGGGTATACTGGGGGCAATGATCTTATAAGATCAACTTATCAAACCAATAGGGATTAGGACTAGACAGAAAAATGGCAAGAGGCATCAACAAGGCAATCGTGGTGGGCAATCTTGGACGGGACCCAGAGGTTCGTTATTCGGCAAACGGCAATGCAATTGCCAATGTCACCATTGCTACCACAGACAGTTGGAAAGATCGTCAATCCGGTGAACGTCAGGAAAAGACGGAATGGCACCGGGTGGTCTTCTTCGGCAGGCTTGCAGAAATCGCTGGCGAGTATCTGAAGAAAGGGTCTCAGGTGTACGTCGAAGGACGCCTGCAAACGCGTAAGTGGGAAGACCGGGACGGAAACGAGCGGTATACCACCGAGATTGTCGCCGCCGACATGCAGATGTTGGGAGGCCGCGGTGGCGGAGGGGATACCCAGGGTGGATCGGCTCCCGACTTTGGCGAGGCAAGTTCCGGGGGCTCTGCTTCGGGGGATTTCGACGACGACATCCCTTTTTAACCATTAATCTCCTGACCCGGGTCAAATTTGGGCCGGATTTTGGAGGTTTTGCTGCAGCCGTCTGCTGCAGCACTCGCGTTTCGCGTTTCCGCTGAGTAAACTCGGTGGAGAAGAGTTTCTGCCAAGCCTGGACGGTGAGATCAGGCGCCTCTATAGGTGAGATCAGGCGCCTCTATAGGTCTAGAGGCAAAAGTAGAGGCAAAAAGAGAGGCAGGCTCGAAGAAGTTTTAAGGAGAGGATATGGTGAACTCGCTTGAATTGCAGGGCGAGACTTTCCCGCAGTTGCTGTTGCAGCGGCTCGAGCACGATGCTGCGCGCTCCGCAATGCGCGAAAAGGCCTACGGTATATGGCAGACCTGGACTTTAGGGCAGCTCTGCGAAGAGTCCTTTGCGCTCGCGGCGGGTTTGGCCGATCTTGGCTTCGCCCGAAACGACACCCTTGTCATTATCGGAGATAACCGCCCGCGCCTTTACGGGTCAATGATTGCTGCTCAGGCGCTCGGCGGTGTGCCCGTGCCTGCCTACCAGGATTCGGTGGCTGAGGAAATCCAGTATGTGGTGGACCACGCCGAGGCGCGCTTCATCATCGCGGAAAACCAGGAGCAGGTAGACAAGGCCCTGGAGATCCGGGAGCAGTGCCCAAGAGTTGAGCGCGTCATTTATTGCGATCCCAAGGGTCTGCGCAAATACGATCCGCGGGTGGTGATGGATATTGAGACCGTCATGGCGCGAGGCCGTGAACTTCTAAAGGCCGATCCGGACAAGATCAACGCGGAGATTCAAAAAGGCAAGTCGTCTGATACGTCGATCATCCTTTATACCTCCGGCACAACGGGAAGGCCCAAAGGGGTGGTGCTGTCCCATGAAAATCTTTTGGTTACTGCCCGCAACACTAATGAGTTTGACGGGATCACCGCTGACGAGGAGGTGCTTGCGTACCTGCCCATGGCCTGGGTGGGAGACAACGTGTTCTCGTTCGCGATGGGTTTGGTCGCGGGTTTTTGTGTCAACTGCCCCGAAAGCACCAACACGGTCGCCCAGGACCTGCGGGAGATTGGACCAACGTTTTACTTCGCCCCGCCGCGGGTGTTTGAGAGCGTGCTCACGAGTGTCATGATCCGGATGAAAGACGCCGGACGCTTAAAGCGCAGCCTCTTTGATCACTTCATGAAGGTTGCCAAAAAGACCGGGGTAGCGCTGATGGACGGCCAGTCAGTGCCGACCTGGGACCGCTTTCACTACTGGCTGGGTGAATTGCTGGTCTATGGGCCATTAAAGAATACGCTTGGCCTGAGCCGGGTCCGGGTGGCTTATACCGCCGGGGAGGCCATTGGCCCCGAGATTTTCGAGTTCTATCGATCATTGGGCATTAACCTTAAGCAACTCTACGGCCAGACCGAGGCCACGGTCTTTATCACTATGCAGCCTGACGGGGTTGTACGTTCCGAGAGCGTTGGAACACCCCCACCGGGGGTAGAGGTGCGGATCGAGGAGAACGGCGAGGTGGTGTACCGCAGCCCCGGCGTCTTTAAGGAATACTTCAAGAATCCCGAGGCAACCGCCGAGACCAAGACCTCAGACAACTGGGTGCACACAGGCGATGCGGGCTACTTTGATGACGAGGGTCATCTCAGAATCATCGACCGCGCCAAGGATGTCGGCAAACTCAATGACAGCAGCATGTTTGCGCCCAAGTTCCTTGAAAACAAGCTGAAGTTTTTCCCCGAGATCAAGGAAGTCGTTACCTTTGGTGATCAGCGCGATTTTGTGACGGCCTTTATCAACATTGATCTTGACGCAGTGGGCAACTGGGCTGAGCGAAATAACGTTGCCTATGCCAGCTACCAGGAGCTCGCAGCGCATCCTGAGGTGTACGCGCTGGTTCAGGAATGTATTGAGCAGGTCAACCAGAGTCTTGCTCAGGATTCACACCTCTCCTCATCGCAGATTCGACGCTTTCTGATACTGCATAAGGAGTTGGACCCTGATGATGGGGAGCTCACACGAACGCGGAAGGTACGCCGGCGAATCATTAACGAGCGGTATGGCGACCTGATTGAAGCACTGTTCGACGGACGCAAGAATTGCTTTATCAGCACCGAAGTGATGTTTGAGGATGGCCGTCAGGGCCAGATCGAGGCGGACCTTGAAATTCGTGATGCAGCCGTGTCTGAGGAGCACTCGCGTGCAGCTGCTTGAGTGGCCGAAATACAAACGCAGCCCATGCCGCCAATATTGCCTAGAAATCGATTAGCAAGATGACCAACGAGCAGACCAGCGAAATTCTCCTGGAAGTGGACGCCATATCACTGTCTTTTGGCGGCGTGCACGCGCTCGTGGATGTCAGCTTTGATATTCGCAAAGGCGAAGTCCGTTCGATCATCGGCCCCAATGGTGCGGGAAAGAGCTCGATGCTCAACGTGATTAACGGCTTTTATCACCCCCAGCAAGGCACGATCACCTACCAGGGGCAGGCCAGAAAGCAGATGCGCCCCCACGATGCTGCGGCCGGCGGTATTGCCAGAACGTTTCAGAACATCGCGCTTTTCAAGGGCATGAGTACGCTGGACAACATCATGACCGGGCGTAATACCCATATGAGTAAATCCCTTTTCTGGCAGGCGTTGCATATCGGTCCGGCGCGTCGTGAAGAGATCGAGCATCGAGAGTTTGTCGAGCACGTAATAGATTTTCTTGAGATTCAATCTATTCGAAAAACCCCGGTGGGCCGCTTGCCCTACGGTCTTCAAAAGCGGGTCGAGCTGGGCCGGGCACTGGCGGCAGAGCCCACGTTGCTGTTGCTTGATGAGCCCATGGCCGGAATGAATCTCGAAGAAAAAGAGGATATGAGCCGCTTTATTCTTGAGACCAATGACGAATTCGGAACCACCATCGCTCTTATCGAACATGATATGGGTGTGGTAATGGATATCTCCGATCGCGTGGTGGTCTTGGACTACGGACGAAAAATTGCGGAAGGTACACCTGAGGAAGTGCGCACCAACCAGGATGTCATCGATGCGTATCTTGGAGTGAGCCATGACTAAGAGATTCGGAAAAGGACAGAGTTCACCACACAGGATTGAATCCGGATTCAGAGAGATACGCTGATGGCTTTCGATATCTTTTTGCTGGAAGTGATTATTAGTGGCCTGATGACAGGGGTCATGTACGCGCTGGTTGCCCTGGGTTTCGTGCTGATCTTCAAGGCTTCGGGAATTTTCAATTTCGCGCAGGGGGTCATGGCGCTATTTGCTGCGCTGGCCCTTTATGATTTTCTGGCTGAAGACGGCTGGTTCTTTGCGGTCTTTGGCTTCACGCTTCCGGTCTGGCTGGCCATTCCCGCAACGGGGCTCATCATGGTCGTGCTGGCATGGGTGATTGAGCGAACGGTCCTGCGCTTTATGGTAAAGCAGAACGAAATCATCCTGTTTATGGCGACCATCGGCCTTGCATTTGTGCTCGAAGGCCTTGGCGATATTCTTTTTGGTTCCGACGTCAAACCGCTTGATATCGGGATTCCCCAGGGCGCTTCTGACTGGCTGCTGGATAACTTCAACCTCTATATCGAGCAGCTTGAAATCTTCGCTGCCGGAACGGCAGCCGTGCTGGTAGTGGTTCTGGCTATTTTCTTTCAGCGCACCCGTATCGGCCGGGCCCTTCGTGCTGTGGCAGATGACCATCAGGCCGCGCTCAGCGTCGGCGTGTCGCTCGATAGGATCTGGGTGATCGTCTGGTCGGTCTCCGGGATCGTGGCCTTGGTGGCCGGCATCATGTGGGGCAGCAAATCCGGCGTGCAGTTCTCGCTTTCCCTGATTGCACTGAAAGCCCTTCCTGTCCTCATTCTCGGGGGATTCACCTCAGTGCCGGGCGCGATCGTCGGCGGACTGATTATTGGTGTAGGCGAAAAACTCGCCGAGGTCTATATCGGCCCGATGGTGGGAGGCGCCATTGAGAACTGGTTTGCCTATATGCTGGCACTCGTCTTTTTGCTGTTCAGGCCCCAAGGGCTTTTCGGCGAACGAATCATCGAGAGGGTCTGACGATGTTTTATCGAGAAAGCGGTCAGCTCAAATCCAGTTATATCGCCGATCAGGCGATGTTTCCGATTGCCCAGGACCGCTGGTTTGTGTTCGGCGTGCTCGCGTTGGCCTTTCTGGTGGTTCCGTTTGTCATCAACGAGTATTGGGCTAACGCGATTCTGCTGCCGTTTCTGGTTTATGCGCTTGCGGCCCTCGGGCTGAATATCCTTACGGGCTACTGCGGTCAGGTGTCGCTCGGCACCGGGGCCTTCATGGCGGTGGGTGCCTATGCGTCATTCAAACTGGTCGGGTTTTTCCCGGAGGCCAATTTCCTGATTGTGTTGGCACTCTCAGGTGTCGTTACGGCAGCGATAGGTATGATCTTTGGTCTGCCCAGTCTGCGTATCAAGGGCTTCTACCTCGCTGTGGCCACGCTCGCCGCCCAGTTTTTTTTGGTCTGGATATTCAACAAGGTTGGCTGGTTTTATGACTACAACCTGACCGGCATGATTACGGTAAGGCCTATCGACTTTTTCGGGATTCGCATTACAGGCCCTGAGGCGGCTCCGGCTGCCAAGTACCTCTTCACCCTGACGGTTGTCGCTGTGCTCGCACTCAGCGCGAAGAATATCGTGCGCGGCAGAATCGGCCGGGAGTGGATGGCGATTCGAGATATGGATATCGCGGCGGAACTCATTGGCATCCGCCCCCTGCAGGCAAAACTCTCCGCATTTGCAGTGAGTTCTTTTTATATCGGGGTTGCCGGTGCACTGTATTTCGCGGTGTACCTTGGATCCGTCGAGCCCGTGGAGGCGTTTGATATCAACCAGTCGTTTTATGTTCTGTTTATCATCATTATTGGCGGACTGGGCAGCGTTTTAGGAGCATTTTTAGGGTCGGCCTTCATCGTTCTTATACCCATTTTGCTGAAAAACATTATGGTAGGAGGCATGGGCTTTGACTCAGGGATGGCAGGTCACGTTGAGATCCTGCTGATGGGTATGCTGATCATCTTTTTCCTGATCGTTGAGCCGCACGGGCTTGCCCGGCTGTGGCAGATTGCGAAGGAGAAACTGCGGCTTTGGCCGTTCCCGCATTAGGGGGCGAAAGAGCCGCAAACTGCTGTATCAACCACAACACTAAGAGGAGGCAATTGATGAATCTTAGAAAACTGACCGGAGCCGCTGTAGCGGCGGTGTTGGCTTTGCCGATGTTCGCATCAGGCGCCAATGCCTATGAACTGGTGATCCCGACGCTGGACTATCGCACCGGCCCTTATGCGCCGAACGGTATTCCTGTCGCCAACGGATTTACCGATTATCTCAACATGCTCAACGAGCGTGACGGCGGTATCAACGGCGTCAAGATCAAGCACGTTGACTGCGAGACAGGCTATAACACCAAAAAGGGCGTCGAGTGTTACGAGAAGATCAAGGACACGTCACCCTCAGGAGCGCTCGCGATCCAGCCCCTGTCTACAGGTATTACCTACCAGCTGATTCCCAAGGCATCGGTGGACGAAGTTCCGATCTTTTCCATGGGCTACGGCAGAACCTCTGCCGCAAACGGCAAGGTATTTCCGTGGGTATTCAACTTCCCAGCGACTTACTGGAGCCAGGCCACGGCTTTGGTTCAGTACATCGCTGATCAGGAAGGCGGTTTTGATGCTCTGAAAGGCAAGAAAATCTACCTCGTGTATCACAACTCCGCGTACGGTAAAGAGCCTATCCGGACCCTGGAATCCATGGCTGACAAGTTCGGTTATGAGTTCCGAGGACTGCCCGTGGATCATCCTGGCCAGGAACAAAAGGCGACCTGGCTGCAAATCCGAAAAGAAAAACCGGACTGGGTTCTGATGTGGGGCTGGGGTGTGATGAACCAGGTTGCTATAAAGGAAGCGGCCTCCATCCGCTATCCGATGGATCACTTCATTGGGGTCTGGTGGTCAGGCTCTGAAAACGATGTCATGCCTGCTGGTGATGCCGCAGATGGATACCTTTCTGGCGCGTTCCACGCGCCTGGCGGCGGATTCCCGGTGCACGACGACATCCGCAAGCATGTCTATGACAAGGGCCTTGGCAAGGGTGATCGTGATCGTATCGGGGAAGTGCTGTACAACCGGGGCATGGTCGCTGCCATGTGGACGACCGAAGCCGTCCGTAACGCGATGGAAATTCATGGCACCAAGGAAGTCACGGGCAAGCATGTCCGGGACGGTTTCGAGGCGCTTGACGTCGACGAAGCACGTCTTGAAGAGCTGGGCCTGGGGGGCTTTACCTATCCGGTGAAGATCACCTGTGAAAACCACGAAGGGCCTGGCAAGGTCGCCGTACAGCAGTGGGATGCCAAGGCGAAGCAGTGGAATATCGTATCGAAGTTCTACGAGCCGCTGCGCGATATCACCGGCCCGCTTATCGAGGCAGACTCAACAGCATACGCGGCGGAAAACAACGTAACGCCTCGCGATTGCTAACAGGCGATTCGTTTTGGTCATGATGACGGGAGGGACTCCATGAGCGCCGTTGCGGAAACCAACAGCAAATCCCTGCTGGTGGTCAACAACATTGAGGTGATCTATGACCATGTGATCCTCGTGCTGAAGGGAGTCTCTCTCGAAGTCATGGAAGGGGGTGTCGTGGCCTTGCTTGGCGCCAATGGTGCGGGCAAGTCCACCACGCTCAAGGCGATTTCCAATTTGCTGGGTGCCGAGCGTGGTGATGTCACCAAAGGGACCATTACCTTTAAGGGAGAGGACGTCCACAGCCTGACCCCTAACGAACTGGTGCGTCGGGGAGTGATTCAGGTCATGGAAGGCCGGCACTGTTTTGAGCATTTAACTGTCGAAGAAAATCTCCTGACTGGCGCCTATACCCGAAAAGATGGACGCAAAGGGATTTCGGATGATCTTGAGT